>DAINRH010000106.1:0-13294 GCA_036741905.1 Methylobacter sp. | reverse complement strand
CTTCCCTCCCTCACCTCCTGTTTTGCGCAGTCCATGCGTCACATTAACTGTTATTCACAAAACAACAGCATAGAGGGACATTCATGACATTGAGAAGAACAACCGCCTTTGGGAAGCGCCGCCTTACCAACCACGCATCGGCGGCAATACTCGGCGCGGCGATTGCCGTTTGCGTACCCGGCGCCGCGTTAGCCGATAGTCGGCAATACAACATCCCGGCCGGATCGTTGGCGACTACGCTGAACAAGCTGGCGGAAACCGGCGGACTGCAACTGGTCTACGACGCGGCGATTGCCGGAGGCTTGCAAAGTAAAGGCCTGAGCGGCAAATACAGCCCGGAAGCCGCAGTGCAACAGTTACTGGGCAACAGCGGCTTGAGCTACCGGATGACCGGCAATAATACCGTCGTGATTGAAAAATTGCCGTCCTCGTCTAAGCAGGAGCCGACAACATTGCCGAAGATGAATGTTGTCGGCAAGCGGGGGCATGATGCCGATGATCCTGACAGTCAGGCCTATGCCGTACCCAACGCCTTTGCGGCCACCAAAACCGACACGCCGATCATGCAAACGCCGATGAACATTCAAGTGGTAGGGAAAAAACTCATAGACGATCAGCAAGCCATTAACATTGTCGATGCCATCACTAAGAATGTCAGCGGCGTACAGCGCGACCACGGCTCAGGCGATGTTTACGAAAATTTTATTATTCGCGGCTTTCAGAATAATGGCGACACTTATCGCAATGGTTTGCTGCGCAATTTCGGCAATTACGACCCGGCTAACATCGAACAACTTGAAGTCATTAAAGGTCCCGCATCTATGCTGTACGGTCGGGCGCAACCGGGCGGACTGGTCAATTATTCGACTAAAAAAGGCCTGGATACCGCCCAATACTCGGTTCAGCAACAATTCGGTTCTTATGATAAATACCGCACCACTGCCGATGCCACAGGGCCTATCGATAAGAACGGTAAATTACGTTACCGCTTGAACTTTTCTTATCAGGATATTGGCTCGTTTAAACAATTTATCAACAATGAGCGTTACTTTGTTGCGCCTACGCTCAGTTGGCGGCCCAATGATCGCTTTGAAGCCAATCTCGAACTGGAACATAAACACGAGAAAAAAGTAAATGACTGGGGCATTCCGTCTATCGGAACTCGTCCGGCCGCCGTGCCGTTAAGCCGTAGTTACCAGGACGGCGCTAAACCGACCACCCTCGATAATACCTTGGTGGCTTACGACTGGGCATTCAAACTCAACGATGACTGGAAGCTAAAAAACCGGTTTTTATGGGAAAACCAGGATATTCAATATTACGATACCGGCAATGATGGCCTGCAAGCGGATAACCGCACCCTGAATCGCTTTATTATCACAGGACCCGCCAACACCGAAACCTATTCCACCAACCTGGATCTGACAGGAAACTTTAAGCTGCTGGAATCCAGGCACGAAGCGCTTTTTGGCGGGGATTATTACCACAACACCTACGATGCCGCGAATAACCGTTACGGTAATTATGGCGCTGACCGCGCCTTTGACTTACCGACAATCGATATTTTTAATCCCGTTTATAACGTCGTTAATCAGTCAACAGTCGACGCCCAACCTTTCAACTGGAATTACTTGCGTAAAGAAGAAAGGTTCGGCACTTACTTTCAAGACCAAATCACCTTGTTCGATAAGCTGCATATTATGGGCGGCGGCCGTTACGATTGGGTCAGTTACGGCACGGGGGCCGATTTTAATGACAATGGTTCGTTTGCAGTGGCCCAAGCCAATTACAGCGACCAGGAAGACCAAAAATTCAGCCCGCGCGTGGGCGTGCTTTACCAGCCTTGGCGATGGCTGTCGTTGTACAGCAGTTACACGCAATCGTTAGGCTCGGCAAACGGCGGCATCTCATTTTCCGGTCAAAATTTTAAACCGCAAGAAGCAGAACAATACGAAGCGGGCTTTAAGACCGAATTCTTTGACAAAAGACTGGCTACCACCGTGTCTTTCTATCATTTGGATAAAACCAATATGACAACCAATGATCCCGATCATCCCGGCTTCCAGATTACCGCGGGCAAAGCCAGAAGCCGCGGCATAGAAGTGGATATTAAAGGTCAGGTAACCGAACAGTTCAATTTGGTTACGACTTATGCTTTTACCGATGTCCGTTATGTCAAGGCCGATGCGGCGCTGCTAGGTCAGCGTCCTATCAATGTCCCTGAAAACCAGGCCAGTCTATGGGGAACCTATCAATTCACCGAGCGCTTTAAAGCAGGACTCGGCGGCGTATTGGTCGGTAAGCGCAATGGCGATAATTACAGCCCCGTCGATTTGCCCGGCTATGCCACGATGGATGCAATGGCGGCTTATACGGTACCCGTAGGCAAAACACGCCTGACCACCCAAGTGAATCTTAATAACCTGTTGGACAAGGGCTATTACACGGGGGCCGGCTATGGGCGTAACTCGATTAATACCGGCGAGCCGCTCTCGGTTATGGGATCGGTGAGGCTGCAATTTTAGGCGGCCGGGTTACAGTCTTCTTGGCAATCCGCTATTTAAGTGCCTGAATATAAGTTTCCAGCTCTTGTTTAAAGCCGGAGTGCAGGCTTTGCCTGCTTTGCAAGCAGAGCTTGCACTCCAAAATACCCGAAAACTTTAGCTCGATTACTTATGAACGCCAGGGGCGCGGAAGTATTGCAATCGGCAGGCAACCGATCCGACCGCGCCCGTTTGTCGGGTTAACGATAGCTTTTAGGCGATACTGGAACGGCATAACGCTGTTCCGGTATCCAGCCTTATTCCGCCGCCTCAACTCATTTAAATTTTTTTATCTTTTAGGTGAGGATTTCTTGCGCCTGAAACGTCTTATAGTTGAAGCTCGTAATTTGTTGTTTTCCCCTTAAAACCGGCTGTTCAGTTAGACGCTGCAAATTCCGGGCTTCGTTGTCTTCCTCATTTTATGTCAGGCATGACAGACCTTATCCAGGGATGGTTTTTTAGACGTAAGCATGATGATCGAGGACTTGCCGGCAAAGAGAATTTATGACGCTTATTTCACCCTAATTGATAAACGCGAAGACTGATACAAAAACAAACTAACGACATGAGGAAGACGCTGTGAAAACACTCAAACTGGCACAAGAATCGAAGGGGGTAAAGCGCCCTGCAAAGACATCTAAAAATCGAGAGGTTAAGAAGGAGGATGATTTAATCGATTTATTTCCCCTGCCTCGATATTTTCAAGTGCATTTTCAGCATGTTCATGAAAATAGCCACGACCTTCAAGGCGAACTGGTTCAACTGAAAGATTATGTGGCTAAAGTCGATGAAAAACTCGAGCGGTTGATGGCGTTGTTAAGCCGCCCGCCCGAACATGTGCTTTGATAGCAAAACAATTTCCCTATGTATTTATTCAATAGCCATGAAGGCGCTACGTTAACGCCGTTGGACGGCGCGGCCATGCCGACTGCGCAAAAAATGCAAGCGCTGATTCAAGCCTTAACAGGCCAGGAAAAGCCGCGCTCAATGGGTGCTTTGTTATTGGCCTTAGTGCTGTTACTGCATCTATGGGCGGCAATTCGGATGCTGCAACCCGGCGAACCTGTTACTAAGGCGCAACCGATGATCATGGAGGTGTCGCTGGTTTCCGCACCGAGTCAACAGGCGGCAGCTGCGCCGGTTGCGCAGCCTAAACCGGTCGAGCCTAAAAAACCGCCGGAAAAAAAGCCGCTCCCTAAAAAGAAGCCGGTTATCCGCAAGCAAATGGAGCTTCCAAAGCCGCTAGCTATGGCCGATGAAATGCTGCCTGCGCCATCAAAGGTTGAATCTGCGCCGGCTCCGGTAGCCGCTAGCGCTGCCGCCAATACCTCAAGCAAGGCGACGGCAGAGACCGCGCCCTTTACCGAAGCGAATTTCAACGCCAATTACGGCTCCAATCCCAAGCCGAAATACCCAAGCGTCGCCACCAGCCGCGGCTGGGAGGGCACGGTGCGACTGCTGGTAAAAGTATCCGTCGAAGGCGACAGCGAAGAAGTTACCGTGCAACGCAGCAGCGGCTACGACGTGCTCGACGAAGCCGCTATCGAGGCGGTCGAAAAATGGAAATTTATTCCCGCCAAGCGAGGCGACACGCCGGTGTCCAGTTCGGTCGTCGTACCCATTAATTTTGTTTTGAATAACTAAAAAAGGAGACCTTAATGCCCACTCATATTGCGCCGGAAGTCATCATCAACGGTACCTTGTACACACTGCTGGCTTTCTCGGTAGCCACATGGACAGTGATTCTTTTTAAACTCTGGGAATTCACCAATAACGGTTATCGCAACCGCCGTTTTAACGCCGCGTTCTGGGATGCAGCCGATTTAACGCAAGCGGAATCGGTACCCGTAGATACCGCCATCGGTCCGCAGGCCCGCATCGCGCAGCAGGGTTTTGCCTGGCTCAGCGAAAGCCAACACGCTGCCGGTAAACACCTTAGGTATATCGGCGCTCCGGATGAATTGCTGGAACACTCGTTGCAGATACAGATGCAAAAGGAGCAGCACCTGATGGAAAGCGGCCTGACCCTGCTGGCCAGCATCGGCAGCACTTCGCCGTTCGTCGGCCTGTTCGGCACGGTATTGGGCATCATGCATGCGATGCATGAGATTACCGCCAGCGGCTCGACCAGCCTGGACGTCGTCGCAGGCCCGATCGGCGATGCGCTGGTCGCCACCGCAATCGGTATCGCCGTCGCCGTGCCTGCGGTGTTGGCGTACAACTTTTTCCTGCGCCGGGTCAAACAGCAGCGCGCCGGTTTGGAAAATTTCGTCACCAGCTTCCTGCATATTGCCTTAAGTCAGGCCAAGGCATAAACATGGCTTTTAAACCGCAATCCGAAGACGAAGGCGCGATGAGCGATATTAACGTCACGCCGCTGGTCGACGTGATGTTGGTGTTGGTGATTATTTTGCTGGTGACCGCGCCGTTGCTCACCCAGTCGGTGCATGTGACCTTGCCGAAAACCGCTGCGACCACCCCGGACATTAAGGAACAACCGCTACAGCTCGGCGTCGATGCGCAAGGGCTGATAACGCTGAACAAACTGCCGATGGCCGATCTTGCCGGATTGGAAACGGCCTTGAAAGACGAGCTGCTGAAAAACCCCGAGATCGGCCTGCATTTATATGCCGATCAGGACGTCGTTTATGCAAAGGTCGCCGAAGTGATGGCGACCGTTCAGCACGCCGGAATTGCCAAAATAGCCTTTGTGACCGAGGAGCAGTAATTTGCCCGTTCGGGTTTCAATCTGCACCGCCGTATTATTGCTGGCGGTCGGCTGCGCGGCAGCGCCTGAGCGCAATGCCGTCGGCCTGACCCAGCCGCCGCTGGAATGGGCAAGCGGGCAATCGTCCGGCAAACCCATCGCAACGCAATGGTTAAGCGTCTTTGCCGACCCCGCGCTCAGCGCATTAGTGGATGATGCGCTGAACCATAACTACGACCTGAAAGCCGCCGCCGCGCGCGTCGATGCGGCGCGGGAACAAGCGCGTATCGACGGCGCGGCGCGTTGGCCGCAGTTATTTTTTGCACCGGGATACCGGCGCGACGCCTTGCCGAGCGGCGAGACCGGCGCGTTTGAAGCGTTGTTCACCATGAGCTGGGAAATCGATGTCTGGGGACGCATCAAAGCCGCCCAACAAGCGGCCGGGCAGGAAGCCGAAGCCGTAGCCGCCGATTATCGCGGCGCCGGGCTGTCCCTGGCGGCGCGCGCCGCGCAAAGCTATTTTGAGCTGATCGAGGCCAATCTTCAGGCCGAGGTCGCCGAACAATCGATCAAGGATCGCCGCACCATCGTCGAACTGGTACGCGGCCGATTTGCCCGCGGCCTGACGCGCGGCCTGGATTTGCGTCTGGTGCTCACCGATCTGGCCAATGCCGAGGCGCAACTTGCCGGGTCGCGCAATCAAGTGCAAATCGTCACCCGCAGGTTGGAAGTATTGCTGGGCCGCTATCCGGGCAATAGCCTGAAAAACCGTTCAGCCTTGCCGACGCCGCCGACCGCTTTAGCCGCGGGCCTGCCCTCGGAACTGCTGACGCGTCGGCCCGACCTGATCGCCGCATTGTCGAGACTGCAAGCGTCCGATTCCCGTGTGGAGAGCGCGAAGAAAACCCTGTTGCCGCGGATTACCCTGACCGCAGCAGGCGGCACAAGCAGCCCCGCGTTGACAGAGCTGATCGATCCTCGCGCCGTCGCCTGGAATTTAGCCATGGGGCTGGTACAACCCGTTTTTACCGGCGGCCGCCTGAAAGCGGGCATACGCTTGAATGAGGCGTACGCCGAAGAAGCCTTTAATCACTATCAAAGCACCGCGCTGAACGCCTTTCGCGAAGTGGAACAAGCGCTGGCCGCAGAATCTTGGCTAAGGGAACAGGAACAGGCGCTCAAGGAAGCCGTGGAGCAAACCCAAGCCAGCCGCAAGCTCGCGGTCTATTCGTATCGCCAGGGCCTGATCGAAATTCTCACTTTGCTGGACAGCTACCGCAGCACCCTGAATGCCCAAAGCGCGCATCTTTCCGTGCAACGGCAATTGCTCAGTAATCGTATTGATCTTTACCTGGCTTTGGGGGGCGGGATTTGATGACCACCTCGTTCCCACGCGCTGCGCTCGTCGTTATACGCAAGTGTGTTTCAGAGTCGTCATACCGGCATGGATGCCGGTATCCAGCGCCATGGATGGTAACTTGGTGACTCTACAGGTACTTGAGTAACACGAAGCGTCACCTCCCTGTGCCTGGGTTCCGGCATCCCTGCCAGAACGACGGCGTCTCGCAGATACTTGTGTATAACGACGAGCGCTCTGCGCCGCGAGTCACGACCAGCATCTTGCGTATACGGGACGCAGCGCGTGGGAACGAGGGGTAAAGCTTTTTATTCGCACGAAAACACGAAGTTTTATTGCTTCGTGCTCTTCGTGTCTTCGTGGTGAACATTATTTTTTTAGCCCGTTTTAGTTGGATTTACCTGATTATTAATGAGAAAACACTGGATGCTTGAACATAGCCGGTTGAAAATCCTCCTGCCCGTTGCGCTGTTGCTGGTCGGCATCGGCTGCGCCTGGGCCGTTATCGCCACGCGTCCCCAAATGGCCTCGCAAACGCCGAACGCCGAAGTGCCGCTGGTTACCGTCATCCAGGTCGAACCGCAAACGCTGCGGCTCGACGTTCATTCTCAAGGCATCGTCGCGCCGCGCAATGAAATCGATTTGATACCGGAAGTTTCAGGCAAAATCATCCAGCTTCATGCCGATTTCGTCACCGGCGGCTTTTTTACCCGCAACGACGTGTTGGTGTCCATCGACCCGCGCGATTACGACTACGCTATCGCCCAAGCCCAAGCACAAATCGCCGAAGCCAAACGTCAACTGGCGATGGAAGAAGCCCAGGCCGAGCAGGCGCATAATGAATGGCAAGCCTTGGGCGAAGGTACCGCCACATCGTTGGCGATGCGCGAGCCGCAACTGGCCGAAGCGCGCGCCAAACTCAAAGCCGCCGAAGCCGGCCTGCTGCAAGCTCAAATCAAACGCAGTCGCTGCGAATTGCGCGCGCCTTTTAGCGGACGCTTGCAGACCAAATTGGCGGGCCTGGGGCAGACTATCCAAGCCGGCGAAAAGCTCGCCCATCTCTATTCCACCGATCTTGCCGAAATCAGGTTGCCGTTATCGACCGATCAGCTGGCCTATCTCGATTTGCCGCTGGGCGCGGGCGGCAGACAATGCGGCGCGGCCTCCCCGCCCTGTCCTAAGGTGACGCTCAGCGCCGACTTTGCAGGCGGCTTGCAAAGCTGGGAAGGCCGCATCGTGCGCAGCGAAGGAAAGCTGGACGACACCACCGGCGTGCTCTATGCGGTCGCCGAAGTCATCAACCCCTACACGCAAAAAGACGGTCATCCGCCGCTGCTGGCCGGGCTGTTTGTGCAGGCGCTGGTACAGGGCAAAGCGCAGCACAACCTGTTCGTGCTGCCGCAAAATGCAATCGATGCCGCCCAGCAAGTGTTGACGGTCGATAGCGAGCTACGCCTGCGCATCCGCCATGTTGAGGTGCTGCGCAACGAGCCGGATCGTATCCTGGTGAAAGAGGGATTGAACGCGGGCGAGCGGATTGTGACCTCCGGTATCCAGGTGCCGGTTGAAGGCATGAAAGTCAGAGTCGAATAATCGATAAGTAGTTGGGCAAAAGTTTTCTGGCATGTGTGGGAGCGGCTTTAGCCGCGATTGTCGCGGCTAAAGCCGCTCCCACACATGTTAAGAAACTTATGAACACCTATTTACAAGGCATAGTCCACGAAAACCACGAAAACCACGAAAGGCACGAAAAGATGAATGGAAAATCTGAACTCCTTTACCAAACAGCGTATTTCCCCTGTTGCGCTAGTTCCCAAGCTCCAGCTTGGGAATTCAGTGCGGGAAGCTCTCGGCAATTGCTCCCTGCGTTGCTCTATCTCCTGCATCCATGCAGTCGCAGCTTCCCGTCTCGCGAAGCGGGAGCTTCGTTACACAGTAATTCTACGTTTGTTCGTGTTTTTCGTGTCTTTCGTGGACAGTGCGTAACATCCTCTAGCTCATGAGTAGTTCGTCACCCAATCGTCACTCCGATATTCTGGCCTGGTTCGCCTCCAATCCTGTTGCGGCCAATCTGTTGATGATTCTGATCATTATCGGCGGCATCGTCGGTTTTAGAGTGATGGACAAGGAGGTCTTTCCCCGCTTCAGCCCTCGGCAGATCGATATTACGGCCGCGTATCCGGGCGCCGGTCCCCTGGAAATAGAGGAATCGGTGTGCGTCCGTATCGAAGAGGCGATCGTCGATATGCCGGGCGTCAAGCGGCTGGACAGTGCGATTCGCGAAGGCGAATGCACCGTTAGCGTATCGATATTGCCCGATTACGATCAGGAGCAGATCATCAATTCCCTGCGCGGACGCATTCAAAACATTCCCCGGTTGCCGAAAAACCTGGAAAAAATCGACATACAACCGGCCACGCGCAATGGCGATGACGGCGTTATCTGGGTGGCGTTGCACGGCCCTACCGATCCGCTCACCTTGCAGCGTTTCGGCGAGCGCTTTCGCGCCGACCTTGAACAGATTCCCGGCGTGCTTCGGGTGCGCAATTACGGCGAGATTCCTTATGAAATCGTTATCGAGGTCGCCTCCGCCAAACTGAATCAATATCAGCTGTCCTTGCACGATGTCACCGAAGCGGTGCGCCGCGCCTCGCTGGATCAGACCGGCGGGCTGGTAAAAACACCGTCCGGCGAATTGCAGCTTAGGGTGAAAGGAAAAGCGCAGGATGCGGCAAGCATCGGCAATCTGGTGCTGCGCACCCATGCCGACGGCACGCGACTGCGTCTTGGCGAAGTCGCCGTGATCCGCGACGGCCTGGAAGAGCGGCTGTCGGAATGGCATCATAACGGCGAGACCGCCCAAGGCTGGGAAATCCATACCCAATACAGCTCCGTCGAAGTGGCGCGCCGCGTTAAGGACTATGTCGCCGACAGGCAGCCGCAACTGCCGGAAGGTTTGCTGATGACGACCTGGTGGGATGACTCGCAGGCTTACGACGAACGGGTGCGCACGCTGGTGGAAGACGGCCTCGGCGGCTTTGTGCTGGTGTGTCTGGTGTTGACCTTGTTTTTGCGGCTGCGCGTGGCAGTCTGGGCCGGGGTCGGTATTTTCACTTCCGTGCTCGGCGCATTGTGGCTGATGCCGATGCTGGATGTGTCGCTGAACATGCTGTCGCTGTTCGGCTTTCTGCTGGCGATGGGTATTTTGGTCGATGACGCGATCATCATCGGCGAAAGCGTGTATTCGCATCAGCAAGCCGAGCCCGGTCTTGCCGGTGCGATTCGCGGCGTACAGGCGGTGGCCTTGCCGGTCGTATTATCGGTCATGGTGGCGTTGGCGGCGTTTTTGCCGGGGCTGTTTCTGCCCGGATGGGCGGGGCAGATGATGAAGCCGATTTGTCTGGTGATGATTCTGACGCTGGTATTTTCTCTGATTGAGGCGCTGCTGATTTTGCCCTCGCACCTGGCCGCGCCTAATCGCGCCGGAACGGCTTCTTCCGGACTGGAACGTTTGCGGGAAAAGCTTAACCGCGGCCTGGAGCGGTTTGTCGACCGCTGCTACCGCCCGTTTTTACAACGCGCCCTGGACTGGCGTTACCTGACTGTCGCCGGCTTTATCGTATTGCTGCTGCTGTGCGGGGCATGGCTGGACAGCGGGCGGTTGCGCATGTCTTTACAGGCGGATGTGGTCAAGGACAGTTTTTGGGTTTCCCTGAGTTCGCCGCAGGATGCGCCCTACAGCGAAGTGCGCGACCGGGCGCGGCAGGTGGAGCAGGCGTTTTTTAGCTTGCGCGATGAACTGGACGGCGTCGGCGGCGCAAACCGCGATGCCGACAAAGCGAGCATCGTGGTCGGACTGGAAACCATGATTTGGGAGCACGGCGCGGGCTTTTGGACCGAATTTTCAGCGGAGGGGCGGCAACGGATAGTCGTCGAGGATTTTATCAACGAGTGGCGCAAACGCGTCGGCGACTTGGGCCGTACCAAGATCGATTTTCTGTACAAGGAAGGCGATGTGCCTTACGACATCGAATTCGATCTCGGTAGCGCCGATCCCGAGCTGCTGCCCAAAGCGGCCGAGGCGCTTAAAAACACGCTGGCCGGTTATCCGGGCGTTTACGACGTGGTCGATTCCAGCGAAGCGGGCAAGCCTGAAATCCGCTTGACCTTGAAACCGGAAGCGGAACGCTTGGGCTTGCGTCTCGAAGATTTAGCCGAGCAAGTCCGCCACGGCTACTATGGCGACGAAGTGCAGCGGTTGCAGCGCGGGCGTAATGAAGTCAAGGTGATGGTGCGTTATCCGCGCCGGGAACGCCAGTCGCTGGACAGTCTGGCGGCGCTGCCGGTGCAACTGCCGGACGGCCAACACGCGCCGTTAAGCACATTGGCCAAGGTGACCTTAACCCCCGGCGTCGCCAAGCTGATTAGGCAAGATCGCCGCCGGGTGCTGAAGGTGCAGGCGCGGGTCGATTCGCAAAAAGCCGATGTCAACGCCATTTATGCCGGGCTGGAAAGCGGGGCATTGAAAGATTTGCGCTTGAATTACCCCGGTTTGAGCATCAGCATCGGTCAGGATCGCCAGGAGCAACAAGCCATGACCCAGGCGTTAGGACAAAACACCCTGATCTCGCTGCTGGCGATTTATGTGCTGATTGCGGTGCCGTTCCGCTCCTATCTAAAGCCGCTGATTTTCCTGTTGGCGGCGCCGGTCGCCTGGTGCGGCGCGGTCATCGCGCACGGTCTGGCGGGCTTGCCGTTGTCGATGGAATCGTTGGTCGGCATGATTGCGGCCAGCGGCGTGGTGGTCAACGACAGCCTGGTGCTGCTGGATTATATGAAAGAGCATCACGATCCGCGCAAGCCGGTTGCGGAACTGATTTGCGAAGCCTGCACCTCGCGGTTTCGGCCGATCTTTTTGGCCTTTTTGACCAATTTCGCCGGATTCCTGCCGGCGCTGCTGGAAACCAGTCCGCAAGCGCAATTTTTGATTCCGATGACCTTGTCGCTGTCGGCAGGCCTGTTGTCGGGCATGAGCGCGAGCCTGATATTAACGCCGGTTTGTTATGCCATTTTGGGCAAGCAAAAAGACGCCGGGCTACCTGGTTAAGGAATAACGTGCCGAAACATAAATTCATCGTTCCCAAACTCCCGCTCTCGTCTTTATACACAAATGTTCAAGCGCACCTCGTTCCCACGTGCTACGTGGGAATGTAGGGCTGGACGCGCTGCGTCCCGTATACGCGACGTTGCCCGTGACTCGCGGCGCAGCGCGCCTTGACGGCATTCCCACGCGGCGCGTGGGAACGAGAAAAAACTAACAGGCGGGAAACATGTCGATAGGCAGACCTTCCAGGTTTTTAAAACCTGGAAGGTCTCACTGGCAGCGCTCCCGAGCGGGACTGGGGTAAACAAGCCGAACCCCCACTTTAATTGTCGTCACAATTCGGAATTACGATAACATAGCAAATTCTCATAATGCGCTAGTTCCCAAGCTCCTGCTTGGGAATTCAGTACGGGAAGCTCCAGCTTCCCGGCTCGCAAAGCTGGAGCTTTGCTTACTGGGTTCCCAAGCGGGAGCTTGGGAACTAGCGTAAAACGTAAACTCATCGTTGCCAAGCTCTGCGCTCGTTTTTATACACAAGTGTCTGCGGTAGATCGTCATTCCGGTAGTCTCTTACCTGGCGTTAGGCGGGAAACATGTCGATAGGCAGACCTTCCAGGTTTTTAAAACCTGGAAGGTCTAACCGGCAGCGCTTAACAAGCCGAACCCTCCACTTTAATTATCGTCACAATTCGGAATTACGATAACATAGCAAACCCTCATGATTTTCGATTACATCGCTATGTCCGAACGCGACAAGTAGGAGCGGATGTTTGACCTTTTAGATATTAAAAACTTTATTCCTCATGGCTATTGCCTGTCGTGGAGTCCCGTATTGCTTTGGCTGCATGTCGTCTCGGATTTGCTGATCACGGCAGCCTATTATTCCATTCCCCTGATGCTGATCTACTTTATCCGGCGGCGTAAGGATTTTCCCTATGCGCGGCTGGCGGTCATCTTTGCCGGATTTATTGTTGCCTGCGGCACCACCCATTTATTGGCGGCTATCACCATCTGGGTACCCGTATATTGGCTGGACGGCGCGATTAAAGCCGTTACGGCCATTATTTCGAGCGTCACCGCCGTGCTGATGCTAAGCGTTATTCCCCGCGCCTTGTCCGCGCCCAGCGCCGCGCAACTGCAAGCGGAGATAGAGCAAAGAACAATCGCCGAGCAAGCGCTGCTCGTCGCTAACGGCACGCTACAGAAAAATATCGCCCGCACCCAGCTGTTGCTGGATTCGGCGTTAGACGGAATCGTCAGCATGGACGATAACGGCAAGGTAAGAGCCTGGAATGCCCAAGCCGAGCATATTTTCGGTTATTCCAGCGAGCAGGCATTAGGATGGGACATGGCGGAATTAATCGTTCCGCCCGCTTATCGGGAAAAACACCGGCAAGGCTTGGCGCGCTTTATGAAGACAGGCGTATCGAACATTATCGGTACGCGCCTGGAGGTTAGCGGCTTGCGCGCCGATGGGTCGGAATTTCCAATGGAGCTGACGGTCGGCGCGCTGAAACAAAAGGACGGCTATGTTTTTAGCGCCTATATTCGCGATATTAGCGAGCGCAGAATAACCGAAGATG
>DAINRH010000105.1:0-13380 GCA_036741905.1 Methylobacter sp. | reverse complement strand
TCACAGACATCGACCATTTTTACAGCAAAGCCCGGCAGTGGATGCTGTTGGATAAGACTTAATAGCGCACTTCACGGTGCGCAATCAAACAATATGCATCGCAATATTTCAAGTTGCAGCAATCATAGCCAACATTGTAAGCATTTGTATAATAATGACTTTCTATGGAGCAATAGGTTTTTGCTATACCTTCGTGTTTATTCTGGAACAGTGCTCATGGCAATGCAGCGAATCTGATATTTTGGGTAGCCTGAGAGCAGGGTTGATCATTTTTACAGCAAGGCCCGGCAGTCGATACTGCCGGATAAAACTTAACACAATGTCTTTTAGTCCAGTCATTCTCCGCTTCGATTCGAAATGCGCCGACATGATGAATTCGATATAATTAACAAACAATTAGATCAAGAATGCAGCTCAACTTAAATTTAACCCCGCCATGAAAGACGCCCAAATATCCCGACTTAAAAAACTGTTTGAACTGAGTTTGACGTTATCGGGCGACCCCATGGAAATTTTCCAGCATGCGGCCAAACTGATCGGTGAATTGCTGGAAGTCAAGCTTGTTTGCCTGTCCGAAATACAAGGGGAGCAGCTTAATTTCCTGACCGTGTATATGGATGGAGAAATATACGAAAATGCTGGGGCATGCTTGCTGGCAAGCACCCCTTGCGCAACGGTTGAGGACACGAAAGATATTAGAGTCTACGACCAAGTAAAAGAGCTTTTCCCCGAAGCGGCTTTCCTTCAAGACCATAACGCCGTTGCTTATTGTGGGTTTCCTTCTTTGGATAATCACGGAAAAGTGGTGGCTATCACTTGCCTGCTGGACGATAAACCGCATGATTTTAGCAACGAGGATCAAGAGGTTCTGCGCATCATCGGCCAGCGCATCGGCATGGAGATCGAGCGGAAGCGTAATCTTGAAGAAAAAGAGCGGGTCAGTGAAGTTCTTCGATTAAACGAAGACAGGCTGTATCAAGCCACCCTTGTCTCCGGGACCGGCGTTTTCGAACAAACTTATGGTAACGATTCGATCTATTGTTCCCCTGAACTGCGTACCCACTTTGGATGGGATGCCGATGAGCTTGTGACTGCGCAGACGTTTACCGCCAGCATTTATCCTGACGACCGGAAGCGGGTTATCGAAGCTATCCGGCATGCTCAAAATTCATCCGGAAACGGTCTCCTCGACATCGACTACAGGATTTTTCGCCGGAATGGCGAAGTGGGGTGGCTGACAACGCGGTCGCAAACATTCTTTGAGACCGTTGGAGAAGTCTCCCGAGCTGTTCGCACCGTAGGCGCTGTACGCGACATTGCCAAGAAAAAAATTGCGGAACAGGAACAACGTATTTTCGCGACTGCATTTCAAACGCAGGAAGGCATTATCGTTACCGATGCAAACCAGATTATCGTCCGGGTCAATCAAGCCTTTACAATCATCACCGGCTACTCAACGGAAGAAGCGATCGGCAACAAACCTTCCATGCTTAAATCCGGCCGTCACGATAGTCTTTTCTACCATGCCATGCACAAGACATTGCACAGTGAAGGCTACTGGCAAGGTGAAATTATGGATCGACATAAGGATGGGCGCATTTACCCAAAATGGCTGACAATTACTGCCGTTAAGGACAGTGACGATAAAACCACGCATTATGTCGGTAATTTTTCTGACATTACCGAACGCAAACGCGCCGAGGAACATATTCACTATCTGGCAAATTTCGATTGGCTCACCGGATTGCCGAACCGCACCCAACTGAATGATCATCTTAAATATGCCCTCAGCCTGGCGAAGCGCAGCAACGGTCATTTGGCCTTGATGTTTCTCGATCTCGACCATTTCAAAGACATCAACGACTCGCTCGGCCACAGCATCGGCGATGCCTTGTTAATCAAATTGGCCAAGCGTTTGCGTGCCGCGCTACGCGAGGAAGATACGGTGACGCGCCTGGGCGGGGACGAATTCATTTTGTTATTACCCGGCGTCGATGCCATCGGCGCGGCGCATGTGGCGCAAAAGTTACTGGATGCCATTGCCGAGTCTTATCGGATTGAACACTATGACCTCATCCTTACCGCATCGATTGGCATTGCGCTCTATCCCGAAGACGGCGAGGATCTGGAAGCGCTCTCCAAAAGCGCAGATACCGCCATGTATCGTGCCAAACAAGAAGGACGCCAATGCTATCGTTTCTTTACCCAGGAAATGCAAGCACACTCGGCACGCAATCTGCAATTGGTGAATGCCTTACGCCATGCGCTTGATCGCAACCAATTACAAGTGCATTACCAGCCGCAAATTTCGATGCGCGACGGGGCCATTATCGGGGCGGAAGCCTTGCTACGCTGGCAGCATCCTGAATTGGGCATGGTATCTCCGGCAGAATTTATTCCTGTCGCGGAAGGCAGCGGGCTGATCCTGCCGATCGGCGAATGGGTATTAAGGTGCGCCGTGCGGCAGGCAAAAGCCTGGATGAATGAGGGCTTCGGCCTGTTGATTATGGCCGTGAACCTGTCCGCGGTGCAGTTTCGTCATCCCGACCTGCCCGAGCTGGTCACCCGCATACTCGACGAAGAGGGCTTGCCGCCCGAGCATCTGGAACTGGAGTTGACCGAAGGCGTGGCGATGCACAACCCGCAAAGCGCCATCGCCGTCATGAACAATTTGCAAGAGCGCGGCGTTCGTATGTCGATCGACGACTTCGGCACCGGCTATTCGTCACTAAGCTATCTGAAAAAATTCAAGGTGTATAAGCTCAAGATCGATCAGTCCTTTGTACGCGACATCAGCACCGACCCGGAAGACAAGGCGATCGTCAGCGCCATTATCAACTTGGCGAAGAGCCTTGGCCTGAAAACCATTGCCGAGGGCGTGGAAACGGAAGGGCAGCAAGCGTTCCTCCGCGAGCAGGATTGTGATGAGATGCAAGGTTATCTGTTCAGCAAACCGGTATCGGCTGAGCAGTTTGATGCATTGCTGAAGCAGGGCTTTGCTGCTTGATCGTGTTGAGTCAGCAAGCTCCTGTCAGACAAGCTTCAGTAAAGGCCTCTTCCTCACCGAACGCTATATTTAACGTATTGCGTTTGTTAGCATTGGGTATTGGAAATTCTTCAACAAACAGGTTCTATATGGACAAAACCATGCGATTTTTTTCGCATTTTTTGCCGTCAACACTCTTTAACCCTCCTTTTTTAAACCGCTTAGCCCGGCAAATCCGACGATAAAAACCAGTAACCCGCCGGCAATCATCACCAGTATTTTAGTTACCGGAATACCTACCAAAAAGACCATGCTTTGTTGCCGGCGATTACCGAAATCGTCCTTTAAATCAATGTTAAGCTTGTAGATGCCGCGCTGCGCAATGGTTTGCGAAATTGACGCCAAACCCGTATCGATAGGCTGTTCGGCTTGCCGCTTAATCACGGTAAAAGCCTGACCCGGACTTGACCACGCCGTCAATGCCGCCAACTCCAACGCGACTGCCGACTTGCCCCGACCTTCTTCCAGCGGTTCCACCGCCAGCACTATTTGGCCAAGCTCGGGAAAAAAATGGCAGAAGTGCTTGCCTTCCAGCTCCGGCTGAAATTGGTAGCCGCTTATTCGCAATCGGGTATCGCCCACGGTCAAAAAACAACTGTTGTTATGATCGACTCCGTTATGAGCCGATGCCGGTTGATTAATCATTAAGCTGAACAGTGCGATGATCAGAAGGCGCGCACAGCACGCCTTACCTGGCCGGGTTATTATCAAACGTCTCACAATACTTTCCGCTAACTCAAAAAGGCTAGTGTATCAATTTATGGCGCGGCTTACGGCTCCGTCACTAAAATTTAATCCGGCCCGCAGCCTAACAATGCTAGAATTTTGAATATAAACCGCATTTTCTTTCCGTTATTTCTGGAGCATCAATGGGCCCTCATTACCTGAACCGTTTTTTTACCCCAAAATCCGTTGCTATCGTTGGCGCCTCCGAACGCGAAGAAAGCGTAGGCTACCGGCTGCTGCTTAACATGCAGGAGGCGGGCTTTAAGGGCGGGCTTTACCCGGTCAACAACAAACGTGACACTTTGTTGGGCTTAAAGGCTTATCCCGATTTGAATGCCGTTCCCGAAGATCTCGATCTGGTGGTGATTGCCACGCCTGCGCCCAGCGTCCCCGGCGTGGTGCGCCAATGCGGCGAGAAAGGCGTCACTTCCGTGATCATTATCAGCGCCGGTTTCGGCGAACTGGGCACGGAAGGCAAGCGTCTGCAACAGGAAGTTTTGGACATCGCTCATCGCTACAATATCCGTATCATCGGCCCGAACTGCCTGGGCGTTGCCCGTCCTAACGGACAGCTAAATGCAACCTTCGGCGACGGCACGATCAAGGACGGCAGTCTGGCGCTGCTGTCTCAATCCGGCGCGGTGTGTACGGCGATTCTGGATTGGGCCAAGTCCCAGGACATCGGCTTTTCGACGGTGGTATCGATGGGTGGGGCGGCGGATATTGATTTCGGCGAGGTGCTGGATTATCTGGCGACCGACAGCAAAACCACCGGCATTTTAATGTCGCATACCGGCGCGATGGTCGGCGGCGATAATGTGTTCGATGCGGCGATAGCAAGGGCCGGTGTCGTTCGAGTCTATAGCATCAATGAGCTGTTTTCCGCCGCCCGCGTTTTGGCTAACAATTACGTAGTCAAGAAAGACCGTCTGGCGATTATCACCAATGCCGGCGGCCCCGGCGTGATGAGTACCGACCGCGCCGAGGATGTCGGCATACACATGGCGGAACTGAGCCCTGCCAGCATCGCCGCGCTAGACGAGGTGTTGCCGGTGCATTGGTCGCATGCTAATCCGGTCGATATTCTGGGCGATGCAACGTCCGAGCGTTACCAAAAGGCGCTGGAAATCTGCCTTAAAGATAAAAATATCGACGGCATACTGGTCATTTTGACGCCTCAGGCGATGACCAATCCGACCCAGGTTGCCGAATGCATTATCGAAGGCGCAAAAACCAGCAAAAAACCGGTGTTGGCTTCATGGACGGGCGGCGCGCGGGTTCAGGAAGGCCGTAATCTTTTTGCCAACAGTAAAGTGGCCCACTTTAGTACGCCGGAAATTGCGGTCGATGCCTTTTCATTCCTGTCCAGCTATACCCAGAATCAAATCCTGCTGAAACAAATCCCCTCGCCTACCGATGAATTGGCGGCACCCGATGTGACCGGTGCGCGTTTGATTGTCGAACGCGTGCTTTCGGAAGGCCGCCAGGTTTTAACCGCGCAGGAGTCCAAAGCCATCCTGGCCGCGTTCCATATTCCGGTCAACCAGACGATCAAGGTTTCCAGCGCCAAGGATGCGATGATTGCCGCCGAAACGATGCGCTTTCCGGTGGTGTTAAAAATCAATATGGCCGAGTTCAGTCATAAATCGGATATTGGCGGCGTGCGGCTTAATATCAACAGCGTTCAGGAAGTTTCACACCACTTCATGGAAATGGAAGCGGCCATTAAACAAAAATACCCCGAAATCACCGAAGTCGGCATGACCGTTGAACCGATGTTCAAATCCGCCAGCGGCCGCGAGTTGATGATAGGCGTGGTCAGGGACCCGGTATTCGGTCCCGCAATCAGCGTCGGCCTGGGCGGCACGATGGTGGAAATTCTAAAGGACAGTGCCGTGGCCCTGCCGCCGCTGAATGCGTATATGGTTGAGCAAATGATTGCCAAAACCAAGGCGGCCAGATACTTGGAGGCATTCCGCCAATTGCCTGTCGCCAATAAACAAGCCCTGGTCGATGTGTTGCTGAATGTATCGACCATGGTCAGCGAGCTGCCGGAAATTCTGGAGCTGGATATTAACCCGCTGATTGTCGACGAGCACGGCGTCATGGCCGTTGATGCCCGGATTAAAGCGGAAACATCGCACCAGCTTACCTCCTACTCGCATATGGCGATCCATCCTTATCCCCATCACTTAATCCAGCATCATCAATTATCGAACGGCGCGAATATTACGATCAGGCCTATTCGTCCCGAAGACGCGGGCATGGAAAAGGATTTCGTGCATCGCTTATCCGAACGCACTAAATACTTCCGTTTTATGCAAGCCTTGCAGGAACTAACGCCGGAAATGATCGTGCGCTTCACCCAAATCGATTATGACCGCGAAATGGCCTTCGTTGCGGTAACCGAGGATGAAAACATGCCGGATGAATTGGGCGTAGGACGTTATATGGTCAACCCGGACGGCCATTCGGTGGAGTTTGCGCTGGTCGTTGCCGACGATTGCCAGTGCATGGGCATAGGCACCCGGCTGATGAAAACCTTGCTGCAAACCGCCAAGGCCAAAGGCATATCATTTTTTGAAGGCGAGGTGCTGGCTATTAACAAGCCGATGCTGTCATTGGTGACCAAGCTGGGCTTCAGTATTGAAACTATCGCCGATGATAATGAAGTGGTGCGGGTGGTTAAGGATTTAAGGCAGTAAAACATTACACCACGAAGGCACGAAGAAAAACTACCACGCGGGACGAGGTTTGTAACCTCGTCCATAACGTTTTTACGATGCCTAAGCTAAGAGCCGGCATTAGACTTTTTGGCTGGCTGTATTTAACCTCCAGCAACCGCTCGACAATTTGCGGCGCGGCGCATATTAAGCGTGCTAAACTAAATATTACATTTGAACCGGAGGGCATGTCATGACCACGATTACTTTTGATACCCTGAAATTCGCCAACACCCTGAAAGCCGCCGGCGTCCCTCCTGCACAGGCCGAAGCTGAGGCCGTTGCGCTGTCCGAGGTACTGGAAGTCAATCTCAAAGATCTGGTTACTAAAGAAGATATGCACCGTGACATGCGCGATCTTGAACAACGCCTCATCATCAAACTAGGCGCTCTCATAACGGTAGCTATTGGCATTGTCGCCGCGCTGGTAAAACTGCTGTAATTCCAAGTAGGACGACGGGTTTGCAACCCCGTCCCTAACGTTTTTATGATGCTAAGCTAAGAATGTTGGCCAGCGAACAAGCGTACTACGCTACGCCCGCATTACCTACAAAATCAATATGAGGCATTACAATGACAACCAAAGAAGATTTAAAACAAGAAATCGATAAATTGGACGGCAATTGTTTAGATTTAGTACTTCGCCTGTTACAACAATTTCCCCATCAACAACAATCAAAGCATGACCCATTAAGCTGTTCACGCCCAATTAATTACCCAGACGCCGAAACCAGTGGCGGTCTAGCATTTACAGACATTGAAAATGCCGCAGTTTGCGGAAAACAATTAAGGTCATCTGCCTGGCAAAGAAGTCACCATGGCTGATTATTTGCTCTGTGATACTTGCGTTATTATTAACTACATGAACGGACATAGCCCGGAGCTCAACGATTTGCTGAATAATGACGCGATATTGTTCATCAACTCGATTATTGAAATGGAATTATTGCAAGGAGCTCGGGACAAAAAAGAACTACAGATTATCAAGAAAAAACTGCATTCATTCCGCCTGCTCACTATGCAACAGGACATTTTTGATTTGGCAACGCAATATATCTGTGACTACCGCTTGTCACACAGCTTGGCTTTACCTGACGCCGTTATCGGAGCAACTGCTATTTTTTATCAGATGCCGCTACGTACTTACAATCAGAAGGATTTTAAATTTTTACCTGAAATTCAGTTAGCTGAATTCTATGGTATGGAATAAACCTGTTCCGGCATGAACGAAAACAGAGCAAGGCCCCAAAAACAACTGGGTACGGAATAATCTTAACCTTTCGCCAAGCTCTATTCTATCCACACACTAGTGATTAATTAATCCTTAACCCCAAAAAAAACCTGCCGTACCCCATCAAACCGAACAACAAAACAACCATCACCCCAATAACCGGCCTATCGCCGAATATTGCATAGGGCGTCATGCCGCCCATCGGCGTTATGGTTCCGGTTAGCGCGACGTCCTGAAACAACGGCGCCTGATTGATAATTTCTCCCTTTGGCGAGATAACCGCCGTCACGCCGGTATTGGTCGAACGCAACAAAAAGCGCCCGGTTTCCATCGCCCGCATTCTGGCCATTTGCAGATGTTGATGCGGTTCTATCGAATTGCCGAACCAGCCGTCATTGGTCACGTTAACCAGATAAGCCGCGTCCGGCAATCCCCGGCTACTCACATCGCCGAATACGTCTTCATAACACACCAAGGTTATGAAGTGATAGCCGCCCGCTTTCAACAAAGGCTGGTTTACCGCTCCCGGCGTAAAATTTCCCAGCCTTATATTTATCATGTCGAGCACAAAACCCGATAAGGGCTGTAGCGGCAGGTATTCCCCAAAAGGCAGTAAATGGGTTTTACGGTACATGCCTTCTTCCTTGCCCAGAGTTATCACGGCATTGAAGTTCCTTATCGGAGATTGTTCCTGTACCGGGACGCTGATAATCAAATCGGTATTGTGCAACTTGGCGTCGTTACCCAGAGGCGTTAAAAAAGCGTCTTTCACCTGATCCAGATAGGCGGGAATCGCAGTTTCCGGCCAGATAATGACCTTGGAATCCCAATGGGCTTCGGTCATCTTTTTATATTTTAACAGCGTGTTGATTCTATTTTCAGGCCGCCACTTTTGATCCTGCGCTATATTGCCTTGAATCATGGCAACGCGAAAGGGCTGGCCGATTTCATGCGTCCAGATTTGATTACGCAACAAGCCGCCGGTTCCCCATAGAACGATAAGCACTGCTATCGGCAATATTTTTTTACCGCCAAACAAAATTTCTACGGCAACTGAAGCGGTTAATGCGGCGATGAAGCCGGTGCCGTAAACGCCCAATACCGGTATGTATCCGGCCAGCGGCGTCGCCAATTGGGAATAGGCGATATGCAGCCAGGGAAATCCGTTCAGCACCCAGTAGCCCCGGAGATATTCAACCAGTATCCAGACGACCGGCATCAACATGACCCGAACCGATGCGTTATTGAGCGGATTCGTTTTTATCGAAAGATAACCGGCCAAAGCCGGAAACGATGCCCAAAAAGCGGCAAACAATCCGCTCAGCAGCACCGCTTCCAGCACAGCGGCGCCGCCGAAATCGTGCATGCTGATGTAGACCCAGGACACGCCCGAACCGAACGCGCCCAAGCCGAACAAATAGCCGCGCACGGCCGCGCGCTTAGCCGATACGTTCCGCCAGCAGGCGAACAAAAACGCCAACGCTATCAGCGCCAAACAGGAATAATCAAAGGGTGCAAAGGATAAAGTAAATAAAAGTCCGGCAATGGGAGCGCATAAATCCCAATACTTGCTGTTTGAATAAGGCATGTGTTTAAGCGTTTCTTGTAAATCGGCGCTCATTAAAATTAAGTGGCATAATACCAAAAACCTAAGTGCAACCCATCACTAAGTAATCGATCTAAAGTTTTCAGGTATTTTGGAGTGCAAGCTCTGCTTGCAAAGCAGGCAAAGCCTGCACTCCGGCTTTAAACAAGAGCTGGAAACTTATATTCAGGCACTTAACTCGCGAGAAGCTCATCCGCGGCCCTATTTACCCTAAGGAGCCTATTTTGAAAATTGTTAAAATGCCAAGGCCGATGCGCATGGTGTGGGGTAGTTTGATGGCCTATTGGCTGTCCGACATTATTAACCCGGCTTTTGTTGCGATTGCAGTCCTGATTGTGCTGTACATTCCGATCTTGGTTATTGACCCTTATTTCCCCAGCCGACCCAAAAATTAAATATCGGCGTTTTTTCAGTGATCCAGCCATGAAAATATCGCTGTTAATTTTTATTCTATTGTCACTATGTTCATTTACTACCGCCGCAAAAAAACTCTATAAATACCAGGACGAACAAGGCAAATGGCATTTCACCGACAGGCCGACCGCGACTGAGCAAAAGCAAACCGAGCTAAAAGTTGAAGTCAGGCAGCTTAAAGTCGCGCCCAAGCAATTAGTCTGGCTATTGCCGTCCGGCGAAGAGCGTCACCCCCACTATTATATCCGTAATGATTATGCCGGCCCTGTAGAAGTCGAAGTCACCTTTTCCGAACAAGACAATATCCGGGCCACACCCGACCTGCCCAGGCTGTTTGTGATCGAACCCGGAAAATCGGATACGCTTTTTCAAATCAATCCCGTCAATGAGCTTGAGGCATGGAAGCTTGGACTCAAATACCGCTATATGATCGGCAGACCCTTGTCGCATTACAGCTCCACGACCGGCTATTTACCGCCGATAGCCCCCAACGCATCATTCCCCATTTCCCAGGCTTTCGGCGGCAGTTTCAGCCATACCGACGAACAAAACAAATACGCCGTCGATATAGTCATGCCGATAGGCACGCCGGTTCACGCAGCCAGATCGGGCATCGTGCTGGAAGCCGAGGATGATTTTTTTAAGGGCGGCGCCAATAAGGCCTACGCTTCCGAAGCCAACAACATCCGGATTCTGCACGATGACGGTTCTATGGCGATTTATGCCCACCTTGAACTGGAAAAAGCCCAGGTTTATCCGGGCTTAGCGGTAGCCGCAGGGCAATTGATCGGCTATTCGGGCAACACCGGTTTTACCACCGGCCCGCATCTGCATTTTGCGGTTCAGATTAACAGGGACATGAGGCTGGCGTCTGTGCCGTTTACCTTTATCAATCAGGCTGGGCAAGCCGTGGAACCGGTAGCTAACTCATGGCTTAAAGGAGTGGCTCAGGCTTTGGCGGGTAGCGCTGTTAAATAAAACTCAGATATGCCGGGTATACGCTATTTTCAGTTGCATGCTTTAGCGAATCCTGAAAGCTTTGCCACTCTCAATCAAATATTTTCGAACTATGAACTTATGAACTGAGCGCGAAGCTTCGCACTTGCCGGCAATAAAACTATTTATTGTTAAGCATGGATCATGTCTGAGCCTGGAATTAAACAGGCATGGCTTAATGAAGCGGAGCGTAGGGCGGCAGAAATTAGATCAGGGCCTTGCAGCTCATCCCCGCCGAAGAAGTTAGCCGCAAAGCGCGGGCATTATTGCGGTGAGATATTACTTTCATCCCGGTGCTGAAGCGGAACATTTTGAAGCCATCGCGTTTTTTGAGTCTCGGCAAGCCGGATCTTGGTGCGGCGTATCTTGCTGAGCAAGAGAAACGCCAACATTCGGCGTGTATTTCCCAAGCGATTTCCGTTCAACGTTATTTTTCGGGATATCGAGGGTGTCATTCAGATCCTTGCCGTTGCACACAAGCGACGCAAACCCGACTACTGGTTAGGCCGTCTTTAATGCATAACGTACAGAGATGAGCGGACGAAGTATAGGAAAGGTTCGGGGCATGCGTTGTGTGTTGCGCGTGTATTTTGAAAATGCACAATGAAAGACCTAGCCCCTTTTTTCCTTCTGCAATAAAAAGCCCGCCTGAGCGGGTTTAGTGTTGGACTATTTAATGGCGCTTATTCTGAATCGGGACTGGTCAGTTTACTAAAGGCACTTTTACCTAATAAGTAAATGCCAATTCCACTTAGTGCAGTCATTAGTTTTTCTAAAAGATTAGATGCTATTTGTGATTGATTCCCGTCACCAAAGAATGACATGGTAAACAATAACGCAACAATTCCAAATATAAACGTGCCTCCACTATACAGTAAGATTGCCGCCGTTTTGTTTTGCTGAATCTTAAGCTCGGTATCGTGAGTCAGTTTCAACATATGGTAATCAAACTGCCGCTTATCCGCCGCATCGTTTGCTTCTATCTAATCGAGCAATTTCAGTTCTTTTGTCAGAGCTTTTGATACGATCCTTTTCAAGCTCAAACATATCCTTACTTGAATAGTATTCACCTTCCAAGGCGGGATTATCATTACCCTTATTAGCAACAGACTGCGGTTCGGTTTGATTTTCCATCTTGAGTATTATTGGCTAAATTATCAATCATCAAATCAATCGGGATAAGTTTCACTTGATACCCACCATAAGGTGAGCTTTCCACCTTTACCATAACCCCATTAGCGCTATACTGCTGCCGAACTTTTTGCGCGGCGGCGTGGGCTTCAGCGTAATTTTTATAATTCATGATACGCTCCTGTTTCTTGTGCCT
Organism: Methylobacter sp.; assembly: GCA_036741905.1. GTDB lineage: Bacteria > Pseudomonadota > Gammaproteobacteria > Methylococcales > Methylomonadaceae > Methylobacter_A. Next base: position 1,311 of record DAINRH010000105.1, on the reverse strand, counting down.
TCTAAGCCAGATTATAAAGTTGATCTGGATGGGGTAATCTACAAAGTAATACTTGTTATGTCAACGAGGTTAGCACTAAAGCTACGTAACATGTGGCATATTTACTCATCACATGCCGAGATTACGTTCGCTGTGATGCTATTCACAAAATAGAGACTGATGCCAGCGTTTTTTAGGAATACGGGGCTTCGTAGCTCCAATCACCCCGTATTCCGCTACGCTACATACGGACTACACGACCAATAAAGTCCTCAACCTCAGCCAAATCAAACGGCCAACCCAGCTCCTGCTTGGTCTCGGAATCATACAAAACCGGAATACGCACAGCATATAACTCCTGCCACTGCTCCTGTTCTGCAATATCCACATAGTCAACGCCCCCCGGCACACAGGCATTAACAATAACCTCCGCCTGTTCGCAAAGATGGCAGCCGGAGGTGCCGAACAGTATTAAGCGCATATTAATGATGCAAATGCGCCGCCAGCCAGCGCTCGGCGACTTCTTCGGCGATGCCTTTACGTTTGGCGTAATCTTGCAGTTGATCCTTGTCTATCTTGCCGACGTTAAAATACTGCGACTCGGGATGGGAAAAATACCAGCCGCTTACTGCTGACGCAGGATACATTGCGTAACTTTCGGTCAGCTCTATGCTGGTATGCTCGGTCACATTGAGCAGTTCGAACAGTTTGCCCTTCTCGGTATGATCCGGACACGCAGGGTAACCCGGCGCTGGCCGTATGCCTTGATAGGCTTCGTTGATTAACTGATCGGCCTGATGAGTTTCATCTTTGGCATAGCCCCAATACTCTTTCCTGACCACCTGATGCATATATTCCGCAAACGCTTCGGCCAATCTGTCAGCCAAGGCCTTCAGCATGATTGAGCTATAGTCGTCATTGTCTTGTTCAAACTCTTGCAGTTTTTGTTCTATGCCGATGCCGGTCGTGACCGCGAAAGCGCCGATGTAGTCGGCTTTGCCGCTATCAATCGGGGCGACGAAATCGGACAGGCAATAATTAGGTCTGCCCGGCGCCTTGACATTTTGCTGACGCAAATGATGCAGGGTTTCCTCTTTCTCGGTGCGACTGTCGTCGGTGTAGACCACGACATCGTCGCCGTCGCTGTTGGCGGGGAAGAAGCCGACCACGGCGCGAGCGCTCAGCCATTTTTCGCTGATGAGTTGTTTCAGCATGTCCTGGGCATCGTCAAACAGCTTTCTGGCTTCGACGCCGATGACTTTATCGTCGAGTATTTTGGGATAGCTTCCGGCCATTTCCCAGGTTTGGAAAAACGGCGACCAGTCGATATAC
>DAINRH010000104.1:0-13533 GCA_036741905.1 Methylobacter sp. | reverse complement strand
CGCTGCATTTTCAGTCAATTTAGCCACCACTCCCGCATCGAGATGACCGCTGGCAACGCGCGACTGTAAATCGTCGAGAATATATTCAAGGCTCATGGTATGGCGATAAGGCCGTTCTTGCGCTAAGGCCTGGAAAATATCGGCAACGGTAATAATGCGGCATTCAAGGTCCAGTTCTTTGGTGCCGTTTTTAAAAGGATAACCGTCGCCGATCAAGGTTTCATGGTGGAACCCTGCCCATAGCGGAATCTTTGAGTCGTCAAACACCCGTTGCAGGATGCGGAAGGTGTCGTAGCTATGCCGATGCATGGTGGCCCGTTCCTCCGGCGTCAGGCTGCCCGGTTTGTCGATGATGTCTTCCGATACCCGCAATTTGCCGATGTCGTGCAACAGACCGGCGATTTCAACCTGCTCCAGCTCGTAGCCTTTAATGCCGAAATCCATAGCCAATTGGCGGGCGATATGCGCCACCCGTTGCGAGTGCTCATCGGTGTACGGGGATTTGGCGTCCACTACGCGCGAAAACAGCCGCGCCAGTTCTTTGAGCGCAGGAATATCCAGCAAGGTCGTTGGAATATGGCTGCCGATGCTGCGTAAATCTTCATCCAGATATTCGGGTTCCATGGCCAGCCAAAAAGCTTCGACGTCGGCGATTTCGGCAAAGGCATCCACCAGCTCCGGCGCAAACAAGATGCCGGACAGCGTTTTGATTTGCGCGATAATCGCCGGATACTCGGTCAGTATATGGCCGGTGCTCAGGAAAGGCGCTTGCAGCATATCGATGCGATCCGCCAGATACAGCAGATTGGCGCGCAAGCAAAGGCGATGATCGACAGGCGACTCCAGCAGATTTTCCCAGCGGGTGTGATGGTAGCGAATCTCGGCGGACAAATGCGCCAACGGCGGACAGGCCGACAAATAATCGGCGCCGCGGATGCAATGATCTTCCGCACCGTCCCACTCCAGTGTTTCCGTGAGTTGGTGGTGCTCATGAACTCTGGAAACCCCGCAATCATGCAGCATACCGGCGTACAGAATGGACAGGCAGTCAACTTCCGGCCAGTTCAAGTGCCGGGCAATAGCCCGGGCCATGATCGCCACGCGCTTGCCGTGCCTGACTTCGTCAACGCCGACTAAATCCAGCGCGCAACTCAATGCGGTAATGGCGTTATGTATATCGATATGTTGGAGTTTCATGGCACACCGTGCTCCGTTTGGTGACGAATCTGTTCAATGGCAATGTTTCCGATTTTGACAGGCGAGCCGAGAATTGTCTTTAAAAATTTGGGTAGAGAAAAGGGGGGGCGGCTTGTGGCACCGATAAAGATCAAGTGGTTGGCTGCGATTATGGACAATTCGAGCGTCGATCAAACTGCCAGGCAATGACCGCAGCCTTCGCTTTGTCGGCTACTCGTGACGCAACGCTTCGATCGGATCCATGCGCGCCGCCTTACGAGCCGGGACATAGCCGAATACGATACCGACCGTCGCGGAAAACACAAATGCGATGGCAATAACCGGTAGATTAAACACCAACGGCACCTGCAAAACAGCGGCCAACAGGCTGGAAGAAACCAGCGCCAGCACCATGCCGATTAACCCGCCGGACGACGACAGCACCACCGCTTCCACCAGAAACTGTAGCAATATCTCGTTTTCCAGCGCGCCGATGGCAAGGCGGATGCCGATTTCGCGGGTGCGTTCGGTAACCGACACCAGCATGATGTTCATGATGCCGATACCGCCGACCAGCAGACTCACCGCCGCTACGGCGCCAAGTAATCCCGTCATCATTTGCGTGGTTCCTGACAGCATGGTGGCGATCTCTTTCATATCCATCACATTAAAATTATCGTCTTCGTCCGCCGACAAATGTCGGCGGATGCGTAGCAGTCGCTGCAGCTCCTGTTTAACCGCATCCGTCGATATGTCGTCCTTGGCCGATACCTGGATCAGGCTGACATCGTCATTACCGGCAATCCGGCGCTGAAAAGTGCGCAACGGCACAATGACGATGTCGTCCTGGTCGCTGCCCATAGTGGACTGGCCTTTGGGCTTGAGTAATCCGACGATTTCGCACGACAGTTTTCGTAGGCGCATTTTTGCGCCGAGCGGGCTTTGTCCTGCGAACAACTTGACGCGCACGGTTTCGCCGATAACACAGACGGCAGCGCCGGAACGCGCTTCGCTGCCGGTAAAAATACGGCCTTCCGCTAACTGGCGGTTATTGACCGTGAAATACTGCTCGGTGCTGCCGGTGACGGTCGTGCCCCAGTTTTCATTGGCGAAAATAGCCGTGGAGGCGGACGATGCTTGCGGCGCCACTGCGGCCAGTGCTGGCACCTCGCGGGCCAGCGCTTCGGCATCGGCCAATTTGAAGGCCGGGGCCGTAGAACTTTGCCCCGGTCCCATGCGCTTGCCGACGCTAACCATCAACAGATTACTGCCCAGATTGGCGATTTGTTGCGTCACCTGCCGGGTTGCCCCGCTGCCGAGGGTAACCAGCACAATCACCGCGGCAACGCCGATAATGATGCCCAGCATGGTCAGCACCGAACGCATGATGTTGCGCCGCATTTCCCTCAATGCCAATCGTAAGGCAATGCCTAACATAAGCTGTCTCCGGGTTGGTTTTGATCGCTTTCGATCAGGCCGTCGCGAAAATGCACGGTACGTTTGGCGTAAGCCGCCATGTCGGCTTCATGAGTAACCATGACGATGGTAATCCCCCTATCGCGATTAAATGTCGTCAACAATTCCATGATTTCCTCACTGCGTTTCGAGTCGAGATTACCGGTCGGTTCATCAGCCAACAGCAACAAAGGTTGAGTGACGATAGCGCGGGCAATGGCGACCCGTTGCTGTTGCCCGCCGGATAATTCGCCGGGCGTGTGGTGCTCCCAACCTTTCAGGCCGACTGTGTCGAGTGCCTGATAGGCGGCGCGGCGGACATCGCTGTCGATACCGCGATAAATCAACGGCAATTCCACGTTCTCCAACGCCGAGGTGCGGTTAAGCAGATTGAAGCCCTGAAAGATGAAACCCAGATAATGACGGCGTAACAAAGTGCGCTGATTGCGCGACAGCAGGCCGACATCGACATTCTGAAAACAATATCGCCCGGCAGTCGGTTGATCCATACAGCCTAAAATATTCATGCAGGTACTCTTGCCCGAGCCACTCGGTCCCATCACTGCCACAAATTCGCCTGGTTCAATCCGAAAACTTACGCCACGCAAGGCCGGCATAGCTGCTTCGCCGCTGCCATAGACTTTAGTGACTTGTTGCAGCTCCAACAGCGGCTGCGGATTCTCATTGGCAGACGTAGCGATCATGGTTTACTGACCTGTCCGGTAACCAGTTCGGTACCTGCTGTAACCGCGCCGTCGACAATTTCGGTGACAATGCCGTTAGTCGCACCTTTAGTAATGCTGATAGACGCGAGTTCGCCGTTACGTAGCGTCCAAACCTGTTGGGTTTTGCTGTTTGCGGCCTCCGCTTGACGCGATTCTTGACGCGGCGGATGCGGCAGCAGCGAATCCAGGAAACTGCCTTTAGCCTTTTGTTGGCCCGGCGTTACCGGCGGCGTAAAGCGCAATACGCTGTTGGCGACCAACAAAACGTCGGTTTTTTTATTGACGGTAATCACCGTGGTGGCAGTCATTCCCGGCCGCAAAGACAACGCTGAGTTATCGACCCGCAGCACGGTTTTATAGGTTACCACCCCGTCTACCGTTTCCGAACCGAAACGCACTTGGGTAATCTCGGCCGGAAAGCTGCGGTCGGCGTAGGCATCGACGGTAAACAACGCTTTCTGAGCCGGCTGCACCAAACCGACATCCGCCTCATCGACATCGACCTGTAATTCCATTTGCGTTAAATCTTCGGCCAGCGTAAACAGCACCGGCGCTTGAAACTGCGAGGCGACAGTCTGTCCCGGTTCCACCGAGCGCTTCAACACCACGCCGTTGATCGGCGAGCGCACCACCGCTTTGGTAATGTCGGTGCGATTGACATTCAGCGCAGCTTGCGCCTGATCGACCGCTGCCTTGGCGGCGGCTTCATCGGCGCGCGCCCGCGCCAGCGTCGCCCTGGCGGTGTCGAGGTCGTATAGCGACGGCACTTTGCCGCCGCTCAATTGCTGGACATGCAGCTGTCGCGCCATTTTCACTTCCGCCTCCAGCAAGCTGGCATGAGTCTGCTGGACTTTGGCGCGGGACGACTCCAGTGCGGCTTGCGATTGCAAGGCCTGCGCCTCAAGCCGGGTAGTATCCAGACGCGCCAGCACCTGGCCGACCGTGACGCTATCGTTATAATCCGCTTCTACCGACTTGATGGTTCCGGATACCTCTATGCCGACTTCGACTTCCTTGAGCGGCGCCAAAGTGCCGGTGGCGCTGACGGTAACCTCCAGATCACCGCGCGTTACAGCTTGCGTGACATAACCGGCTTGTTGGTTATTGCCGCTATTGAATGCAAAAACGACGACCAGGATCGTGATGCCGAGCGCGACGGCAAGCCACAGCCATTTTTTGAGAGGCTGGCGGCTGTTTGTCGGATTGAGCCCGAGCACTTCGGCGATAGGTTGTGTTGCTTGGCTGTTTGGATCATTCATGATCGGCTTGCTCAGAGTTGTTGTTGGCGTGCCAGCCACCGCCAAGCGCCTTGTAAAGTCGAACAATATCGGCGGCGACTTCAGACTCGCTGGTGGCTAATTGGGTTTGCGCGCTCAGTAGCGAGCGCTGCGAATCCAGAACTCGCTGAAAATCGAGTAAACCGGAAATGTACTGTGCGTCGGCCAGAGCCAATGCACTGATGCCTGCCTCCACAGCCGCGTTCAGCGCATCGCAGCGCTTACGTTCTTCGGAATAAGCTGTCAGCGCATTTTCGACATCGCGGAGCGCAGTCAGTAGAGTCGATTGATACAAACCCAGCGCCTGTTCCTGAAGGGCGTTTTGAATGTTAATGTTACTGCGGATGCGTCCTGAGTCGAGTAAGATCCAGGCGGCATTTGCGGCGACTTGAAAGGCCTTGGCCCCGGCGGTATAGAGATTGGCGTAAGCCAGCGATTCCAGGCCGATAGAGCCTGATAGCGTGAAATCGGGATAGCGCGCCGCCTCGGCAACGCCGATTTGAGCGGTTTGCGAGGCCAGTTTACGCTCGGCACGCCGCACATCCGGACGTCGGCGCAACAGATCTGCCGGGATGCCAACGCCGATCTCGGCAGAGGCGGCGGGAATCCGGGCGGATGTGGCCAGCAACCGCTTCAGGGTGTCGGGTTGTTGTCCCAGCAACAGCGCCAGCCGGTGCTTGGCCTGTTCCAGTGTACTTCGCAAACTGGGGATTCCGGCGCGGGTATTTTCCATTGTCAATTTGGCCTGATCGACATCCAGCTGCGTGGTTAGTCCGGCTTGATACCGCCAGCGGGTAATGTCGTAGGTTTCATTCTGTGCGGCCAAGTTGTCTTCGGTAATTTTAAGGCGGGTTTGGTAGCTGCGCACATCGACATAGTTAAGCGCCACTTCCGCGCACAAACTGACCAAAACGTCGCGCAAATCTTCCTGCGCCGCCTGCATGGTCGCTTCGGCCGCTTCGATGGCGCGCCGCTTTTTGCCGAAAATATCGATTTCCCAACTGGCATCCAGGCTATTACTGTACAGCTCGCTGGTGGTGCCGCCACCGGCAGCCTCGCTGCTGCCGCTTTGGCTGGCCGATGCGGTTAATGACGATGTCGGCAACAAATTGGCCTTGGCTAACTGACGACGAGCGCGCGCCTCACGTAATCTGGCCTCGGCCTGATATAAATCCTGATTACCCGCTTGAGCTTTCCCTATCAGTTCCGTCAGAACAGGATCGTTGAAAACGGTCCACCAACGGTTGATGTCGGCCATTTTTACAGCTGGGCCGCCGGTTTCGGCAATGCTCCAGTTTGCCGGTAATTGGATTTGCGGCTGTCGGTAATCGGGGCCTGCCATAAAACATCCCGATATTAGCGGCGCGAGCAACCATAGCGTATTTTTCTTTGTCGCTCTCATCGGTAGGCTACTTCATTTTCAGGTTTGACGACTTCTTCAGCCAGTGATTGTGCTTCCCCGAAATCCACGATTGGGCAACGGCGTCGGACTTGCCGATGCTGTCTAAAAATGCGCTGGATACGCTGAATACGGCGGCGATATGCTTGAAATCCTGTTGGCTATCCTGCCGACCGCCATGCGGAGGCCTGCCCATCATGCCTCCCGGAGGAGGGCCGCCGGCCGGGCCGCCCCCGCCTTGAAAAGAACCGCCAAAGCGCGGCATGGCGTCGCCGGGGCCGGTTTTTCCGCTGGATTCCTGAGGGGAACCCGGCTCTTGCCGATGTTCCAAGTTAGATCCTGCCAATAGTTGATGATTGCCTTTATTTAATAGCAGCAAATATTTATTGCCAAGCGGTGCGTATTCCCAGATTGCCGTGCGCACGTAAGGAGAACTGATCCCGTAAGGATCGTCGTCCTCGCTGCCGGTCACCACCAGCAAGGGAATGGAAATGTTTTTGTAACGGGTTGCGACCTGACCGAGCGCCATATCGACGGACGGGCTGAATAAAATCGCGGCAAGCGGCTTGAAGTCTTGCGCTTGGGACAGATCGGCCTTGGATTTCTCGCCAATCATCGCCGTCGCTGTTTGCGCGCCGAGGTCGTAACCGGCAACGATCAATCGCGACAAATCCGCAGCCGCAAACAAGCCTTTGCCTGACGTTGACCTCAGCTTGAGTTGAGCGTGAGCCCAGAGCAGGTGGTTGATGCGTTTGTTCAGGGATTCCTGCGAGAAATGCTCATGCCCCAGATAGTGCAGCTCACTGTTTCTGAGGGCTTTCGACGGCATGGATTTGTTGCCGCCAGGCGGACCCTGCTCGTCTTCGGGAGGTCCGGGCAGTCCGGCATCGTCGCCCATTCCCTGCATTGGCCCCAGTTCTTTGAGCGCTTCGCCGATTTCAAGCGGTTGCACGCTGAAAACCGCGTAACCGGCTTTAGCCCAGGTTTCGCGCCAGAGTCGGCCGCCATCGGCATGCTCGCCCAAGCCCGGCAGGTAAATAATCAGCGGATAAACGCCCGGAGCCGTCGGCGCAAGCATTGAAATTTCCACGGCTTGATTATCATGCCGCCAAGTTTCGCGGATCGAATCGATCGCATAGCTGTGCGCGGGAGAGTAGCCGCCCTCGGCAATAAACTGTCCGACCTTTTCAGCCTGCTCTTCCGAGGTGGGCGGGGACGGGCGGAAAAAACAACCGGTCAGGAAAACTGCACAGGCGATCATCGCCGGAAAATAAGCCGTAGTTTTGTTCATGGCGATTTGAGGGAGTGGTGGCTTGATATGAAGGATTCAGTATGCCGGAATTACGGGTAAATCGATGTTAGCAAAATGTAAAATTGGGTAAATACGGCGACAGTAAGAATAACCACGAAGACACGAAGAACACGAAGTTTTCAATGAATCAATTAAGTGTTTTTCTTCGTGTCTTCGTGGTGAAAAATGCTTTTAGCCTGATTTGGATAATACTCAAGCTTGGGAACCGGGATACAGGGTTTTCGGTCTTGAGAATTGCGCCCAGCCAACGACCGGCGCAGAATGCAGTGGTCTGAATTAATCTTCGAAATGAGCCATTTTGCTTTGCAATTTCTCTTGTTGCTCCTTGGTTAACAGTTTGAAAATGGCATTGTCCAGTCTGGCTTTCTGTAATGCCGTTTCTTTGTGAATGGCGTCCGCCTTGTCAAGCAGCGTCTGGATTTTGTCATCACTGTAGTCGTTGGAAAAGCTTAGCTGATGAATCTCCTTGCCAATGCTTATTGCATTTTTCAGCTTGGCATCGAGTTCGGCGCGATGGGCTTTGACTAGCGCTTTGATTTCATTCTGTTGCGTTTCGCCCAGGTCGAGTTGATGCAAAAAGCCCGGCAAGTGCGCTTCATCATGCTCGGGTCGATGATGTTTGGATGGCGGCACGCCTCCGAAAGGAGGTTCGTCGTACATTTGCGGGTCAGCCAGGGCTATCTCCGGTAATAAAGGCGGTTCGCCGGGCGTTTGCGGGTTAGCTAAGGCTATCGCCGGTAATAAGGGCAGAATCAACAGCAGTTTGCGCATAAAAAATCTCCGTGTATTTAATAAAAGAGGCGACGGAACAGGGGGGATTCCGTCGTGTTCAGTATCGTTCCAATGCAGGTAAAGCGCTGTTATTGAAATGTAAATTCAGGTAAATCCAGTGGGCGGATTGTGGCGGTTGTCACGGTGTGAAGTTATGATGCGGTCAACAAAGTAATTAAGGTGGCGAGCGTGACGAAAATTTTAATCATTGACGATGATGTGGAACTGGCAGGGCTGTTCAAGGATTATCTGGAACAGGACGGCTTCGCGGTCGACGTGACCCATCAGGGCGAGTCTGGGCGGCGGCTGGCTTTGTCGGGCGACTACCAGCTGGTGATACTCGACATTATGCTGCCGGATATAAAAGGCACCGAGGTCTTAATGCGCATCCGTATGGAAAGCCGTATTCCGGTGCTGATGTTTACCGCCAGAGGCGATGATGTCGACCGGATTATCGGATTGGAATCGGGAGCGGACGATTATGTGCCCAAGCCCTGCACGCCAAGGGAGCTGGCGGCGCGTATCCGCGCAATTTTACGTCGAACCCAGTCTGTAAGCGATGCGGTCGGCAACGGGTCGATTGTTGCCGGCCCTTTGAAAATCTGGAGCGAAAAACGCAAGGCGTCATGGTTCGATCAGGACATGGAGCTTACCAGCACCGAGTTTAATTTGCTGGAAACGCTGGCGATGAATGTCGGCCGTATCGTCACCAAAAACGAATTGTCGGAAAAAGCGCTGGGACGGCCTTTGGCGCGTTTCGATAGAAGTATCGATGTGCATATGAGCAGCATTCGCCAGAAACTGGGCTGTCAGAACGATGGGCGCTCTTATATTCAGACGGTGCGCGGTCAGGGTTACCAGTTGGTGAAGGAGTAAGGGCATGGGGCGTTTGTTCTGGAAGTTTTTCCTTACCTTCTGGCTGGCTCTGCTGGTGGCCGGTATCGGGGTCGGCACGGCGGTCTGGTTAAGGCACAATGCGTGGCAGGGAAGTGAAACGGCCACGCAGGCGATTGATGTCAGGCGTGCGTCATCGTTTGTCGCTGTCGCGGATAATGCTATCCGGCACGGCGGAGTTGCCGGGTTGCGCAGCTTTCTTGAGGCCATGCGCGATGCTCCTTTCCCGCCGGTTTATGCGGTTGACGATCAAGACCGGGAACTTCTACAGCGTAGCGTCGCGCCCGAGGTTTTGCAGCAGGCGCGTACGCTATTCTTGCAGGCCGCCTATCCTGAGGCGATTCGTAGGGTGTCGGCAGAGGATGGACATCGTTATTTGCTGTTTGTGCCGCTGCCGGAACACGGTTTTGCCGATCGTCCGCCGCGCAGGCCGGGTGAAGAAGCGGATGCCGGTTTTGCTCCGCCGCCTCCTGAGGGTTATTTTTCGCGTCCTCCCCGGCCGCCGCGTGTGCCGCTGTTGCCGATTCTGGCCGGTACGTTTGCCAGTCTGATATTCAGTGCGGCGCTGGCCTGGTATTTTGCCAAGCCGATTCGCAGTTTGCGCAACGCTTTTACCGCGCTGGCCCAAGGCGATCTGGATACCCGAGTCGGTTCATCAATGGGAAAGCGTCGCGATGAATTATCCGATCTGGGGCAAAACTTCGATCACATGGCCGGACAGATTCATAGTCTGATGCATGCCCAGCAACGCTTGCTGCACGATGTCTCCCATGAATTGCGTTCGCCGCTGGCGCGGATACAGGCCGCTATCGGTCTGGCCCAGCAACAACCGGAAAAGATTATGGCGATGATGGAACGTATTGAACGGGAATCGCAACGCATCAGCGACCTGGTCGGCGAATTATTGGTGCTGTCCCGTTTGGAAGCCGGTGTTTCCGGCAGCGAAAGCCATGATTTCGACATCGGCGGATTGCTGGACGATATTGTCGAAAATGCCCGTTTTGAAGCCGAGCAGTATGGGGTTGTTATTCGCTATGACGGCATTGAAGAAACGGTGGTCAAAGGCCGTAGCGAATTACTGCATCGCGCTATTGAAAACGTATTGCGTAATGCGTTGCAGCATTGCAAAAAAGGCGGTGAGGTGGCGGTTATAGTTCGTTTCGATACCGGTAAACGCCGCTTGCAGGTGGCGGTCTATGATCAGGGGCCGGGCGTTGCCGAGAGCGATTTGTCGGCGATTTTCGAACCGTTTTTCCGTAGCGGCGATCGAGGCAAAGCCGACAGTATAGGTCTGGGATTAGCCATCGCCTATCGTGCGATAGAGGCCCATGCCGGGCGCATACAAGCTAGCAATCGCCCGCAAGGCGGGTTGCGTATTGAAATAAATATTCCTTTTACCGAGTAAATATTTCAGCGCGACGATGTCGGGCAGAGGGGGGCGATACTTTGTAAGTCACATAAAAACACCACGAAGAACATGAAGAAAAAATAAAACTTCGTGCTCTTCGTGTCTTCGTGGTGAAAATTACGTAACGGCAGGGTTTAAATTAAGCGGAGGTCGAAAAGCCGCTGCTTTCCGCTGTCTGATCGAAGCCGTAAGATTTCAGCAATTGCACCATCTGTTTCATGAACTGCGCATCGGCGTTTGAGGCAGAAGACGTTGATGACGTATCGGTACTGCCGTCGGTGCCGGACGCGTTTTTCGAATCCTCAAAAGTCCTCGCTTCGCTACCGCTCACCTTGCCGTCGCCGTTAATGTCGGCAGCATCGAAATTGGCGGCTACATCGCTCATTACCTTGGATCTTTCGCTGTCTGTCGAACTCAGGTCTTTTGACATTGAGGTCAGTTGATCTTTGGTGAAGCCTTGATCGCCTTGGCCGTCCTCTTGCGGAGGCGGGGGCGGCATGCCGCCTGCCAACATTTGCATTAACTGCGCATCGGCGCTTGACGTCGATGACGTATCGGACGAGGCTTGCGATGCCGCATAGGCCTGCGCCTCTTTAGCGCTCACCGTGCCGTCCTCGTTGGCATCTGCCGGATCGATGTCCTGGTTGGAGCTTGAGTCGTCTGTCGAACTTGATTTTTGGGCGCCTTGAGCGCCGCCGGGCGGTGGCGGCGGAGGCATGTCGCCCTGCATGCGCATTCTCGGGGATTGTCCATCCAGTTCCGAGGCTATTTTTTGTATCGTCGCCGACATTTCCTCTTTGGTGACCTTGCCGTTGCCGTCGCTATCCATTTTGGAGAACATGTCGTCAGCGGAAGCGGAGCTGCTTGAGCTATCCGATTGCGACACTTTGCCAAGCGCGGTTTGCAAATCGCTTTTTTCAATATAGCCTTTTCCCGCGGTATCGAGTTTCGAAAATAAATCTTCGGCCATTTTCGCCGGATCGGGGCGCTTCATCGCGCCTGACATCATTGCGGAACTGCTGCTGTTTATACTGCTAATACTCATGATTTTATCCTCATCTTGGTTATCATTGATGGATGGCCGGTTGGCCGTCCGTATTGCCGTTCTTGTAAGACAGCGTCTAACTGACTTAACGGCACTACATAAGTTCCTGAGCAATATAGCGGCCGGCAAGGGTGTCGGAACAGGCTCGTAAAGGTAAAGTTAAGTTAAAGAATGTTAAGGATTTTCGGCCAATGTTAAATTGATGGCGCATCCCGAAAGAAGGGGCTGGAAAAAACCGTGCAGATTGTTATCAACCGGCAAATGATTGCCGTTGTTGCCGCCGGATGAATGGCTTGTCTAATGCCTTTAAGTTGATTGCCGGAGGTTTGGCGGTTACAGTTAGTCGACTGATTTATAAAACACTTTTAAAAGGGATTGCGCATGAAAGCATTATGTATGCTGATTTTTACCTTATTGACAAGCTGCACCGGCATCCCCGAAGGGGTTACGGCGGTTGACGGTTTTGAGGTTAACCGCTATCTGGGCGCCTGGTACGAAATCGCGCGGCTCGATCATCGATTCGAGCGGGGCTTGGAGAATATTTCTGCAACCTATACCTTGCGGGACGATGGCGGCATTGATGTGCTGAATAAGGGTTGGGATGTGAAGGCCGGGGAATGGCACGAGGCGCAAGGCAAGGTTTATTTTGTCGAACAGCCGGATAAAGGGAAGCTGAAAGTGTCTTTTTTCGGGCCGTTTTATGGCGGCTACAATATTATTGAACTGGATAAAAAAGAGTATGCTTATTCGATGATCGCCGGGCCGGATCGCTCTTATTTCTGGATATTATCCCGAACCAAACAATTGCCTGAGGCGACTTTGCAGGCATTGATCGATCGGGCCAAGGCATTGGGTTTTGCTACCGATCAGCTTATTTTTACCAAGCACGATTAGCGTGTTCGGTCTGCGGATGACGGTCTTTCAAGCTATAATCTTACGACTTCGCTCCTTACCGAAACGGGATAATCTGTTTGCATGAATAAACCGGCAGCGCCCCGAAAACGGGCCAGTGTCAAACTGGAGACAGCTCCTAAACCTAAACCCCGAACGACACGGAAAACACAAAAAAAAGCGTTGCCCAAACCGCCGGTTGGCAGCTTCAAACACCGGCTGTTGCTGATCGGTCTTGAAGTGCTGGGTTTGGCGATAACGGCGGTTTCTGCGGTGATGATTTTGTTGGGTTATTCGGCGGGCTGGTTTTCCGGCACCCGTTTTTTCACCAGCTTATTGCCGTTTGCTATCGGCGTATTGGCATTGATCGTTGCGGCCGCTGTGTTGCTGATAGGTTGGTGGAAACTGCGCAAATGGTTGCAGGGCAGGGCGGCGATATTAGCCCCGATTCTGGCGCTCAGCTTTGCGCTGGTTATCGGCTGGTTTGTGCTGCAAAACCATTTCGCCCAAGCATTCGGGCATTTTCGCATGCTGGTCGGCGGCAAGCAGGAAGCCGGTCGGGTTACGTTGGCGCATCAGGTCTATGCTGCTTACCGGCGTTATGATACGGCACAATTGCTACAAATGGTTAACCGGGCGGAGACCTATAATCCGGCTATTGTCGAAGCGGCCAAGGAATTCGACATCGATCCCCATCTTCTGCAAGGCATCGCCGCGACGGAATCCTCCTTTTTGCCCCGAGACAGTCGGGATGGCGGGCATGGCTTGTTTCAAATCACCCAGGTGCCTAAAGCGGTCATGGCGCAGGCCGGTAAACAACTGGAGGTGAGCAAACCTTCATTGCTCGATCCGCGGCACAATGCTTTTATCGCCGCCGCTACATTAAAATACTATCTGACCGAGATGCACAACGACCTGTTTCTGGGCTTGCTGGCCTATAACATCGGTCCTGCCAATGGCGGTCTTCGCTTTATCATGCAGCAGTACGGCGCGACCGATTTCGTCACCATACAGCCTTATTTGCAACAATTGCCGCGCGATTATCCGATTCGTGTTTTATCGCATGCGCTCGCTTTCCGGCTCTGGAAAATAGAGGGAAAACTGCCGGTTTATGAGGAAGGCGACAATGCGATGCGCATCCAACGTATTGGCATACCTGGCCTGCAAGCGGAGCTTTAGT
>DAINRH010000103.1:7625-13571 GCA_036741905.1 Methylobacter sp. | reverse complement strand
TAGCCGTTTGCCGGAAATGCTGTTTAGATACCGCGCCCGGAATTACCCTCAAACGCTGAACGCAGATGAGCAACTTAGGTGGAATGCGTTTTGTATCGATCGGTTAACCGGACATCAGGCGGGCGGCGGAATTTTGCTTGCCGATTATTTTAAGCGCTTGGAGGCATTACGGAATGCTGGTGATGTAAATGCTAATTTTATTAATGACTTGGAAGCGTATGCGCGTGAAAAAATGCACATGCTTGGGATGCAATCAGTTTGATGTCGCGCTTAGCGGCAAAAATAAACAGCTAGCGCCTAGGGTTTGCAGTTTGAAAGGCAGCAAAATTTGGGATTTTTGATGCAGAAGGATAGAACTGGTTCAGTCGGCATAGCGTTAAGCCTGCGTAAAATATTGATTTATAGGTGTTTATCTGTGTAAATCCGTGGCTAACTGATTTTTTTGGGTTAAAACTATACGGAGGGTGGTTTTTCTGCATCATGATCGGCGTTAGATAAGTTTTGTCTTTTTAGGTAAATGCTGTTACTTTGCCCGGCGTCAATGCGTACATTTAAAGTCAGTCCTGATTGTCGTGCTATCAGGATCATATCGAGTCTGCACCCATTGATTTTTTAAGAGCAAGCACTGATTTTTCAAGCAGGTCATTCTATAGGAAATTAACCATGAATAATCCTCAACTTAGCCGTTTTGCCGAAAATCCACTCCAGCTTATCAAGCTGGGGGCATTAGGTTTCAGCCTACTGATCGTATCTATGCCTAGTTTTGCTTTCTTGGAAGAGGGCGGGGCCCAAGCAAATAATAATCCAGCCTTTGGACGCTGTACCGATACCAAAAATAATAAGGCCGCTTTCGGTGATTTTGCGCTGGCTGCGCAGACTGGCTGTAATCCTTTCGACGATAACGATTCGGCGTTTTCCTACCAGAGCAAAGGCGACATGATAAAAAGCACCATGCATTTCAATATGACGCAGGCGTTGGCGTTGGCGTCGGGTTATAAGCCGTGTGCCGCATTTGCCATAGCGCTGGCAGATGAAGGCACGGATGTCGGCAGCAAAAATGATCAACTGTTCTGGGCGCCGCTGCCCCCCGGTATCAGTCCGGAATCCTGCGCCGATTTGTTCAAGGCGGAAGGCATTAAGGCAGAACCAAGCCAGGTGGACAAACGCTCCGGCGCATCCATAAGCCCGGATTTTACGCAACGTGCAGTGAATACCAGGCCGCCTGAAATTAACCGGGAAGCGGCGACATTTCACTGGAATCCGACCTTTGAGACCTCCGATTTGGCTAAGGGTCAGTATACGACCAACTGCACCGCGCCGAATCCGATTCCAAATATAGCCGCCCCATACGCCGATTTTGTGGCTATAAAAGATCTTTGGCATTGGGCCGCATTGCCTGGCGGAGCGGATTTATTAAATCAATGCGACTATTCAAAAGGTAAGGGGCCGATCATCAGGTATTCCGACGCCAACCCGATTAAACCCAATTCTCTTTCGGCGCTAGGCGCGGTGTTACATTCGGTTCAAGATTCGCACTCCCATAAAACCATACTGGACAGCTATCAAGCCACTGGCGAACCGGCGTTCGTTCATCCGCTGTTGATACCCAGTCCGGCAGAATCCAATCAGCCGATGGACTTACGCTTTTTATCGGGTTTCGTCACCTCGCATTACGCCGGGGAATATGGCGCTCGCCCTGATGGCGCGCTGGGCAAAGGCAAAATTCCGGAAGATGTGATTACCGTCGTCACCGAAACAAAAGCCCCCGGCTATCACGTGACTCTGCATTCAGAAGACAGTTTTAACGCAGCCCAAAGCACTCATGCGGTGTTGGTGCAATTTTTGAAGGAGCCCGGCCATGACAAGTACCTGACGGCTAATAAACCGGCTTGTAGTCAGGAAGTGCTTGATGCATTGTCTAGAGATTTTGCGGCAACTCCAAATAAGAGCATTGACCCGGCGTCAGGCACACCCTCAGGCGCAAAACTGCGCTCGGATATGGCTGACAAGTTGACCGAGAATTTGATTCACAGCCAAGGCTGTACCTATAAATAAAGTCAGGCGGGTAGGATTTGTCGGCAGTTGAATCCTACCTGTCGACGCTGTGTTTGTTAACAGTATATGCAGAATTATCTCGTTCCCACGCAGCACGCTCAAGCCTGCCCTAAGCTTGTCGAGAAGGGTATTGCCGCTGAAATAACGGGTTAGTATGTAAGCCTGCCTTACTTCGAGATGTGTAAAGATTAGTGCAATGTGGGAACGAAGGAATGCAAGCCGGTCTCTTTTGGTATTCGTAAATGATGCGCGGTAGCCAATCACCTGTGGCGCATGAAATTAAAGATTACAAAAATAACTCAAAACACATAAGAAAGAATCACATCAGAAAGAGAAGCGCATGGCTAATTCGAAAGACTTTCAATTCAAAATTAATCTCGGGAATGGCATCACTATCAGTGATGCAACTATTAATATCTACGCCTGACGGTGATGGCATGGTTATTTTCGTGGGGGTGGCCGAGCCAGAAGCGGGCTCAACCCAGTACGCAGTCAAATTTATAATGTCGAGTGAAGAAGGCTCTAAGGGAGCGGCTAAAGCCGCTCCCACAGTTGAATTATCAGTAGACAAAATAAGAGTGACTGAGTACTGGGTTTTTGCTGATCAATTTCATCGGCCCCCCCCGTTGATTTTATTTTCATTTTTATACTATGGTAAAAAAACTTATGGTTTTAAAAAAACAACAGGGTTTAGCTGTTGCCTTACTCGGCTGTGCGATAACTATTCCAAACCCTATCTTTGCCGATACGTCAGCAGAACAAAACAACCCAACCGGGGCAAAAGAGGCCACGGCATTCACTAAACAGAGCAATGCGCTGGTATTGGATGAGCTGAATTTTAAAAACACCGATGAATATAATTTGGCTCGCAAAGGCTATATTGCCAGTGCTCCGGCAGGCTCGGATATCCGTAACGCAAAAGGCGAAATCGTCTGGGATTTTTCAGGTTTCGATTTTGAAGTATCCAATCCTGAAACTACGGCGCCTACCAGCGCCAATCCAAGTTTATGGCGTCAAGCGCAGTTGAACAATAATCAAGGTTTATTCAAGGTCACCACCAATAGATCGGATCTGGAATCGAATATTTACCAAATCCGTGGTTTTGACCTGGCGAATATGACCATCATAGAAGCGGATGACGGAATCGTCGTCTTGGACACCTTGACCACTAAGGAAACGGCAGAAGCGGCCATTGAGTTTTACAACGCCAATCGAGGCAGGCAATATTACAAAATTCAGGACTCAAGCAAAAAGGCACCCATCGTAGCGGTCATTTACTCACACAGCCACATCGACCACTTCGGCGGTGCTGGAGGTATTGTCAATGCGCGGGATGTGCAGAATGAAACAGTATTTGATGCCAAAAAAAATGAGCGTAAAGACACCAAGACATTGAAATACGTTAAGGGTAAAACCTATGTGATAGCGCCATCAGGATTTTTGGATGCTGCTGTCAGTGAAAATGTATATGTAGGTAATGCCATGGCCCGCCGGGCGCAATATATGTATGGATCGCCTTTGCTTGGCGGCAAACAGGACTTTAGAGGCGGCGGTGAACAAGGCCAAATCGATGCGGGTTTGGGCAAGTCGGTTTCAGCAGGCACCACGTCCCTTATCGCTCCCTCGATCATCATCGATCAGGATATGCGCTATAAGCTCAACGGGGTGACCATGTCATTCCAGTTGACCCCCAATACTGAAGCGCCCTCAGAAATGACAATCTATTTCGATGACTTCAAGGCGCTGGATATGGGGGAAATCGCTTGTCCATTGATGCATAACTTGTTGACCATGCGCGGCTCGCAAGTACGCGATGCGCTGCAATGGGCAAATTACCTTACCCAATCGATGGATCGTTACGGCACTGAAGTCGAGGTCATGCTAGGTCAACATAACTGGCCGCGTTGGGGCGCGGCGGACATCAATGATGTGCTGGCAAGCCAGCGCGACAGCTATAAATATATTCACGATCAGTCTTTAAGGCTGACCAACGAAGGCTATACCATGAATGAACTCGCCGAAATGGTGGTCATGCCGGACAGCCTGAAAAAACGCTGGTTCAATCAAGGCTACTATGGTTCTTTAAAGCACAATGTCAAAGCCATTTACCAAAAATACATCGGTTGGTACGACGCTAATCCGGCGCATTTGAATCCGTTGACCGACAAGGCGGCCAGTGAAAAATATATAGACTACATGGGCGGATTGGACTCGGTCATAGACAAAGCGAAAAAAGATTTCGACGAAGGCCATTACCGCTGGGTTGCGCAGGTTATGAATAATGCCGTATTTGCCTTTCCGGAGAGCGAGCCGGCCAGAAAATTACAGGCGGATGCGTTGGAGCAGCTTGGCTATCAGGCGGAGGCCGCAACTTGGCGTAATGCTTACCTTATGGGGGCCAACGAGTTAAGAAACGGTATCGCCGATTCAGATGCGCAAGCGCAAACATATAACGTGGCAACCGACTCAACTTCGGGTTTAACTACTTTTACAGCCATGACCTTACCGATGTTTTTTGATTATACGGCGATAAGGCTGAATGGCCCCAAGGCCAATGGCAAGCGCATCACCATCATCTGGAAGATTGAATGCGAAGAAAAGCTCAAGAAGCTTAAAAATGAGCATGTCGATGCAAATGAAATTAGCCTGTACGAAGAAGATATGTGCGGAGACTATGCCATGACCGTTGAAAACTCAACGCTGACCTATTTCCCCAAAAACGATTATCCGAACTTATACGACAAAGCATTAACAAATCAAGGCGCTATCACGCTAAAAATGACGAGGCCCGAGTTTGACGCGCTCATGCTCGCTCAAATCGAAATTTCCGGAAAGGAAAACGTCGGCACATCAAAATTTGACAATATTGTTCAGGAACTCATAAACAGCAAAAAAGTTTTCCCCAATGAGAAATCCGCGACTTTACTGGAGTTTTTTAAATTGCTTGACACATTTCCTGCCAACTTCCCTGTCGTTTGGCCGCAAGCTTTAAAAAGCAATATAACCGATCGAAACTAATGCTTGGACCAGAGGGGGGGTGAAAAATTAAGCGCTGGTTCTGTATGTCGCAATGGTTGCCAGGCTGGATTAACGGTTTTATCGTTAACTCGGCTTGGTCAGGCAAATTGACATAATTGAGGTGTACCCAATATGACGAATTCCACTGACGGCATATGTCTTGCCTCCGCCGATTTGAAGGTTGGAAAAACCGGTGGCCCTTGATATGCCACGCTGATGTCATCCGAATACTATGATTCCATGCGCACCTCGCATTTTCCCAACACCTGCACCCGCTTGGTATTGGGATTGTTTTTGAACGTTCGCCATGCGGATGAATCCATTGTAGGGGAGAGCGATATGACCGGTTTTATCCAATGCCTGGAAAGCACCCGTCGCAATATTCCAACTAACCCTAATGATTGGCTCAGACCGGAACCCCATATTACCTATCGTTACGAAGGTTCACTGACCACTGAGCCTTATACGGACAACGTTATCTGGATTGTTTTCCAGAGATCGAAGGCGGTCGGCAAACGTCTTTATCGGGCTATTTTTCAAGACACCTGCCTCATGTATGGGAAGTACAGCCGATCTATAGGTAATTTGTCTTGATACAGCATTGGCCGGGCTGTGCGTTATAGTCTGTCTTATTTGAGTGAAGGTAAATTTTCGCAAAACAACAAGTGTTGGTCGAAAAGCGGAGCCAAGGCGCTGATCAGTACCTTGGCTCAGTGCCGCGCCGTGCTCTATTTCGCTTTGCAGGAACAGTTACAAGCTGTGAGTGATCGGGGGCTTAAAATAGTGGTTGCTAAATACTGAAAATGCCCTATAATACACAAATCAATCGCGGGGTGGAGCAGCTTGGTAGCTCGTCGGGCTCATAACCCGAAG
>DAINRH010000103.1:5649-7611 GCA_036741905.1 Methylobacter sp. | reverse complement strand
TCTGGGCTTTGGTGAATTTTAAGGCTCATTGTTGATTGTTAATGGAAGAGCCTTGGGCTCTTTTTTTTTGTGCGAAAGTAAGTGAGGAAAAGATGAAACAGGCTCCTGAGCACTTGGTTAATCTAATTGAGCCAATTGTTGAAGGTTTAGGTTATGAATGCGTAGGCATTGAATATAATCCTCATCCTAAACATGGCCTGTTAAGAATCTATATCGATAGTGATAATGGGATTTTGGTTGAAGACTGCACTAAAGTCAGTCATCAAATCAGCGGAGTCATGGATGTGGAGGATCCTATTCAAGGCAACTATCAGTTAGAGGTTTCTTCTCCGGGCGAAGACAGGCCTTTTTTTAAAGTGAGCCAGTTCGAACGTTATATTGGCAGCACGGTGTTGGTTAATTTATTTAAAGCCATTGAGGGCCGTAGAAAAATTACCGGCCTGATTGAAAAAGTTGAAGACGATATTATTACGCTTCAGGAAGGCGAGCAGGTTTTTGAGGTTCCATTTATCGCGATGAGTAAAGCGCGTTTGGTGCCTGAGTATTTAATTGAAAAAGGGGGGCGCAGTGGCAAATAAAGAAATTTTGTTGGTGGTGGATGTTTTTTCTAATGAAAAAGATATTGAAAAAGAGGTTGTTTTCCAGGCTATAGAATCAGCATTAGAAGCGGCTACAATCAAACGTCACGCGAATCAAATTAAAGCCCGTGTCAGTATTAACAGAAAAACCGGCGACTACGTTACTCATAGAGTTTGGGAAGTGGTTGATGCCAACAGCCAAATTGACGGCGACGTGGAGTTTCCGGAAACTCAAGTGCTGCTGGAAGTTGCAAGGTTTGATAATCCGGATGTCCAGATCGGTGATTTGGTGGAAGAGGAAATTGAATCTGTCGATTTCGGCCGTATCGCTGCGCAGACTGCCAAGCAGGTTATTATTCACAAAGTCAGGGAAGCCGAGCGCAAGAAAATTGTTGATGCTTATCAGAGCCGTGTAGGCGAGTTGATTACCGGTATCGTAAAACGCATTGAAAAAGGCAGTGTTTATCTGGATTTGGGTGGGCATGTCGAGGCTTATATCGCCAAAGAAGACATGATTCCCCGTGAAGCCATTCGCATCGGCGATAGAATCAGGGGTTATTTGAAGGATGTGCGTTCAGAACCCCGCGGACCCCAGTTGTTTGTCAGTCGAACCGCACCGGAATTATTGATTGCATTGTTTCGTCTTGAAGTGCCTGAAGTGGGCGAAGGCTTGATCGAAGTGATGGGCGCGGCGCGTGATCCCGGTTCCAGGGCCAAGATTGCCGTCAAGGGCAACGATCCCAGATTGGACCCGGTCGGCGCTTGCGTTGGCATGAGAGGATCGAGAGTGCAGTCGGTTTCCAATGAGCTGGCTGGAGAGCGCGTTGACATTATCCTTTGGAATCCAAGCGATGCCCAATTCGTGATTAATGCGATGTCACCGGCTGAAATACAGTCCATCGTGGTCGATGAAGACAAGCATAGTATGGATCTGGCGGTCAGTTCGGACAATCTGTCTCAGGCTATCGGCCGCGGCGGACAAAATGTGCGTCTTGCAACCCAATTGACCGGTTGGGAATTGAACGTTATCGATGCTTCCAAAGCGGAACAAAACAGTGAAGCCGAGGCTGACAAGATAAAACAAATGTTTATCGATCAACTGGATATCGATGAAGACATCGCCTTGATTCTGGTTGAAGAAGGTTTTAATACGGTTGAAGAAATCGCCTATGTTCCGGTCAGTGAAATGCTGGAAATTGAAGGTTTTGATGAAGAGTTGGTTAATGCACTTAGAAGTCGTGCCAAAGACGCCCTGCTGATTAGCGCTATTGCCGCTGAAGAAAAAATAGAAACAGCCGAGCCTGCACAGGATTTGCTGGAAATGGAAGGCATGGATAGGGATTTGGCTTATGATATGGCAAGCCAAGGTATAATTACGATGGAT
>DAINRH010000103.1:2542-5635 GCA_036741905.1 Methylobacter sp. | reverse complement strand
CGTGAGCCTTGGTTTGCTGAGGAACAGGCGAGTAGGTAAGGGGTATGAAATGAGTAATAAAACGGTACGGCAATTAGCAGAGGTGGTAAAAATTCCTCTGGAACGATTATTAGAGCAGTTGAAAGAAGCAGGCTTGTCTGCGAGTGCCCCTGATGATGTTATTAATGAAGACGAAAAAATGCAGCTGCTTGCGCATTTGCGCAAACGCCACGGCAAGGATGGAGGGGCGTCCGAAGGTTCGCTGAAGCGGGTGACTTTAAAGCGTAGAACTGTGAGCGAGCTTAAGCAGGCCAGCGTTCCAGGTAGTACGACCAAAACCATTAGCGTTGAAGTTCGCAAACAGAAAACCTATATAAAGCGTAGCGAAGTGGCGGATTCTGACGAACAAAAAAATGCGGAGTTGGCCAAGCATGCCCTTGAAGAGCAGATTGCAAAGCAAGCCGAACATCTTCCTCCGGTTGAAGAGCCGATAAAGACAAAAGAAGTCGTGTTGGAGCAAAAGGCGGAAGACGTTGCAATTGAACCGGAAGTCGAAGCTGTTGAGGCTGAGGCTGCTACTGCGTTCGAAGAGCCATCCCTGGAAGTCGAAGAAGAACTTGAAGTGATGTCGGTTCCGGAAGAAAGTAAAATCGACCGTGAGCAGTCGCTTAAAGCCAAAGAAGCGACGGAAGCCAGAAAAAAACAGCAGGAAAAAGATCTTCGGCTGGAAGAGTCCATCAAAAGAAATGCTGACAAAGTAAGGCAGCAAGCATCGGCTAAACAAGAAATTTTGCATAGAAAAAAACAGGAAGAAGGATCGCGTGCCGGGGCGGGCGCTAGAGATACCAAAAAAGCCAAGAAAAAAGGCAAGAAGACTGAGCGCGTCAGTGTAAAGGCTGAAGGCAAACATCAATTTGAAATGCCGGTTGAACCTATCGTAAAAGAGGTCGCCATACCGGAAATGATTATTGTGTCCGATCTAGCGCAAAAAATGAGCGTTAAGGCAGCTATGGTGATCAAGCATCTGATGAAGCTCGGTATTATGGCGACTATCAATCAAAGCATCGACCAGGAAACCGCGGCCATTTTGGTTGAAGAAATGGGTCACAAAGCGATTATGCAGAGTGACGACGATCTTGAGCAGGAAATGCTGGCTGAGGCGCAAGAAGAAGATAATCGCGTCGAACTGCCGCGAGCGCCGATTGTTACCATCATGGGTCATGTCGATCACGGCAAAACCTCGTTGCTGGATTATATTCGTAAAACCCGTGTTGCCGCCGGTGAAGCGGGCGGTATTACCCAGCATATCGGCGCCTATCAGGTAAAAACCGATCACGGCTCGGTAACCTTTTTAGATACGCCGGGCCACGCGGCGTTTACCGCCATGCGTGCCAGAGGCGCGGACGTTACCGACGTGGTGATTGTCGTTGTTGCCGCGGATGACGGCGTTATGCCGCAGACCCGAGAAGCGGTCGAGCATGCCCGGGCGGCTAATGTACCGATTATTGTGGCGATGAATAAGATTGACAAGCCCGACGCCAATCCGGACAAAGTGATGCAAGAGTTGTCTACCATCAACGTGCTGGCGGAAGAATGGGGCGGCGATGTGCAGTTCCTCAAGATCTCTGCAAAAACCGGCGAAGGTATCGATGACTTAATCGAAGCGTTGATCGTGCAGACCGAAATTCTTGAATTGAAGGCGCCGGTTGAAGGCGCCGCATCAGGTATTGTTATTGAATCAAGACTTGATAAAGGCCGTGGTGTCGTAGCAACGGTGCTGATTCAAAAAGGGACTTTGGAAAGCGGTCAAATGGTGCTGTGCGGCCATGAATACGGTCGTGTTCGGGCCATGTTTAACGAAAACGGCGTAGCCATCAAAGAAGCCGGGCCTTGTGCGCCGGTTGAGATTCTAGGGCTTTCGGGCACACCGAATGCCGGCGATGAATTTCTGGTGGTGCAAAACGAACGTATCGCCAAAGATTTGGCCAAGCATCGCGAAGACCGCAAGAAGCTGTCCCGGCATGCCGTTCAACAAGCCTCCAAGCTGGATGAAGTCTTTTCCAGAATGACCACCGGTGAAATCGCCAGTGTCAATCTGGTGCTTAAAACCGATGTTCAAGGCAGTTTGGAAGCATTACGCAGCTCCTTGATCGGCTTGTCGAATGATGAAGTCGAAGTCAAAGTCGTTTCCGGTGGCGTCGGCGGCATTAATGAAGGCGATGCAACTTTAGCATTGGCTTCAGGTGCGATTTTGATGGGCTTTAATGTCCGGGCTGACGCGGCTGCACGAAGACTGATTGAAGAAAAAGGCATCGACCTGCACTACTACAGCATCATTTATGAAGCGATTGATGAGGTTAAAAAAGCCATCAGCGGCATGTTGGCACCGGAAATTAAAGAACAGATTGTCGGTCTTGCCGAAGTGCGCGATGTGTTTAAATCGCCGAAATTCGGTGCGATTGCCGGTTGTATGGTCATTGACGGCTATGTGAAGAGAAACCTGCCGATACGGGTCCTGCGGAATAACGTGGTGATTTATGAAGGGCAGCTGGAATCTTTACGCCGATTCAAAGACGATGCGGCCGAGGTCAAGATGGGCATGGAATGCGGCATCGGTGTGAAAAATTACAACGATGTTCAGCCCGGTGATCAGATTGAAGTGTTTGAACGCATCGAAGTTAAGCGGGAATTGTAAACAGTATGGCAAGAGAATTCGGTCGTAATGCCCGCGTGTCATCGCAAATGCAAAAAGAGCTTTCTTTGGTTTTGCAGCGTGATATTGATGACTCCAGGCTGGGCTTTATTACTATCAATGAAGTGGTCGTCACTAAAGACCTTGCCGTTGCAAAAGTGTACGTCACGGTATTGAATGTCGATGAGCAGGGTAAAAAAGCCAATGTTAAATTGCTTAACGAGTTGGCGCCTGTCATTCGGCATCAATTGGCCAAAAGGATGCGCTTAAGGCACATTTCCGATTTGCGTTTTTATTACGACGATTCGTTTGATACCGGCATGCGGGTATCCGAACTATTAAGTGGTTTGGATAAGCGCGACGAAGGTTAGTTCAGATGAGTAAACGCAAGTCCGGGTGCAATATTCACGGCATATTGCTGT
>DAINRH010000103.1:0-2528 GCA_036741905.1 Methylobacter sp. | reverse complement strand
GCAGGAAGTCAGGCGCTTGTTTAATGCCAATAAAGCGGGACATACCGGCAGCCTTGATCCTCTGGCTACCGGTTTGTTGCCGCTTTGTTTCGGCGAAGCGACCAAAGTGTCGGCGTTGATGCTCGATGACAATAAACGTTATCAAGTTGTTATCCAGCTCGGGATCATGACCGATACCGGCGACCGGGAAGGTACGGTTATAGAGACCAAGCCGGTGCCGGAGCTATCCATCGACGATATACACGCCTGCCTGGAAAAATTTACCGGCGAAATCGATCAAGTTCCCCCCATGTATTCGGCTTTAAAGCATAACGGTAAAAAGCTGTATGAATTGGCGCGGGAAGGCAAAACGGTTGAGCGCAAAGCCAGGCGTATCACCCTATTTGAATTGAAGTTGCTGACCGATTCCAAAGCCCTCGCTGAGCAACCGGATCAGTTGACGCTGGACGTATTTTGTTCAAAAGGCACTTATATCCGCTCGCTGGCGGAAGACATCGGGCATGCTTTGGGCTGCGGCGGAACGGTAAAGGAATTGCGCCGACTGGAAGCCGGGCAATTCACTATCGAAAATGCCAAAACCATCGAACAATTGGCGGCAATGGATCAGCAAAGCTTGTTTGAGTGCCTGATTAATGTCGATAAACCGTTGGAAGCGCTGCCCGCTGTGCAGTTGTCCGATGAGCAGACAATTTGCATAAAGAACGGCCAGTCGCTCAACCTTTCGCTTGTCGGCAACGCAGCAAGCGAAAGCGTGGAAAATCAACAAGGCACGGTGCGGATGTACAATGATGCGGTCTTTTTAGGCTTGGGAGAAATGCTAATGGATGGTAAACTAGCGCCTAAGAAGTTGTTTAATATGAGCAACGAGTTGGCCTGAGCTACATTGCCCAGGCAGAAAGAATACACCTGTTTCTACACCCTATCGCGGAAACAGTGTAACTAAGGAGCCGCCATGTCGGCGGCTTTATTTTTTAATTTTTAATCTAAATAGGGATTACAAATGCCATTTACAGCAGAACAAAAAAAAGCGGTTGTAGAAGAATATCGCTTGTCAGAAACCGACACAGGTTCGCCTGAAGTTCAAGTCGCCTTATTGACCGCGCATATCACCCATTTAACACCGCACTTTGCTGAACATAAAAAAGACAACCATTCGCGTCGCGGATTGTTGCGCATGGTTAATCAGCGTCGTAAGTTGCTGGATTACCTGAAAAATAAAGACGTAAGCCGTTACCGCACTTTGATTGACCGTCTCGGATTACGTAAGTAATAGAACAAAGAAACGGCACAACCCTGTTGTGCCGTTTCTGTTTTAACATTTCATGGATTGAACCAATTTTTAAACAACCTCTACACAAAGGAACCTTATAGTGAATCCTATCAGGAAAGAATTTCAGTACGGCGATCGGCTCGTTAAATTAGAAACTGGTGAAATAGCACGTCAAGCAGACGGCGCTGTCATGATCGATGTAGATGGTACGACACTGTTGGTCACCGTCGTCGGTAAAAAACAAGCAAGCGGCGGCGACTTTTTTCCGTTGACTGTTAACTATCAAGAAAAAGCTTACGCGGCGGGTAAAATACCCGGCGGCTTTTTTAAGAGAGAAGGTCGTCCCAGTGAAAAAGAGACTTTAACATCTCGTTTGATTGACCGTCCTATTCGTCCTCTTTTCCCTGAGGGCTATACCAACGAAGTTCAGATCATTGCTACAGTCGTATCGCTCAATCCTGAAGTTGATCCCGAAATTCCTGCTTTACTGGGTGCCTCTGCTGCCTTGGCGGTTTCAGGTTTGCCTTTTAACGGCCCGGTAGGCGCTGCTACTGTCGGCTATAAAGACGGCGACTATTTATTAAATCCTACGCCTGCGGCATTAAAGGAATCACAGCTGGAACTGGTGGTTGCGGGAACAGCACATGCCGTCTTAATGGTTGAGTCTGAAGCCGATAACCTGTCTGAAGAAGTGATGTTGGGCGCGGTTTTATTCGGTCATCAGCAAATGCAGGTTGCCATTAACGCCATTAACGAATTTGCAGCCGCTGCCGGTGCAGGCGTTGTTGAGTGGGTAGCCCCCGAAGTTAATGCCGAACTTAAAAAACTGGTCGCTGCGGAAGTTGAAGCCGGCATTAAAGCCGCTTATCAAGTCGCGGAAAAACTGGTCAGACAAGAACAACTGAAAGAAATCAGAAATGCCGTGGTTGAAAAACTGGTGGCTAATGGCGAGTATGCTGAAAGCGACATCCGCGGCATTATCGAGCACCTGGAATACCGCATCGTTCGTAACGCCATCCTTAACGAAAGCAAACGCATCGATGGCCGCGCTTTGGATAAAATCAGGCCGATTACGATCAGAACCGGCGTATTGCCAAGAACCCACGGATCGGCATTGTTTACCCGTGGCGAGACCCAGGCTATCGTAGTTGCGACATTGGGTACGCAACGCGATGCGCAAATCATCGATGCGTTGGCCGGCGAGTACAAAGAACCGTTCATGCTGCATTACAACTTCCCTCCGTACAGCGTTGGCGAA
>DAINRH010000102.1:0-13606 GCA_036741905.1 Methylobacter sp. | reverse complement strand
TGTAGCGTAACAATTAAAATGCGACAAAAATTAAAATGATTTGCGATAGACATTACGCCAGAACAGTTGATGCGCCGCGCGATATTTGAAGGTTAGATTCTGCGATATTTGCCTTATGATTCTATTGCGGGACTGGATATTTAATTGCACATAATGAAAGTTGTAAATTTACACTACACCTGAAATCCGCAACTCGCCGCGCGCTCCCGCCCCGCTTCGCGTTCCAGTTTGGGTGGCTCCGCCTCCGCCACCAGGGGCCTCCCCATCCACTCCGTTGCCGGATATTGATGCGGCTCCGCCGTCACCGCCAAATTGACTGGTGCCAGCCGCACGCAAATTGCCGCTGGCATCTACAGATCCACCCGCCGCCGCACCGAATATACTGCTACCCGATGCCGTAGAGGCATTGGTTGACGCGTTGGTTCCCGCGTATACAGTATCTGTGCCTGTTGCAGCGGTTGCCGACCCGGTTGCCGCGAATCCCATGCCTACGCCATCGGTGAACGCCGCCGTAATACCTACAGCACCACCATACTGAGCGACGGTACCGGGGAATACGGTAATTAATGAGCCAAATGATGAGCCAGTACCAAGGTTACCACCGCCCACCCCAGTGACCGCTGCGCCGCCAACCCCTATAGTTACCGCCTCAGTCGCACCGACAGCGGATGCCAATATATCAAATGCCATACATCCTCCACCGCCCCCACCTGCCGATGCAACTGCCGTATTATTCGTTCTCTGCCCAGAGTTTCCATCTCCAACTATCATCCCGGGAAAACGTTTGTACCCTGGCGGCTGGACGAACGTTGCAGATTCGGTGAATATTTTAGTGAATCCTGACAGCACTATTGAGTGCAGAGCAGCACCATCAGAGACGAGCAACCTGGCTTCCCCAGGGTACATGATAAATGAGTTCAATAAATCAATTGTTTCGGAGCCATTTGCGGCTAATGTAATGTCGCCAGTACCTGAATTTCTGACATAGGCATGCCAGGAACTACCCAGCGTTGCTGATCGCTCGAGTGTTTGCGTGAATGTACCCGATAAATCAAACCACCGCGAACAGTCGTTTATTCCCAGGATGGCATTCTCCGACCGCTCTAATCGAGTTAATGACGGCACTAAAGATTTACGATCCATAAATGCCAGCTCCCCCAGCATTCCACACACCGGAACTTGGTCCGGGCGCCGTCCAATTAAGCTACTTGTCATGGGTATACTCCAAAAATAATTGCGGGCCATCCGTCTCTACGATGAGGCTCATGTAATACAGGTGCAGTAGTTGATACTACGGCAAGCGTGATTGGATCGTAGGTGATTATATCCGGTAGATAATGGATGAACGATTCGTCCAGCGGATGAATTTCGGTCATCGAACCATGCCCGCCCCACTGCCATAGCCCAATCAGAGTGAATGGTAATGCTAAGTCAGCAAAAGAGTTAGGGTCGAGATTATCCCCCGTCACTGCCTCAATCAGAATTTTCCCTGAAAATTCCTGAGTACCTGGCATCGGCAGAGTATATTCGGTAAACACCCTGCGGATCGCCTCTTGCTGTACTTGCGATAATGAATCCAATGTAATGCCTGCGGGTGCTGCTACTATAATTCGTTTCATGGCATATCCTTAAAGTGTTGAAAGAACTTGAAGATCCGCATTAGCTAACCTCACAGGCCACCCGCTTATAGCCGCCATAGGTTTGCATAATACATCTGATCCAGAAAAACTAGACCCAATAGCCATTGCTGTGACTGTTGGTAATGTAGCGCTAGTATCGGTACCAACAGTCCCCCCGTTAATACATGCGGCCACATCATTCAACTGGTAGGCTATGGCTATTTGATATTCAGTGCCAGAAACTAAAGTCCCAAAAGAAATGCTGCATTGCTCAACACCACCAGCAACTATTTTCAAAGCGGTCACCCCGGAGACGGACTGAATATAAATGCGTTCATTCGCAGAATTATCGCTAATGTCTAGAATTGTTCGTGTTCCGCTGGCATTAGCGATAAAATTTATTAAGAACGAAAATTCATCCTGCCTGTACCAATCGCCGAAGTTAGGTTCAGCGATTGTCGCCGCTTCTGCTGACCTAGTTATTGCCGCTTCTGCTGGGACTGGAATGTAACTACTTGTAAATGCTTTATTTAATTCAATCTGGGAACCTCCGAAGAATACTGTCCCAGTGTCGGATGCTATAACAGAGCTAGTTGGGTACAGGAGTAGTCGCAGAACAGTATTCCCGGTATTGTTATTCGTCGCAGTTACTGACAGCCTGTATACATCATGCCCTTGAGGGGAAAGCGCTAGGAGGACGCCGCCGGAACCTAGTACAGATACAGATAAAGTATTCCAATCAATTGTAAAGTAAGCCGTGACTGTTGAACCACCGTACATCTGCACTACAAATCGTGAGGCTGGGTTTGGAGCGCACTTTTTCAAATAACAACTAACCGCATGCGTATTTCCATCATTACTAATTGCCATATCCTTATATATTGCCGATGAATCGGATATATTTGAATCTATAACCTCATGCAATGTAACACCAGTAGATGTATCCGTAGTACCTATAGTAGCACCAAAGAAAACAGGCCACGTATCAGGAGAATCCCCATATGGCATGGAGTTTATCCTCTCCTCTTCAATCAGCAATCCTAAGCATCGCCCCGTACTTGGATCATATTCAAATCGTGGGACATTTACTGGCAACAGTTCCAATGGACCAATTTTGCCAGTGACCCGCGCGGCAGAAGTTCTACCAAATGCGACTCTAGTGCCTATTTGCTGGGTATTTGCAAAATCCAAGTTCAGGACAGGCCGACTTAAAGGATGGCCTGTCACAATATCCAATAAAATCGGCCACCAATTATCGGGGTCTAAACTTGGATCCAGCGACCCGCCCCCTGCTATTTTCCGGCGATATGTGCGTCCATTAATAGGCGAATAAACCAAAAAACCATCAATGTAGCTGGTTCCTGTTACCCACAATACCGCACCTGTTAATGCCGCAGTATTAATGGCGGATGCATTGGCAGCCGCTGCGCTATTAGCTGCGCTCGATGCAGATGATAGCGCTGATAGGGCATTGTAATAACAATCCACTGCATTGTTATAACAGTTGATTGCCAATGCAATCAACTGCACACGAAATGGAGCCAGCGCGGCTAAAAAGTTATCCATCAGCGTTTCAAACGTTGATGGCGTTCCGACGCTGGGCGTCGGCGGTAATTCGTCAGGACTAACGGGGGATGTTTGTGCCATTATATTTCCTCTACGGTTAAGTTTATTTTTGCATGCTCAGGGTAAGCAAGATCAAATTCAAAACTGGTCCAAAATCCATCGACCAACAATAAATCGAAATACCCGTCGGTATCCGTTAGCCAATACCACACCGCTATTTTTCCATTCAGCTGCGATTTTAGTTTTTTGACGGAATTTACTCGATTTTTTTTCAGAACTAACGTTTGCCTAGTTTCAGGAATTTCAAGCCTAGGGGTCATCTCATTAATGCTCCCGTCAAAATGCCGACTCACAGTCGAGTAGTTTTTTCCGCCTATTTTCGGGCTATACTCAATATCACCGATGTAATAATGGCGTCCAATAACACAGGGAGTAACTTCGACTAAACCTGATGTTGCCGTTAGAGTTATCGTGATTACTCCATTAGTGTACGGCGGTAGGTTGTCGCGAACGATGGCCGGTTTTGTCGAAAATGGCGCAAAACAATAATCATAATAGCCAAATACCTCGCGCGTATTCAGGTTAATGCTTTCGCTGAATACCGTGTCTCCGCTGCTTGTTTCGGTAATTTCTACTGCATTGGCTACCATGCGCCGCAGCGCTAATGCATCTATTCGCTCGCCAGCGGTTAGCACGATAGTAAGCGGGGATGGCGCAATCGTGCGCTGATCTGTTTGCAGGTAAAACATAGCCCAGCGATTTGTCCTGCCAATTCGTAACCAATGCACATCATCGGTTAACGCATTACCGATATTTCCAGCACTTTTTGACTCATACGCCCAGTGGGCAACAGGGTCAATAACCCGTTCTCCGACTACGTAAGTAGCTGCGCCAGAATACACCTGATACGTATCTCCCAGCCATTTCCACCATGTAGGCGAGCTGGCCGGGGCGTGACCGTTATTAGCCGCCTGCAAAGACTGATACTCGGATATTAATCCAAGAGTGCCTGCTACGCTGGCTGTTGCATCCACAGCATAAGTTGCGCCTGGGTCATAAGCGGGTGAGGCTACCTCAGGGACTGAGCTGTATGTCAGTATTGCGTCGGTTATTTCCAGCGGAACTATGACGCTCATGCTATGACCACTGTGCGTAATTCTGTTCCGCCCATCGTGACTTTGCCCAATATTGTTGCGGTATCCCTTGTGTTGTCCTTAGTATCGCCTGTGTTTCGTTCTATTTTTTCAAGCTTCGCCTCAAGCTTTGCTACTATAGCGGTTAATGCTTTGATTTCGGACACCAGCTCATCATTATTTTGACCTCCCGACAACATAGCCTGTGTTTGCCGGGCATTAAATATCCGGCTAGGACCTGTTGCTTCGATTTCTGGACCGTCCTCTCCAACCAGTCGCAACCCACCTAAATGATCGCCACCGGCGGCGAATGCCGGTAATTTGTTTGCTAATGCCCAGGCATTTGACGCTCCTGCATTCCATCCCATCAGCGCATCCAGCGATTGAGCGCTAATACCCTCAGCTTTTGCGGTCGTGTAGACCAGCGCAGGGTTACCGGCTGCCAGAGTGTCATTAACCCACTGCTGAGCGAACGGAATCGTGTAGTTGCCACCGGTCTTGCTATTGATGAGACCACTGGCCGCGTCATAAAACGCACCGCCGGATGATTGATAGCCATCCGGCGTCGCACCCTCATTGACGCGGAATGGCAGCGTAGGGGGTACGGACACTGTCGTTTGAGCAGCGACCGATTTGGCGGAATCAACACCGCGTAACGCGTCGGCCAGTGACAGTACTGAATTATCAATACCGCGCAACAGATCGATTTGGGTTTTCGCTGAAGATAATATGCCGTCGAGCCGATCAATATCGGCGTTGTACGTATCAGTTAGGATGGCGTACTGATCATCGTAATTTTTTTGCGCCGCCGTTGCTGCATCACCAATCGCGGTCAGCGTAAGTTGCGCGACACTAACCTGAGTATCCGCATGATCAGCTAAATCGGTAATGACAACCGCCGTGCGCCCTTGGTCGCGCTGGTATTCCAGGAATGTTGAAAATAGTTGCTCACTTGGCTTAGCTATATCAGTTAATGCGTGGTCGAGCCCTGTAAAATTGACCAATGAGCCACCGGATCGAGCCATATCAAGAGCAGATTGCAATACAGACTGAGCCGATACCCGTCGCTGACGTGTCAGTTCTGCTGTATCAACGACAGTTGATCCTAATGCCGCTCTGATTTTTCCAGCAACTGATGTCAACGTATTTAATAAATCGGATGCTGATTGCTTTTGCGTTTCGTTTGATTTTAGCGCGGCATCGAGCTGTTTTTTTAACGCCATTGAATCATCTTTATATTTTTTGCTGGCAATATCCTTTTCGGCAGCCACCGACGCGGTCAAACGTTGCAGCGACTTATCTAATGCAGCGTTAGCCGCATCGGCCGCGGATTTTTGCGCCGCAGCCAGATCTTGCGTAGCGTAGATCATGTATTGCGTCGCCCGCAAACTGATGTCC
This sequence comes from Methylobacter sp., assembly GCA_036741905.1. Taxonomy (GTDB): domain Bacteria; phylum Pseudomonadota; class Gammaproteobacteria; order Methylococcales; family Methylomonadaceae; genus Methylobacter_A. The sequence goes on along the minus strand of DAINRH010000102.1, from coordinate 7,890 downwards.
ATCGCTGCGATTTCGTCTTTGCGCTTCGCGGCGAGAGCTGCTGATACATTACCTTGCGCTTCCATTAACGCAATATCTAACCCGCGCCGCTGTTGCGCCAGCTGCGCCGCAGCAGCAGCATCTTGAGCAACATAAATCATTTGCTGATAGTTAACCGCGATAGCATCGCCGGTGAGTCGCAACGCCGCTATCTCATCAGCGCGCCGGGTATTTAGCGCATCGACAGACCGCCCGGACGCCTCATAATAGGAAACCTCTAAAGCCCGCTGTCTTGCGGCCACCGCAGCAGCATCCTGGGCCGCATAGATCATGCGTTTATAGTTAACTGCGATTACATCGCCTGTTAGCTGCAACGCCGCTATCTCATCAGCACGCTGAGCGGCCAGCGCATCGGCGGCGCGTCCTGCAGCGCTGTAGTAATCGATCTCTAACGAGCGGCGAGTATTAGTCGCATCTTCGACACCTTTATAATAGGTGTCGGCCGCATCGCTCAACTTGAGCAACATGGAATATTGATGCTGCCCGGCCTCAGTCGATAAATCGACCGCTTCGACTTGTTGGCGATAGCCCTCGCGACTGGCCGCCAAACTTAATGCCACATCGCCTAATTGACTGTTCAGCTGAGCGTTGTTGCGAGACTGCTTTTCATTGTTGGAGAAAAATTTATCGTAATAAGCATCGAATTGTTTCTGAAATTCCTTAATGCCACCGGCCGCCTGGGCCAGTCCATCGCTGATAGCGATCGCGTCCCTTGAGATGCTCAAACCGCTGGTCGCGAGCGCATCTTGGACGATAGCGATTTCCGACACGATCCGGACTGTTGTCTCCAGCATCCCTTCGCCCAGCTGTTGATACTGACCGAGGATGTCTCCAAACACGGACGTCGACATAGTATCGAGAGCAGCACCAATAACCCCATCGAGCTTTTTAGCAGCATCTTCGCCGGATAACCCTTTCAAGTCGACCGTTAGCGCCGGGATGACGTAGTTTTTAACGCGGTCAGACAAGCCCATACCCAGGTTATCAGCGAGCCCATTCATAGTCTCGCCCATGCTCTTGAAAACGCTGTTAAGCGCTTTTTGGGTAGCGTCGTCTATCGCTGCATATTGCGTGCTGTATGATGTTTTGTCACTGCTAAACAGCCCGCCCTTGGTTTTGGTTTCAATTGTCGCAAACTGTTGAGCTGACAGATTCCCGCCTGCCATAATGCTACTGATTGATGTCGGATTAGTTGAAATGCCCTGATTGACAACTGTGCTGGTTTGCTTTCCGCCGAACAAAAATCCGAGCACAGCTTTTCCAATCGGATCGAAACCAGCCATGTTAATCGGGTCTATTGATGTCAAGAAACCAGACATACCCGTTAATTTAGAACCAGGAAGAGCAGCAAAGTCTTTTAATCCGCCCGCTTGGTATAGCCGGGTAATAACGTCAGTTATTCCCGAGTGCAGATCGGCAATACCACGATCAATACTCCGCAATGTCGCATATTCTTCAGCATGTATATCTCTCAACAGCTGATAGGTTTTATCAATCGACTGGGATTTGGCTGTTGGGTCACCTAACACGGTGCCTGTGTCGGATGACATTTTAGGCGATTCGCTACTGGCATTAGACATCATGCCGTAACCCAGCGCCGCCATAACAGCGCCCATAGCCGCAACGCCAGCAAAGCCGCCCCAGCCGCTTTGCGCAAACATAGTCGCGGCACCAGACGCCAGCTTAGGAATAATACTGGCCACGTAAACAGCCATCTTTTTCGCTTCCATCGCCATCGAAGCCACACCCAAAGCTATTTCGATGCCATGAAAGGCTTGCGCAGCGGCGGTTTTTTCACCAAACATTTTGCTCGCAGCGCCGGCGACCTGTCTGGCGCTGCTTAAAGATGTCTGTAATTGTTTTTCCTCATGTTGCTGGACGTCCCGATACCACTTTTCATCAGCAGCCACCTTAGTCTTAACATTTTTTATATATTCGTCGGTAAATCCCTTGCTGGCATCCGGCTGTATTGCATCTATTTCAGCTCGGCGCTTCGCAAGATCTTCCATGTCTTTGACATTGTCCTTAATAGTCTGGCCCATTTTTTCCAGGGCACCGACCATTAACGAAAAACCGCCCAACGCTCCATCAAACACCGCCGAAGATACTTTGCCAAGCTCTCCCATGCTGTCTTTTGTGTTATCGATAGTGCTGTTGTAGTTCTCCAAAGATTTCCAGGCGCTATCAATTGCTTTTTGTTGCTTTTCAATGTCATCGCTGGCGCTGGATTTAGCGACAACCTCAACGGCAGTACCGGGGCTAACGCCCTTTAACAGCAATTGCGTGTACATATATTGCTGTGCCGACATAGTCAACTTGTCATATCTGTCGCGCTCAGCATCCATAGCCGATGCGCCAGCATCAATACCTTTTTTCTGCGCTTCCAGCGCTTGAATGGAATCCCAAATGGCGATTGACGATGTCTGAACCGCATCGCTCATACCCAGCGCTGCAAGCTTCGACAACTCATAATCGCGCTCTGACAGCGAAAGTTTTAAATGCTGGTCGTTTAAAGCATCAATTGCATTACGGATAGCATCGGCATGCTTTTTCGCCTCTGCCGCCGCTTTCTTGGTGGCTTCGGTAGATAGCCCAGCAGCGGAACCCACCGCATTATGCGATGCCGCCAGTTGCAAGTTCTTTGCTGTAGATTGTTCGGCTTCTGCCGTGGCTTTTTTCTGCTCATCGGTTAGATTTTGATGAGCCACGGCAGCGCCTTCAATACTTGCCACATAAGTGCCGATCCAATCCGTGCTGAGGTCTTGCTTTAATTGCTTGCCGACATCGGCAAAGCCGTTAACCAGCGGCTTATCGACTACGGCCTTTGAGGAGGAAAAGCTAAAGTCGCCCACGCCCATACGGGCAACATCACCCGCCGCTGCGCTTGCCCTAGCGGTTGCATTATCGAGGGTATTGCCGACATTGATTGCGAGAGCGCCAAAAATGATCCCAACCGAATGACCCAGACCAACAAACAAGCCGATCATATCGTTGACCACGAATTTAACATTGCTCTGCATTTGGTCGCCGGAAACAATCCAGCCTGAAGCGGTATCTGCTGCGGCACCCAGCCCGGCCTCTTTTAATGTTGCCCAACCACTGCTGATAATTTGAGTGGTGACATCCCAAGCGCCTTTAGCCAAATTGCTGGCCGATACATTGGTATCGCCAACGGTGATGGCCGCTTCGTTAAACTCTCTGATGCTATCGAGCGCATTTTTAGCGCCGGTTAAAAAGCCGCCCCAAATAGCCGAGGTCGGCTGTTCGATCGATTTGATCAACCGCGTCCAGGAATTACTCATGTCGGTTGTTTGTGCATTGATGTTTTGCGCCGTCGCAGCAGCAGCGCCATCAAAAGTATGCAGGGCTTTAGCCAGTGTATCGCTGAAAAAAGCAGTCGTTGCTTTGCCTTCATTGACCAGATTTTTAAACCCCCCGGCGGGTAAACCTGCGGCTTTATCCATTTCCTGGAGTAATCCTGGGATGGGTTCCATGACTTGGTTAAAGTTTTCAGCATTGAGCATGCCCAATGATTGACTCAGGCCAAAAAACGTTTGCTTTAATTGATCGTTACCGACGCCCAAGGCGCTGGCGGCATCATTAAGGCCTTCGAAAAACTCCTTAGTGCGTTGGCTGGTGATTAATCCGGAGTTTTGCAAATTCCGCAGCGTGGTGTAGCTATCGGAAAGGTCATTGATTTTTTTATGTTGGGCGTCGGCAACCGTATCAATGTACCCCAGCGTTTGCGCATAATCGCCGGCTGTCGCGGTCAGCGAGTGCAGCCGGGTATCCAAATCCTGAACAGTGGCGGTATCTTTGATGATCTTATCGCCAAAGTTAATCAGCTCATAAATGCCGACCAATGGCGCTATCGTCTTAACCAGGCCCGCCGCTGCCGACTCCATAGTCCGCAAATTGCGACTGGCATTGCTGGAGGCATTAGAAATACGGTTTATATTGTCGCCAGTTTGCCCCAGCACTTCAGCGCTGCCGTCGGCATTGACCCTAATCCGTAATCCTAACGTTAAATCGCTCATCGTTGTTTAGCTCGTTCCCGTTCCGCCTCGGCTTTATCCTCGGCGATTTTGCGTAACTCATTAAATGCCGTCATTGCGCCACGCTCGAATAAGTGGATGTCGTCCATTATTTCGACCTGCTCCGGAGGATAAGGATAACGTGGCGCAATAACTGCCATCACTGCGGTGTAATCCAGACCGGTCACGCCGTTATAGCCGTGCCGCCACTGGGTTTGACAAAACAAAAAAATATCCAGCGCCGGACCGGCATCATGCCAAACCCGAAAATCCTCTTTTAAGCGGCCGTTGCTCAAATACGCCTGATACCACTCCGGCCGGTCTGTCTCATCCCCAGGAGCAACCGATACCTTGCGATCCGGCACGCCGAAAAACTCGGCATCGGTCATTTTGCGCGGCTCAGCTGCTGTAGATGATGCAGTAGGCTCCTGCATCACCCAGTAGTAACCGGCCGCGATTAGTTTTTTGCGCGCGTCTTTTTTTGTTCGGCTACGGTGATGCCTTTTTGCACCGCCAAAAACGCATCCTGGATGCCGGGTTGTATCCAGGGCTTTTTCATCAGCGCCGCTTTAACAACCTCTGAAAACGCAATAACATTGCCAGATTCATCGGTTATCGGCCCGATCTCCTTGATGTAAGGCTCTGCATACTCATGAATGGGTTTGCGCGCTTCTGCCGCGTCATCATCATCCATGACGAAATCTTTTTCACGCTCCATTTTGGCTGCAAGATGGCTTAGGCGCGCCCATTTTGCCGTTAATTTCCCCCAGTCTTCGCGATCCATGACTTCAACGGTGATGTCTAATTTGTGGGGGATAATTTTATCCCCAGGACCCGGTTCCTTAACGTCTACCGATACGGTACGTGTAACTTCATCTTGTAAATCTTCTGTGCTTACTACTAATGCCATGACTATTTCCAGTTAAAAAGGTTACTGCAAAATAAAAATAACTTCGTTATTACCTGTGCCGTGTGGCGGTATGTTGAGCTCAAGCGTCGTCATCTTTACACCATCTTTTTCTGAATCGCTCGGATTCAGCAGTTGGACTGCTTTTTGGAACAACGCGCTTTGCTCGCCGATCGGACCATGCGTAAATAACATCGGCCCGATAACCGCATTTCTCACGTCCGAATAAATATCGAACTCAGATTGCAAAGGCGAGCGGATCATGATCGAGCCTTTCGCCTTACGGTCTTTGATATAAACGCTCTCGTCGCCGATGTCGTTCGAATGCACCAGTTCGTTACCTAAATCAACGCTAATCTTATTGGCGACCGCGTCGGCATAGCCGTGCAAAATCAGGTTCTTGGTGTTGGCGTAATTGACCGGCAACGGCTCAACCCAGGCTGTTAAGTCAAACGCCGGAAAAGCCGCATCCTCGTAGCGATCCACCAGACCTTGGTAGCTGAATTTAATCAGCGGGATGGCGCCGGACGAATAGTCGAACGAGACATTGCCGCGCGCGTAGGTAAACGAATGCAGCGCGCCATCATCGAAATAGTAAAACGTGTTGCTGAGGTGGTTGTCAGAAACCGGCGCATATTTAACATAAGGATTCATCCGGTACGTAGTCGTTGCGGTCGGCCTGCGCGGCAGAGCCGGCGTAATCGAGGCCATTTTGCTAGTGCCGTTGTAAGCGTAAATTAACCGGTCAACCGTCAGCGTATATAACGTGGCCGAGGTGGTAACAAACTTTAACGGCGATTTCAGCGTCAGCAGACGCGTCGTGCCGTTGAAGGCAATCACATCGCGCTGCTCCGATACGACAAAGGTGCTGGCATCGGTCGGCGCTGTGCCGATTTTGGTCTGTAGCGTTGCCCGGCGAGTGCCGACGTCGTAAAGAACAATCTTGCGCAATTCCGGAGCCGCCGCGCCGGTGGTGATCTCGATATCGCAGCCTTGGACGTTGCTGGTGCCGACCTCGCTCAACGGCAGATAAATGTCGTTGACAGTGGAAACAGAGAAACCGGCGCTGACAATCGTGCCGGCAAAATGCTCGATCCTTGCCGACATGCCGACATAATAATCATTGACATGCTGCACGGTGTACGTCACCAACAGCGGAGCCTCCGCAAACGGTGTCGTCACCGTCGCTATTTTTGTGGTGCCGTCATAGGCACTGATCACCGACGATTCGGCACCGACTACAACGGTCATGCCGACATAATAATCATCTTCCGCCGATGCGGTCGTGGCGAAATTAAGATCGGTCGTGGTCGATCCGGCTTGCAAGGTGCCGGTATGCTCGGCATCGGTCGCGGCCAATTTGACCAGCGCTTTATCGGCCGATCCGGGCGCTTGCGCGGTGCCGGACGCCATGCCGACCTGCACCGATAACCCGGCATAGGCGTCATCGGTCGCCGAGGCGCCGCCCGCCAGTTTCAACAGATTGACGGTGCCGCCCTGGGCCGTACCGGTCACCGCCGTGGCCGAGGTGGTTCTTGCCATAGCGCAACCGCGCACCAGCGGATCATAAGCGGGAGTTGCGCCCGGCTTTGGCACGCCTTCCGCATCGCCGCCCATCGCCAGGGCGACATCGATGTCGATTTGCGCATCGAAACTGGCCACTATTTTGATACTGCCGCCCATGAAAGGACGGATCGGGTTGCGGTCGATGGTTTTAGCTTTCAGCGGCTCGACTTTCAGCGTTTCGGCATAAATGCCGATGGCCGTCTCCAGCGATCCTGCAAGGCCCGGCGTTGATTCGGGTTGAACCAGGATAAAGCGTTTCGAGTCTAATCTTGGGTTAGTTGGCATGGTGCTTGGCTCCTTTGCTGGTTTTTAGTGCCGCTTCAGGTGCTGCGGGCTCTGGTTTTAATTCGGGTTCCGGCGCTGGAGCGGCGGCTTTAACCGGCTTAGTAAGTGGCGGCGGTGTTTCACCGTCTAAAAACCACTCGTCGCGTTCGGCGCAATACCAGCCGGACTTGCCGGATTGTTTATAGTCATCAAAGGTCATCACTGTCTCCGTGATAATTTAAAAATCAATTCAGTTTCGTAAAAAGGGTGGCGTTCGCCCATATCCGGAAAGGTTTCATAATCGTCAAAAATGATCGTGTTATTGCCGATTGCTCCTTCTTTGATGATCGGGACCAGCAACGCGGCCGCTTCGGCAACGCGCAAATGGCCCAGCATCACATCATCGACAATGTCTTTTTCATTGACGCCGATAATGACGCTAATCAGTTCTTGATTGGCGATATCCTTGTTTTTAGACTTAACCGGCACATAGCAAATGCAGGGATAATCGTTAGCATTGGGACTGCGCTTATAGCCGATGAGGTGTTTGGCCGGCTTGTCGTAATGGGCGATAAAAAAATCTTCCAGGGGCACGTCGCTTTTAATGCGGTTGCGTAGATCCAACAGGGCATCGAGAGCCATCAGCCGCGCCCCAGCATTACCGTACCGTAACCGCCGGAACCGGCGACAGCGGCTAAACCTAACGACTCACGGGTGATCTGTTTCGCCAACAGCTCGGCAGTTTTCTGGTATTCCTTGGCTTTATCCATCAGCAACGAGTTATCGCTCATCGCGCCTTGGATCCCCGCTAAGCGGATCGCCCAGGTTGCCGCCAGTGTTTTCAAGCGGTCATTGGGCAAGGTCACATCGGCGGGATCGATGCCGCGCTCCCACAGCACGCCGTCCACATAGACATCGGCGTCTTCAACATTGGCTTGTGTCACCGTTACAGCGGGATCGACGCAATCGGTTGTTTGTGCGTATTTACTGGCCATTGGCAATAATCCTCGCTAATACCGACAGGGCGGCGGCTTGCAGGTGCTCGCCACGCGCAGCGCTATCGGCAAAAAAGAACGGGTG
>DAINRH010000101.1:0-13624 GCA_036741905.1 Methylobacter sp. | reverse complement strand
TTTACCTCGCCTAAGCCTGCGGAACCGGTATTACTGCTTTTCAGTGACGAAGGCTATTTTAGCAATTCCGGAATGTTGCACCGTTGCCATGACTTCGGCAACCTTCGAATAAACAACATCCTGATCGGCATATAAATGCAAGCCGATTTCAGGATTTTTTAAAAGTTCGGCCTTCAACGCTGCCTCCAATGCGGCAAGATCGGCAAGCGGCAATTTATTCAGCGTTATGCCTCCCTGCGCGTCGATACCGAGCTGTAAGGGTTGCTCTTTAATATCCGCAGTAGTCTCGGCGGTTTTCGGTAACGTAACATGCACGGATTGCGTGAGTAACGGCGCGGTCACTAATAAAATAATCACCAGCACCAGCATTACATCGACCAGCGGCGTGACATTAATGTCGCTCATCGCTCCTTCGTCTTCCGATTGCGGTTTAAAAGCCATGTCTATTCCTTACCGTTGGCATTCGCGCTTGAGGCGATGTGCATAAAACTGACGACAAAATTTTCCAAGTCGGCGCGTTGCTGCTTGATCCGGCGCAAGAAAAAGTTATAAGCCAATACCGCCGGCACCGCGACTGCGATACCGATTGCCGTAGCGACCAATGCATCGCCGATAGGGCCGGCCACCACATCCAGACTGGTCGAGCCGCTGGCCGTGATCTCATGCATCGCATGCATAATGCCCAACACCGTACCGAACAAGCCGACGAACGGCGAAGTGCTGCCGATACTGGCAAGCAATGTCAGGCCGCCTTCCATGCCGTGTTGCTCTTTCTGCATTTGAACGAGTAGGGAATGTTCCAGTAACTCATCCGGCACGCCGCAATATTTAAGGCTCTTGCCCGCTGACTGCTGACTGTCGTCCATCCAGGTAAAACCTTTTTGGGCAATTCGCGCTTGCGGTCCCCTGACTAATTCTACGGGCAAGGTTTTTGCCTGTTCCAGCGTCGGCGCATCCCAAAAGGCCTGATTAAAGCGCCGGTTATAATAGCTGTTCTTTGCAAACTGCCAGATTTTGAAAAGAATCACCGTCCATGTGGCCACCGAAAAGGCCAGCAAAGTGTACAAAGTGCCGTCGATAATAACGGCGGGCGCAATATGATAGGGCATTCCCATCTCCTTTATTTTAATGGTTAAAAATGAAATTCATAACGGCGATCATCGAACCGCTCGCTTTTATTACCGTGTTAATTTAAATTGCAAGGTCTGAACAGCGCGTTGTTCAACCGCGACCCCATTCACTATTTTTTCTTTGAACGTCCATTGGTTAATAGCCTTCAACGCCGCATCGTCAAAAATTTCCGCGGGTTCCGCCTCAACAACTTCGGCATTTTCAACGGTACCGCTCGTGGTAATAGTAAACTCGATTTTTACCCAGCCCTCGATATGGCGGTTAGCAGCCCGCGCAGGATACTTGGGAGGAATTCGTTCCAATGGAATGACGCCGGTGCTGATTCGCGGCTCGCTGCTGACGACCGGAGCGGGCCGGCTGACCACCGGTGCCGGAACAGCAGGCGTCGGCACTGCATTAACAGGCGCGGGCTGTTGTTCAGTAACCGCTTGCGGTTTCGGTAGCTCCGCCTGCTTGGGAATAACCGGCATTTTTTTCTTGACCGGCTGCTTGGCCGGTTGTTTTTTCGGCGGTTCAGGTTTGGGCGGCACGGGTTTGGGCGGCGCCGGCGGTGTAATTTCGGCTTTTTGACTCGGCGTAGAAACCAGTGAGACTTCCATTATCACCAGCGATGGCGTTTTTGGTTGCTCGGTCGGCTTTAAAAACCAAAGTCCAGCCCCTAGGTGCAACAGCAACACTAAAATCAACAGTAATCCGCCCATAAAGCGCGGCCGTTCTTCCCCGGCTAAACCGGTAAATAATGATGGTTTTTTTTGCATTAACGGACTCGCCTGGTCAGCCGAAGCTGTTAAATTCCGGTCGGCCACGCCGCCTTCATGGCTGTTAAATGAAAACATAGGGGATATTACCTTTTTAAACATCGATGCTGCATTTGTTATGTTCGGATTCCGGCCCCGGAAGCCTTAACTGTATTTCGCTATGCATGGCCGCAGCAGTCATTACGAAACAGGGGCCGCTTTAAATAGATTGAGGTTGTTTCAGTAATTTAACCTTTGCGAACTGCCAAACCATCGGCATGATCGACACAAAAACAATGCCCAAAACGATTTTTTCGAAATTGTGTTTGACCCATTCGTTCGTGCCGAGAAAATATCCCGCCAAGGTTATGCTCGACACCCATAAGGTTGCACCGATGATGCAAAAAAGAATGTATTTTGAGTATTTCATGCTGCCCGCCCCGGCCACGAAAGGGGCAATGGTGCGAACGATCGGGATAAAACGCGCCATGATAACGGCTTTCCCGCCGTGTTTTTCGTAGAACGCTTCGGTTTGGGTAATATATTCCCGCTTAAAAAACAAAATTTGCTCGCGGGATTTGATGAACTTACTAAAATGCTTGCCGACATAATGATTGACATTGTCGCCCAGCAAAGCCGCGCCAATCAGCAACGGGATGATGATTTGAATATCCAGCTTCCCGGTCGACGACGCCAACAGGCCCACCGCAAACAGCAACGAATCGCCGGGCAGTAGCGGCATGACGATTAAGCCGGTTTCGACAAAAATGATCGCAACCAAAATCCCATAGGTGAGCATCTCGTAATGCGCCAGAAAATCCTGCAATGTCGACAGAGGATCTTTGAGCAAGTGCAATAAAAAGTAAATAATTTCCATAAAAGTCAGTTGTTATCTCGTTAAAATAAGCCAGCATAAAGTACGCTTCACGCCTCGTCGATTATTTATTCTCAATCGGTTTTAAACCGCGTTTTACGGCCTTCCGAATCGGTTGCGCAACATTATCAACAGCCATGATAACAAAATACCGAGCAGCGACTGCCTCAATAAGACCGTCCACGCCGTTTCAGCCGTCGGCAACGCTTTCATTACCGGCCGTTGCCGATGATCCGGCGGCATACCTTGCTGCGCCATGATTCCGGGTACGACAATCGCCCGCCAGCGATCTTCGAATTGGTTGGTCGCGTCAATGTATTCGGCATAACGGGGCGCATCGATACCGGCCAATCGATCCGCCGTCAACAGCGCGGCAAGTCCGGGCGACAGCGCGGACCAACGCTCCATAAACTCGAAATGCGCTTTCCGAACTTCGTCAAAGCGATACATCAACGGCCGCGCCTTGCTGTCAAGCTCCAGGTTTGCGGGCAGACCGGCAATCTCGCGGGACGGCTCCGGCACGGGCTTGATTTCAGGATGCGACCGATACCAGGCCGACAGCAGTTCGGCTTGTTGTTTGGACGTTTGCGCCTGAATACGGCGCATATCGATAATTGCCTCAAGACGCGAGGGCATGGGTTGCATACCGTTCGCCGCCCAGCCCAACGCCGCCGGAACCGCAAAGGTCGTAACCAACCACACGCCCAACAAGCCTACCGCCGCCGCGCCCGCTGAAACGGGCAACAACAGAAACAGCCCGGCCATCGCCATCCACACCCCGGCAAACATGCCGACAAAAATCAGCCACTGCGCTACCGCGTAAAAAGTCGAACCGGAATCCAGCATAAACATCAGCAGCGATGCCGCGACGGCGGGTATCAGCACCACGACCAGACGCACCGCGAGCGCGGCAAACACCAACTGCCAGGGATGCGGCATTTGCGCGCACACCAAACGCCACACGCCCCGCGCCCGGTCTTCCTGCACCAGACCGTAAGTGAGGGCTATCACGGTCAACGGCAACAATAACGCGAGTATGCCTGCAAAATCGAGCAAGCCCAGCTCGCGCAGCAGCGGATTGAACAGCTGATCGCTGTTGCGGCCATCGCTATAGCGGCTGCGGGCCGAGATGCGCAACTCGGAACCGAGCAGGTCCATTTGCCGTACGCTCAATGCCAAACCGCCGAGCGCCGGAAGGCGCACGATTGTACTATCGGCAACCTTGGCGGTGTCGCCGCCTTTACCGATAGCGGGCGCATCGTGCATTTCCGCCCGCACCTGACTGTTGCCGGCTTGCTGTTGCGGCTGCAATGCCCTGGCTCGAAACTCGCCGGCGGCAAGTCCCGACCAAAGCGCGCTGGCCGCCAACAGGGCGAAAAACGCTGCAACAACCCACAGATTGACCGGGTTGCGGATGAAGCGCAGCCATTCGGCTTGTAATAAGCTCATATCAATTCGTCCACGAAAGGCACGAAAAACACGAAAGCCGCCAAATAAATCGACAGCTTATATGGTAAAACCACTCATCCTTTGGTGAATAATTTACAGCGGCATAGTCCATTAAATATTTTCGTGCTTTTTGTGTTTTTCGTGGATCAATTGCTGTTTTTAGGATCATGGTTTCAGCCTGTTCGCGGAAAACAACAGCCCGACCAGCGCGGCGGCCAGCCAAGCCAGCAACACCAGCAGGTCGGCCGACGCATGATGCAGCGCAAAGCCCACCGAAGGCGGCGCATAGCGGAACGCCTTGACGCTGCCCCAATCGGAATCGCGGCCCTGAGCGCCGCGCTCGGTGCCGTGGCTGCGCTCACGATCCCAGTCGTCGGTCAGGCCGATAAAATAATGCCGGTACTGTTCGGCGGCATCCTCAAAATGCCGCTGATGCGCCAAATCCATGCCCGACAGCGTCATCGACAGCGAACGCATCGCTATGCTCGGACCGAGCAGCGAAGCGATATGGATAAAGCGGCCCTGGCGTTCGAACGCATCGCGCAGCCTGTCGAAATGCAGGGCGTGAACCCGTTCGGAATAACCATCGTTAAAGCCGCGCTTGAGCGCGGCATAGCCTACCGGCAAGTCTTCAACCCTTGCCGCGCCGTACTGCTTTAACACCTGGGCGTTGAATAAGGCCTCGCGCGCCTCATGGTCGCCGTCGTTATCCAATCCGTGCTGAATATCTTTTTTAATTCCCGCCCAAAACGCCGTAGCATCGGGTGTCGGCATCATCATTTCTGCGGCTGCCGCAGCCAGGCGCGGAGCAATCAGCACGCTGGCCGACCAGAATGCCAGCAGCACGAACAAAGCCAGGCGGCTGCTTTTGAAATGGATCGACGCGGACATTGCCAAGGCTGCGAATACTGCGTAATAGATAAAAAAAGTGCCGCTCAACGCCGACAGCCTGAGTATATCGTCGCCGCCCAAGTCGAAATTTTGAGACAAAATAATCAGCGCAACCGCCATTGCGGGTAGCAGCGCCATCATAAAAGCCAGCAGCAATCCGGTAAACTTGCCCAGCAACAGCGTGATCGCCGACACCCCCAAACTGTGCAGCATGCGCAAGGTACCCTGCTCCCGTTCCTGACTCACCGTGTTGAAGGCCAGCGCAATAACCAATAGCGGCAGCAGCGCAACCAACACAAAACCGGCGCTGGCCTGCCCGAAGCGATTGGCCAAGCCTTGATCGGCCGCCGGACTGAAACGCGCACCGTTGCGTTTGTGCGGCTCCAGCCACAGCGTCTGCCCGGTATATTGCCGCAATCCGGGATCTACCGCTGCCAGCGGCGAATCCGGCTTGAACACATAAATGCCGAAATGCGCCGCCGCATGCGGATTCTTGACGCCTTGCGTATCCCATTGTTCTTTGGCGGTTGCGCCCACGGCCTGCTTTTCTTGCTGCACCTGTCGATGTTCGGCGACGGCAGCCAGAAAAAAACCGCTCAACACGGCGAAGACCGAAAAGGCCAGCGCCAGCAGCCTTCCGTCGCGCAGCACCGCCAGCAACTCCTTGCGGATAATCGCAGCAATCACAGCAAGCCCCGCGCATGCGCCAGATATTTGTGCTCCAGCTCGTCATGCGCCACGGTGTGGGCATCGAACTCTTCAACCAGACGACCGGCTTTCATGATGCCGATACGGTCGGCGACCTGTTTGGCGTTAAACAGGTCATGAGTCGCCATCAACACCGCCATGCCCAGATCGGCCGCCGCTCTGATTCGTTGAGCGAAATCATTGGCGGCACTGGGATCGAGCCCGGAGGTCGGTTCATCCAGCAGCATGACTTTCGCCTGTTTTGCCGAGGCGATAGCCAAACCGACTTTCTGGCGCATGCCCTTGGAATACGTCGAAACGCGCCGGTCGTGGGCATCGGTTTGCAAGCCGGTGTTGGCCAGCAGATCGTGCTCATGCTGGCGGGATAGGCGAATATTAGCCAGCTTGCAGAAAAAATCCAGGTTTTCCAGGCCGCTCATGTAGTCGTAGAGCGCGACGTTTTCCGGCAAGTAGGCCAACTTGGCGCGGACCGCGGCTGGATTTTGCTCGGGCGACTCGCCGTCAATAAAGACGTTGCCGCCGGTCGGCCGATTGAAACCCAAAAAGGTGTTGATAGTCGAGGTTTTGCCCGCGCCATTGCCGCCCAATAAGGCGTAGACGCAACCCGCCGGAACCGATAAGTCGAGCTCGTCGATGGCCCGATGGTTTTTATAATTGACCACCAGTTGTCTGGCTTCAAGCAGCGTTTTATTTGGCAACATAATTAGTTTCGGCTTAAGGTGATTCCCGAGAAAGAAGAGCTCATCAAGAATCTGGTCCGTAGGAAAAAGCACCGTCCACGAAAAGCACGAAAGACACGAAATAATCGTGTTGGGGGATTTTCGTGCTTTTCGTGGACAATGCTTTTGGCGGCTCGTGCTGCGTAAAATCAACCATATTGCCCCTACTCAATAGGCCTTAATTGATAATCCTGCTGCTGGGTTTTCCAGGACAGATAGATCTTCTGCCCATCGCTGACCAGAAACGGCTGATCGCCGGTTTTGGCGGTTTGGGCAATCGCCTCAGGCTTCGACCAGCTTTTGCCGTTATCGCCTGATTTAATCAGCTTGATAATATTGTTAGTGCCGTCAAACTCCTGCCAAACTACATTGACCCGCGCACCGACAGCCAATACATGCGGATGACCTGCGCCTTCCTTGCCGAAGTTAACCGGCTTGGAAAAATGCCGCCCGGCATCGGTCGAATAGGCATAAAACAAGCCTTGGTTGGTGGCGGAATTACTAAACCATACCGTGTGATAAATGCCGGAATCGGAAATCGACAAACCGGGGCCGTGATGCGGACAGGCATCGATTTTCCAGTCGTCCCGCCCTACGCGGTGGGTATCGCCGGGCGTTTTCCAGTCGACAAACTTGACCAGCGCATGATCGCGTATGCCGCCTTCGAAAACATGCCGCCAGGTCACGACCGGCGTGTTGTCGGGCGCTATCGCGGTATCCAGTCGGCAGCACTGGCAGGTATGGGTGGCGATTCTTTTATTCGGATAAAAATGCTGACCGCCGTCGTCCGACCAGCTGTAATACAGCGAAGAACCCTCAAACTTCTTGCCCGCTTTTTTCGCTTCTTCAACGTCGCGGGCATCCAGCCAGGCGATAAAGATTTCGCCGTTTTTGCCGATCGCCATGCTGTCGAAACGATGGCTGATAATGTCCGGATTATCGTTGACGGTAACCGGCGCGGAAAAATGCCGTCCGCCGTCAGTTGAGCGGCTAAAGCGGATATGGCCGCTATGTTTAGCTTCGAGCTTTTGCGTCCAGGTTAAATAAATGTTGCCCTTGGCATCCGGCTTTATCTTCGGACGATATTCGCCTTTGGCTTCGATTTTTTCGGCTGCGCTATTGACCGGCACCGGCGCGGTAAAGCTTAAGCCTTTATCGTCCGATGACTGCACGTAAACGCGGCCGTTGTTCGCCCAGGCAATCCATAACACGCCCTTGCCGTCGAAAGCGGCGCTTATGGTTTCGGCGCATTGGTTTGCGGGCAACGCGCCGGCATCGGCGCAAGCGCCTTTTATTTCTTCAGCATGATGATGTCCATGCGCTTGCTTGGCGTCGCCTGCGGGTTTTACAGCGGCTCCCGTCGGTTCCTGAGCGATTGCGGCACTGCCGTCATCCCTGACAGTCGCGTCATTGGCGCAACCGGAGACTGTCAGCGTTGCAAAAAATAGAAAAGAGATAAGAGATTTCATGAATTACACCGAGTTAAAAAATCGAACGGCATTATAAAGAGAAAGCCGGACTCTTAAAAAGCCCGGCTTTTGTTTTCTCTTTATACAATTAAGTTGTTAATAATTATATTTTAACTCGGCAAAGTAAGTGCGCGAGGGGAAGGGGTGAAATAACCAGACCTCGCTATTGCTGACGTTATCGATACCGGCCGAAGCGCTGACCTGCTTGGTGATTTGATATTTGGTGCGTAAGTCGACAATGAAGTAAGCATTGCCGCCCGATGCATAGGTGGCGGAATTGATGTCGCTATTGTTCAATTGGCCGAACTGCGGGCTGCTGTAACGACCGCTTACTGCGGCAGTCAACTTGTCGGTCGGGCGATAGGCAAGGGTTGCGCTGGCGCGCCACTCGGGAACTCTGGGCTGGCGCTTGCCGGTTGAAGACTGAGTGGCATAAGGGTTGGCGGCAGTGTTGCCCGCGGCCAGAGCCGCCGCATCTGCAACGGCGTTCTCGGTAATTCTGGAATCGGTCCAAGTGGCGTTGCCGGAAATATCAATGCCTTGTATGCCGACATCGCTGGCTTCGCCTGCAAACTCGATACCGTAAGTTTGAACTTCGCCGACATTTTGAGCGGAGCTGACCGTACCGCCTGTGGCTAAAAAGCCGCGCTGCGTATAAATGGCATCCTTGACCCGTTCCTGGAACAAGCTAAGACGCAACTTGCCTTGATCCAGGAAATACTCCCCGGACAGTTCGGAAGATAAGGCTTCTTCGGGTTTGAGATTGGGATTGCCATTGGCAATATTGGTTACCCCGCCCTGAGTAACCGTAGTGGTTTGAAACAACTCGGTCACGGTGGCAAAACGATAGGCCTGGCCGATGGATAAACCTGTTTGCACCCGGTCCATTGGCTTCCAGCTCAATTTGGCTTTGGGCGAAAACTCCAGTTCATTATGCTCGGCCTGATTGATCGACTTGAGCGTGCCGCCCGCTAAGCCCTGATTATAGCCATCATAAGCGTGCCAGTTTTCCACTCGGCCGCCCACAGTGAAATTCCAGTCTTTAGCAAAGTCCCAGGCATCCTGTAGCCAATAGCCTTCGGTCTGGGTCTTGCCTTGCGAGTTGGAGTTAATAGTGCCGGTTTCGTTCGATTGCCAGTTGGTAACGGTATATTGCGGATTATCCAAAGTATATAAATCGTGGTGAAAACCGAAGCTGACCTCATGCTTGCCCAGCAGATCGGCGCCGGGACGCCAAATTCCCTTGGCATCGGCGGTATGCCAACCGGTTCCGGTCAAACTGGTCACCGTGCCGGCGCCGTTTTTGGCGGCCAACGCAGGCGCTTGTGTCGATGTGCGGCTAAGATCGGTGCCGTATTCGACCACGCTGCCGGCTAAATCCCAATCGAATACGCCGCCGGTGTCGGATTTAAGATTCATGCCGTGCGACCAGTGCATTTGTTCGGCTCTGGTTTCTGCGAAAGTACTGCCCAGGTCATATTGCCTTCCGCCAATATTAACCTTGCCGCTATCGACCACATTACCGGCGCTATCGCGTAAAAAACTGTTAAAGCCCGCATTATTGTCGTTCTGCCATAATCCCAGGGTATAGGCGGCATGGATGGTCGGGGTCAAGTCATAGCCCAATTTCCATTTGAAATTGTCCTGTACCGTGTGATTAAGGTTTCCTTCGCCCAACACCAGCGCATTAACACCCGAGCCATTTTGGTTAGCGATAGCTCCCGTTACTGCGGTATCCCCAGCTTTTGTAGCGGTCGTTGAAACAAGAGGATTATTGAACGTGATAGGCTGACTATGGCTATCCAAATGACTCACATCAAAACGAAACGACAGGTCTTTGTAACGATCGCCGACATTGAAAGAATATTCCTGGCTGTCGAAGGTCTTGTTCTTGCCGTAGAAACCGTAATCCTGCCAAGTCGATTTGACATCGGCGCCGGCCTCGAACTTTTCCGGCATCCGCGTAGTGATGTCAATCACGCCGCCGATCGAATTGCCGGCATGGGCCGCTGAAAACGGACCGTACATCACGTCGACCCGCTCGATTTCCGAAGGCGACACCATATTCCAGCGCGGCGAACCGGTGTTGCCGTTATTATTGCCCAACAAGGAAGACAGGATAATGCCGTCGGCATAAATCAGGCCGCGGGCGCTGGCGCCGGTGCCCGAAGTACGCCAGCCCACCGGCGCGTTGGTGTCGCCGATATAGCGTTTGCGCACCTGAATGCTGGGCAGGTATTTAATAGTATCCTCGGCAGTCATCGCGTTGACGGTATTGTCGAGTTTTTCGCGAGTGACGCTTTCCGTAGTCGTCGGCAGTTTGTATCTGTCCTTGGCGGTCGGCGTTATTTTTTCGGTGACCGTCATATCCGCCATCACCGCTTTGGATTTGTCCACGGGCGCTTTTTTTCCGTTAACATTTTGCTTGGTTTCGGCCGCCGCAAGCGGAGTGGCTACTATCAGCAAGCAAATCAAAGCCCGTCGGGGGTTAAGCGGATAAGGCGGTTTGGAATGTGTCATGGAGTCCTCCTAAAAATTATTGTTATTAGATGTAGCATTAAAAGGCAGCACATCCTTGTGCCGCCAAAAAAACTATTTCATAGGTGCGGTTAATATTTCAGCGACGCGCTAACAAAATAGGTGCGTTGCGGATAAGGATGGTTTTCAAAGGCATTGGCGTCAAAAACGTTATCGATCCCCGCTGAGAGGGTGCTTTTCAGTTTTGGGTTAATCGGCAATTGATAAGTGGTTTTTAAATCGACAAAGGTGGATTCATCGGTGCCGCCCATAACATTGGCCGCCGTGTCGGTATTGGTCAACGTTTGAAACGAGTCGCTACGATAACGGACGCCCACTGACGCGGCCCACGGCTGCGTAATATGATACGTTGCCGAGCCGTTGATTTGCAGTTGCGGTAAGCGATCCCACTCTTTGCCGGTGTAGTTGACGCTGTTAGTGCCGATAGGGTTATGCTTGGTAATCTGCTTATTCATGATGGTGGTATTAGCCATTAAATCCACCGGCAGATTAAACACTTCGTTCTGTTGATAAGTCAGATCCACGCCGATGGCTTCGGTTTGGTCGATCGGCTGAAAGGTTGTTGTCGTCTGGCCGTTGATAGTTACTTGAGTACTGTTAATTTCATTATTGATTTGATCAAAAAAGAAATTGGCGCGCACATAACCTCTGGGAATATCGTACTGGGTCATGAAATTATGAAAGTATCCTTGTTCGGGCCCCAATCCGGGAGCCGAAGTAGTGATGCTGTTAAGCCTGGACAAGCTGGCGAACATTTCTTCGGCAATCGGGAAACGGTACGCTTTGGAAAACGAATAGCGAAATGTCCAGTTGTCGGGCGAATATTCCAGCGACGCTTTAGGCGAAATGCGAGAGGCATCGCGGTCGGCATAGTTTTGAATATTCCTTTCATTTGCCGTTGTCGTCGGATCGTCAAAAACCCGAACATGACCGTCAAGGGCTTGCCAGTGGTCGAACCGTCCTCCGGCCATTACGCTCCAGTCGGGCAAGAACCGCCATTCCAACTGCGAAAAAGCGCTGTTGGTTTGAGTCGCGCCGCCACTGTCGTTGGTTTTCACATCGGCCGATCCGGCCTTGTAATTATTGCTGTTGTAAACATCCAGATTCAAACTGGCATGGTTAAATTGATAACCGCCCATAAAGGACAGGTCATCCCGCCCCATGAACTTGTCGTTCGCCAGCTTTAGGTCGTACGTCGCCCACCAGGGTTTTTCATCGGAAATCTGGCCTTTGTTTTTGTTTAGCGGATGATTGGGATTAAGATTTGAACTGATGGTTCTGTCATTGAACGCATCGTAGTAACTGGCGGTGGTATCGATGCTCCAGTTATCCGATATTTTGCCTTTTAAACCCAAGCCATAGTTCAACGCCTGGCGCTCAGAGTCGCTGACCGAGAAAACCGAACCGGGAACGGCAAACCGTTTGCCGCCGGCCGTTCTGTAGTTTTGACTGGACGAGAGTCCTGCGCTGGTGGCCCCGCCCCATACAGTATTACCTGCCGCATCCCTTAATAAACTGTTCGGGTCGTCAACCTTGCCGACGCGATCTTCATAGGCAATGGTGAAGCGTCCCTGCAACTCTTCGGTAAAATCATAAGCGAATTTGGCCTTGAACAGATCCGTCGTTTGTTGGGCGATACCGATGTCGCCGTAGGCAATAGCCGGGGCTTCGGTCGTTGTTTGGTATCCTTCTCCTCCGGTAATTGGCGTTCCGCCTGCCGCCGTAGTTAAAGCCGCGGCATTGATGGTCTGCGGCTGGCCCTCGTTTTCAAAACGGTTATAAGAGGCCCAAACGCTGAACTTATCGAACTTGTCGCCTGCTGAAATAAAGGTTTTATAGCCCATTAAGGTTTCATTACGCCCTGACCGATGGACATCCTGAAACATGCCGGTAACGTCCATTTGGGCTTCGAATTTTTCCGGCATTTTAGTGTTCAGGTTAATCACGCCGCCTATTGAGTTGCCGCTGTATTGCGATGAAAATGGCCCGTACAGAACGTCCGCCGAATCGATTTCGCTGGGCGACACCATCGACCATCGAGGCGCTCCGCTGAAACTGGTGCGCAAAGGGTTGTGCAGCGGCATGCCGTCCGCGTAAACCATGCTGTGTGCGGTTTGAAACGAATTTGAAGTGCGCATGCCCAAGGTGCCGTTCGGATCGCCCATAAACCGTTTGCGTATCAATACGCCTGGTGCATATCTCATAGTATCCTCAACCGTTGTCGCATTGACTTTGGTTTTAACGTCTGCGGCATCAATGGTATAGGTAGGCGTCGCCTTCGCGGTATCAGGAAACTTTCTATCGGTCACGGTCCCGTAAGTCACCATCTCCTCGCCCTGGTATTTATCGATTTTTGTCTGCGCTTGTTTGTCTGTCTTTTTAGTCTTGACGGGTTCGGCCGCAACTCCGCAGCCTACGTAAGTTATTCCCAGCAATAGTAGATACTTTTTCATTGTTTTAATTGTTATAGTCATGGGTAGTCTGCTCATAACAGCATATTGCATGCCAAGCCACCAAAACCACGAAAATATCGGCCGACAGGGCTACCGGCCTCAACTTTTTAATTTATCGTAATCAATTACTTACTCGTTAGTTAACAACCGTTTTCGCTCATTATTATGTTTGCCGCGCGTGCCCTCCGCGACCGATCCGCTTTTATCGGGAGGCTGCGTTTTATGAAAATGCGTCATATGACTTGTTTTTAGTGCGTTAAATAACACAGTTTAATTAACTAACCGACTGCTCTTGCGCTGCATCCGGAAGCATTGCCTTGTCTACATAAAATAGCGCTATCCGTTACTCACTGAATTTGAAAACACTGATCGTTGTAAATCCGTAAATATCCCGGTTCGGTTAAATTTTTATCCTATACGGCCAATGTGCTTTTACCTGAAAGCCATTGGCATGACTTGAGGTAACTGTCTTTGACGCGACAAGAACTCTAACAAAAGAATTTTAAAATCGGTTAAAATGACCAATTCCGACAATAATCCTGTAACGGGTTGAAAGCGTAATGCATACAAAATATATTACTGATGACTTGAGAATTTGCGCGACTAAAGAAGTCATTGCACCTGTTCAAGTTCATACCGAAATGCCGATTAGCGA
>DAINRH010000100.1:6868-14107 GCA_036741905.1 Methylobacter sp. | reverse complement strand
CATGTAAACGATTCTTTTCCGCTTCAAAATCAGGCAAATCAACTTTTTTAGTTTCGCGACCGCCAAGGGTGGTGGAAGTGTCGCTATTGGTAGGGAACCCATGCGACCGACTGCCAAGGAGAGAGGAAGATTGTTGTTGTTCGGCAGCCTGTTTTTGCAACTTGCTCTGAATCAATTGCTCATCAAAATCCCGTGCGGCGACAATTTCGACACCGCCATCAACAGATCTGTTTGACATGATAACTGCGTCTGCGCCTAATTCTTCTTTAACCATTCGCATGGCTTGTCGTATATCCGGTGCAAAAAAACGTTTAATTTTCATAACTTAGCCTCATGTACTATGTTCTTCGTCCGACAGTTGAAACCACTTTGATCTGACGATCCGCGGGTATTTCATTGTATGCCAAGACATGTAATCCGGGAATGGAATGGCGAACGAACCGGGATAACCAAGGGCGGATGTAGGAAGAAACCAGCAATACCGCAGTTTGTCCTTCCATTTCCATTTTTTGCATACTCTCTTGCAATGATGTGTGCATTTGTTCTGCTAACCCTGGCTCAATCCCGACACCGCTATCGCCTGCCGTTTGCAAAGATTTATGCAACAACTGTTCCAAGTCATGCTCCAAAGTAATAACCGGCAATTCCTCTTGCATGCCACTGATTTCATGGATAATTAATCGTCCTAATGCGGCACGCACCGCCGACGTTAAAATGTCGGGATCTTGACTTCTGAGCCCATACTCCGCCAAAGTTTCGACGATAGTGCGCACATCCCGAATAGGCACATGCTCTTGTAACAGGTTTTGCAGCACCTTGACCACCACACCCAACGGCAATGTCTTCGGCACCAGATCCTCAACCAGCTTAGGGGCGGACTTGGCCAGATTATCAAGTATCTTATGCGCCTCTTCATAACCTAACAATTCGTGAGCATGCGACTGTAAAAGATGACTCAGGTGGGTCGCCATCACAGTTCCGGGATCAACCACAGTATAACCCAAGGTTTGCGCATGGTCTTTCTGGTTTGAGTCTATCCACACGGCATCCAGACCAAAAGCGGGATCCTTGCACACATTGCCCTTTAAGGCGCCAAAAACACGGCCCGGATTAATCGCCATCTCCATATCCGGCATAACTTCAGCCTCGCCTACCGCTACCCCCATCAGCGAAATCCGGTAAGCCGTTGGACTTAAATCAAGATTATCCCGGATATGCACCGACGGGATTAAAAAACCCAGCTCTTGCGACAGTTTTTTCCGTACGCCTTTGATACGAACCATCAGTTGTCCGCCCTGGTTCTTGTCCACTAACGGAATGAGCCGGTACCCCACTTCCAGACCGACCACATCAACCGGCATCACATCATCCCAACCCAACTCTTTGGTCTCGGGAGCGGCCAAGCTTTGAGCCAGCTCCTGCGGATAATCTATATCGACCAACTCGGCTTCTTTGTGTTTCTTCTCAATTAAATAGGCCGATCCGGCTAAAATCGAGGCCAGCAGGATAAAGACCAGATTCGGCATGCCGGGAATAATACCCAGCGCACCTACCACCGCCGCTGTAACCGTCAACGCTTTGGGGTTGGCAAATAGCTGTGCCGTAACCTGTTGCCCGATATTTTCGCCGCTGCTGCCAACCTTGGTGACCACCAGCGCGGATGCTACCGACAATAACAATGAAGGAATCTGAGCAACTAAACCGTCACCGATGGACAGTAAGACATAAATCTTTCCGGCATCGGCAACACTCAAATCATGCTGAAGCACACCAATAGCCAGGCCGCCGATCATGTTGACGAATAAAATGATAATCCCGGCAATCGCATCGCCTCGGACAAACTTGCTCGCACCATCCATGGAGCCGTAAAAATCCGCTTCGGTAGCTACCTCGGCGCGCCGTTCGCGAGCCTGGTCCTGAGTCAGCAACCCGGCATTCAAATCCGCATCGATAGCCATTTGCTTGCCCGGCATCGCATCCAGCGTAAACCTCGCCCCGACTTCCGCAATCCGCCCGGCGCCTTTGGTGACGACCATGAAGTTAATGATGATCAGAATCGCAAAAACCACCAAACCCACGGCAAAGTTACCGCCGATAACAAAAGCGCCGAAGGCCTCAATCACCTTACCGGCGGCATCGCCGCCATTATGCCCGTCAATCAATACGATACGTGTCGAAGCCACGTTCAGCGCCAAACGTAATATGGTCGCAAGCAGAATAACGGTTGGAAATGATGCAAATTCCAACGGCTTAACCGTATAAACAACAACCAGCAGGATGATTAATGAAAAAGCGATATTAAAAGTAAAAAACAGGTCGAGTACAAAAGCCGGCAGCGGTAATATCAGCATCGACAATACCATGACGATAACCAATGGCGCACCCAACTCGGCTTTGCCCAATACCGCCAATGCTGCTTTTAATTTAGTAAAATCCATAGCCTGTTAACCCTGTTTAAATTCGTCAGGCACGTTAATATTTCCCGGTGGCAATGGCTCTCTCCAATCATTTTTCTGAGCCGCTTTTAACTGATACACATAGGCAAGTATTTGGGCCACGGCTAAATAAAGCCCCTGCGGTATTTCTTTTTCTAACTCGGTCGAATAATACAACGCCCTGGCTAAAGGCGGGGACGCCACCAGCGGTATACCGGCGCCTATCGCAGCATTACGAATTTGGGCGGCTATCAAATCGACACCCTTGGCGATCAGTGTGGGCGCACTATTCGAGTTTTGATCGTATTTTAAGGCCACCGCATAATGACTCGGATTGGTCACAATAACATCGGCTTTCGGCACTTCCTCCATCATGCGCCGTTGCGCCGCCTCCATTTGCATTCTGCGTTGCCGCCCCTTCACTTCAGGACTTCCCTCCGAATTTCTACTCTCCTCCTTGATTTCCTGCTTGGACATTTTCATGTTTTTACTGTGATCCCACAGCTGATAAGGCACATCAATCATCACAACCAATATCAATGCACTACTGAGCCGCAAAATACAGGTACCGATAATGTCCAATGCATGACTGATTGACTGAACCAGCGATTCACCGCCCAAGCCCAGTAATTCGCCGATAAAAGACCGGTACAAAGCAACGGCAACGGCAAAAATCAATATAACTTTCAATAAGGCTTTGAATAACTCAATCAATCCCCGTACGGCAAAAAGCCTGGCCATCCCTGTAATGGGATTCATTTTTGACGGCTTAAAAGCGATGGCATCCCAACTGAATACCCAGCCGCCCATCGATATGGGCGTAACAATGGCGACAACGACCATCACCATCATAAACGGCGCAATCAACGTAACCGCGTCTATCATGACCTGCTTTAAATACAACGTCATACTGCCGGGATCGAAAATGACTGTACGGCTCAGCTGAAACATAGTCTGCATCATTTTTAACAACCCATTGCCAATTTTTCCTCCTTGGGCAAGCAGCAAGGCAGAGCTCGCCATCAGGATGACAAAGGTATTAAGCTCCCTGGATCTTGGAATCTGGCCTTGTTTTCTAGCGTCGGCCAAACGCTTTCCGGTGGGTTCTTCGGTTTTGTCTTCGTTATCTGCCATAACTTATCTACAAGCGCAACAACTGGCCGATCAAATCGTAGCCATCCGTTAGCATTCCCGAAAATTGATCCAGCACATCGGGCAATGTTTTCCAAACTAACAGCATGCCTAACATCAAGGTTATCGGAAAGCCCACTGAAAAAATCTGTAATTGCGGAGCCGCCCTGGCCGCCACCCCAAAAATAATATTAACCAACAACAGACTGGCGATGATAGGCATAGTTAACAATAAGCCGCCGGCAAACATCCGGCTGCTCCAGGCAATAATCGACCAAATACCTGCTTTATCTATGCCGTCAACGCCGATGGGCAAAGTTTTAAAACTATCCAGCAACATTTGTATCAACAACAAGTGCCCATCCAAACTGATAAATAGTAACGTAGCGGTCACGGTATAAACCTGCGCAATCACCGGCACCTGCTGCCCGCTTTGCGGATCGACCATCATCGAAAACCCCAAGCCCATACTTAAAGCAACGCCTTGCCCGGAAAAAACGACGGCTGCAAAAACCAACTGTAGAATAAATCCACTCGTCAAACCGATCATGACCTGCGCAATAGCCGTCATAAACCCGGCGTAACTGAACATTTCGACAGACGGCAAGGGAGGAAGCAAAGGCATTACAACGAGCGTTATAACCACGGAAAGGATCAGCCGGACTCGGGCCGGTACGGCTTTAATGCTAAACAGCGGCACAGCGACAAACATTGCGCTAATGCGCATTAACGGCCAGATGAACAATGCTGTCTGACTGAGAATTTGTGCTTCGGTAAAATTCAAAATTCAACCAATTAAATGCGGAATATCCCTGATCAGGCCCTGAAAATAATCAATAAACATTTGCAGCATCCCCGGCCCCATAATCATCAAAACAATGCCGATAACGATAACCTTGGGTACAAATGTCAAGGTCGCCTCATTGATCTGGGTAGCCGCTTGAAACATCGCAATAATCAAGCCGACGGCTAAAGACGGCAGCAACACCGGCGCAGTCAGCTTAACCGCAACAATCATCGCTTCCTGACCAACCATGAAAATCGTTTCCGGCACCATAATTTACCTGTCGCCCTTACATAACATAAAAACTTGCCGCCAGCATTTCCATGATCAAAGACCAGCCGTCAGCGAGAACAAACAGCATTATTTTAAAAGGCAAGGAAATAATCATCGGCGACAACATCATCATACCCATGGACATCAGTACGCTGGCAACCACCAAATCGATGACTAAAAAAGGCAAGAAAATCAGGAAGCCTATTTGAAATGCTGTTTTTAGCTCGCTGGTTACAAAAGCCGGCAGCAATAATGAAAACGGCACGTTTTCGGCTGATTCCAGCTCCGCATTGCCGGAAATCCTGATAAATAATTCCAGATCGGCCTCTCTGGTCTGTTTTAGCATAAATTGCCGAAAGGGCTCGGACGCTTTTTCCATGGCGACAACAACATCGATTTTTTCTTCCATATACGGCTGGACGGCTTCGGTATTCACCTTGTCAAGAACCGGCATCATAATGAAGATAGTCAAAAACATGGACAAGCCTAATAACACCTGATTACTCGGCGCCTGTCCGGTACCTAAAGCCGTTCGCAGCAAACTTAAAACGATCATGATCCGGGTAAACGACGTCATGGTCAACAACAACGCCGGCAGCACGGTTAACAAGGTCATTAACGCCAGAATCTGGATCGTTACCGTATAAGTCTGAGCGCCTTGTTTGCCCGTCGTCACGGTGACCGCTTCAATCCCCGCGGCCGCGTAAGCCGGTGTTTCTATCAATAAAAAAGCCAGGCCGATAATTACCAACCGATACCACATGTTTTTAGCCATCAGATCGCCCCTTCATCGCTTGCGCCACAATGGCGGCAAATCCGCTGTCTTTCCCGATCGAAGGCGACTCGTTGCCAGTCAAGCAATCGTCGCCCTCCAACACATGCAAAGCGTCTATACGTCCCGGCGTCACCCCCAAAATGAGCTGCTTTTTCCCGACCTGGAGCAAAATGACTTTTTCCCGCATCCCCAACGACAGGCCGCCGACGATACGCATTTTTTCTGCGCCGCCGACAGAAATCCCGCTTAACTTGCGCATTCCCCAGACACAGAAAAAAAATACCGCCAAGACTATCAGCAGCCCAACGCCCCAATGAAGCATGTCTCCGGCAGAAATCGTCCTGACCGTCTGCTTTGGAACATCGACGCCCGGCACAGCAAAGCAGGCGGGAAACCACCAGAACATCGACCACGCGAGCATAAATTTTTCAGGCATCAGGCTAATCGTTTAACCCGTTCAGATGGACTTATGACATCGGTTAAGCGGATGCCGAATTTGTCATTGATCACCACCACTTCACCATGAGCGATCAATGTGCCGTTTACCAGCACATCAAGCGGCTCTCCGGCAAAACGCTCCAATTCAACAACCGAACCCTGGTTTAACTGCAAAAGATTTCTGATATTAATCTGCGTCCGGCCTATTTCCATGGAAATAGTAACGGGAACATCCAAAATAACATCAAGGTTAACTTCATCGCCTATGCTTGAAGACGACTTTTTATCATCAAACTGACTATTAAACTCCTGAAACGCGGCCGCCTCAAAATCATCAATCGTTTCCCCATCCTCTGGTGCATTTGAATATTCGCTCATCTTCTTTCCCAACTTAATATTGTTACAATCAAACCCTGAATTGCGCCAGGTTGATTCAAGACTTTACCTTATCGATAATCTGTATCGCATAATTACCGTCCGAAATCCCGACCTTACCTTCAAATACCGGGATTCCTTCTGCTTTAAGAATCACCGTGTCCGGCATATCAATAGGTATTACATCGCCTTTTTTTAAGCGCATAACTTCTCTTATGGTCATATTTTTTTCCACCAGAAGACTGTTTACACTCACTTCCGCCCTGAGCACTTCGCCACGCAACGCGGCCTGCCAGCCGCCGTCTACTTCGCCACTGTCGCTACTGATAGCATCCAACAGCTCCCGGATAGGTTCAAGCATGGCATAGGGCATTGCAATATTGACGTCACCGCCGCCGCCTTCCAGCTCAACATGAATGGTGGATATAACAATAATCTCGCCAGGCCCGATAATATTGGCGAACCGTGGATTGATTTCTGCGCCCACGTATTCAAAATCGAGTTCCATGACCGGCTTCCAGGCTTCCTTCAAATCCTTGAAAATCATATCGATGATGATCCGAACCACCCGCATTTCAGTCGGTGTAAATTCCCTTCCTTCGGTCTGATTATAAAATTGCCCGGCACCGCCAAAAAAGTTATCCACCACCGTAAAAACCAATCGCGGATCTATCACTATCAAGGCCTTGCCACGCAACGGGTTAAACCGCACAATCGTTAAATTGGTTGGAACCAGCAGCCCCTGTATATATTCAGAAAACTTTTGAACCTGAATGCCCGATATAAAAATTTCCGCCGAACGACGCAGGAAATTGAATAATGAAATACGGATAAACCTGGCAAACCGTTCATTAACCATTTCCAGGGTCGGCATTCGGCCGCGGACAATTCTTTCCTGACTGGCAAAGTCATACTCCCTGACCACGCCCTTTTCATAAAATTCTTCAGTGCCCGCTTCAGAGTAAAACTCGGACTCATCCTCTGTTTCAATATCTCCGTCGCTAACACCGTTTAGCAGTGCATCGATT
>DAINRH010000100.1:0-6835 GCA_036741905.1 Methylobacter sp. | reverse complement strand
CTCATGTTATTGCATTACAAATGAAGTAAAAAATATCTCTTTAACCTGCCCCTTCCCGGCCATTTTTACTAAAACGGCAGTCACATTGTCCAACATGGCTTTAGCTAACATCTCCTTTCCTTCACGCGTATTCAAATTGGCGGGGTCCTGCGAACCAATCAGCATCAACAGATTATTGCGCACCATAGGTTCATTTTGTTTCAAAACAGCAATAGTTTCGGCACCTTCTACCAATATAGACACCGTAATTCGCCCGTGTTTAACCGTCGCCCCTTTGGGGAAATCGACAACAATAGGCTTACCCATATCAAAATAGAGTTTCTCGGCATGAGTAGCCTCCGCCTCATTTTCTTCAACATGTTCAGTTTTTTCGCCTTTAGACGAATCCCCTGTCATAAGGAAGAATGTGATACCGACACCGGCGACGACTAAAATTACTGCCGCGATAATAATGATGATGATCAGCTTTTTAGGGGATTTTTTCTCTTCCCCGACTTCTTGCTCAAGTTCAGCCATGTTATAAACCCTTTAATTTTTAATCAGTATCAGCAATTAAGCAATTTAAAGTCCACAGGATAATAATACCTGCAAAAACAATCTAATAAATTATACCGACAAGTGACGTGCCCCTGTAAACAACACGACTCAACAACTGAATGCTATCATTGACCGACATCGTAAAACCAAATCATACAAGAAAAAAGATCCTTTTAAAAGAATAAGATAGGAATACTTGTAAATGTTAATAATTAACTGCGCCCAGTGCCAATTATAAGTCTCGAATAGTTAAGCAAATAAATACACGCAAAGAACCGCAGTCTTAAAAAATCAAGCTGCCATAAAACCGACACCTTCATTACTCACGTAATGAATAAATAAAACCGTCCATCACAGTCCAAACCATCAAACCACTCCACGATAAATATTCTTGACGGTTATGTGAAATCCCTCATCAAAGCAACATCATTTCCCAGGAAAAATAAAAATGCCATTGCAGAAACCCTTTATTGTATTAATGACCGGCGACATCGACATTAACCATTCCTTATTAAAACACCGACGCCAAAATATTATTGTAACCAGCCAATACGATGCTATTTTAATGCATATTGAAACGACTCGATTCGATCTGATACTGCTCGACTTACCGGTAGACGGCCCTGATCCCCGGCAGTCGGAACTTATTGCCCGCATCAAAGACCCTCTTGGCATAAACGGCAAAACACCGGTCATTGCTATCGTTAATCCGGCACAGAACTCCCGAATCGATCAACAGTTTGATGATAGCCTGACCGGCCCCCTAACGGAGCAACGACTTAATGAAATTATAGATCTTTGGCAAACAAGGGCTTCGGCTCAGGACTATATCCAAATAATCCTGAGTAAAACCAAAAACAACCGGCGCCTGACGCTGACCCTTTTTGAAAAGTTGTTCGAGGAACTACCGTTGCAAGCCGTGGTTATCAAAGATGCATTGGAAAACAAACAGTACGATCTTGCGCGGGAAGTTACCCACAAATTGAACGGTTCGGTGAGTTTTTGCGGCTTAACGGACATTCAGCAGCCGGCAAATGCGCTGGAAAGCGACCTGTTAAACAATAATTATGCAAGTACGCATCAGCACTTTCTGATACTACAGCAATGCATCCTAAATTTCACACGCCACCAAAAATTTATCCTGACAAACCTTGACACATGTTAAGCCCACAAAAAAAGCCCTTAAAGGGCTTTTTTTGTGGGCTGTAACAATCGCGACCTTAGTCCAACTCGTCAAGTAACGCTTGGGCTGCCTTTTTTTGTTCGTCCGTACCTTGCTCAAGCACTTCTTGGGCAATGTCTTTAGCCGCATCTGCATCGCCCATATCGACATAGGCTTTTGCCAAATCCAGCTTCGTTTCCAACTCATCCATATCGGTCAGATCGGAAACACCGAATTCATCATATTGACCGGACCGCCCAGTCGTTGCCAGTGGCAGATCCAGATCAAAGTTAAAGTCGAAATCGTCGCCAAAATCATCATTAAACTCCAGCGTCTCATCCTTAGAAAAGTCCGCATCCTGTTGCTTTTTATCACTATTCTCTAAAACGCTAAAGTCAATATCCTCAATTCCTGTTGTTTCAGTATTCTGAGCACTGAAATCAAACTCATAGGCTTCGAATTCCTGCTGCTTGTTGACCGACTGCGTCCCTATTGGCATGTCCGATAAGTCGCCGGGAGCAATAACACCTTGCTCCGCTTCATCCGATTCTTTGCTGTCCATTGAGAATGAGCTTAAATCGAAATCAATTTCTTCTATCTGTGTGCCTAATGACTTATCCGCAACAGTGCTGGAAGCTATAACGCCTTGTTCCGCTTCGTCCAGTTCTTTACTGTCCATTGAGAATGAGCTTAAATCGAAATCAATTGTTTCTATCTGCGCCCCTGATGCATTATCCGCAACAGTGCTGGAAGCTATGACACCTTTCTCCGCTTCGTCCGATTCTTTGCTGTCCATTGAGAAGGCGCTTAAATCGAAATCAATTGTTTCTATCTGCGCCCCTGATGCATTATCCGCAACAGTGCTGGAAGCTATGACACCTTTCTCCGCTTCGTCCGATTCTTTGCTGTCCATTGAGAAGGCGCTTAAATCGAAATCAATTGTTTCTATCTGCGCCCCTGATGCATTATCCGCAACAGTGCTGGAAGCTATGACGCCTTTCTCCGCTTCGTCCAATTCTTTGCTGTCCATTGAGAATGAGCTTAAATCAAAGTCAATGTCTTCGTTATTTAGCTGCACATCAACAAAAGAATCATCTTTAGATGAAATTAAATCAATATCCAGCTCGTCGCCCTTCGACCCAGCCGCTTCCTTAACAAATCCGTCACGGCCTGACTCCCCGAAAAAAGCCGTCCCGGCAATGACTCCCTTGCCGATGCTTTCATCACTATTTTCAACGGGCGTGTTGTCAGCCACTGCAAACAGATCTTCCCCTGAAGTAAACAATGGCGAATCAGGACAAATGTCGCGCCCCATCTCCGCCGCTTTTTCCCAAAACTCGACCTCGTTCCGCTTACCTGCCGCTACCAATTCATTAGCATAGGCTTCAAAAGCCGTTTTGCTTTCGTTAGCGTAAAAAATTTCCAGCAACTTCAACTTACATTCATCGCGATTCGGCTGATCTTTAATCGCCTGCCGTATTAATTCTTCGGCCTGCTGATAACGACCATAAGCAAGATAGACATCAGCCTCGGAGATAGGATCGATTTCACCTTGATCGGTATCAAACGAGTCAAAATCACTCGGCGTAAATTCACTCAAGAAAGAACTTTCGCCTACTGTGCCCGCATCATGAACTGCGCCCTCTTCGACAACCGGCACAGAAAGACTTTCCTCGGCTTCAGGTGTTTTAATCATGCTGGAAGAGGCAAACATACTCTCCGTATTGGTTTCCTCTTCAACCTTGCGTTTCCGCCACCAAAGCCAGCCGATCAGCGCCGAAATGACCGAACCTGCCCCAGCCACCGCCAAGTAATACGGATCGACTAAACTACCGGCTTCAGGTTGAGCTGCCGACTGTACTGGTTGAGCAGGTTGAGCAACAGCTTGCTGGGGAGCAGGCGGCGCTTGACTCACAGGCTTCGCTGCGGCAACTTCGCTTGGCGGCGGCTCAGCCGGTTGAGGAACCGGTGTTGCCTGCTCGACAGGCTTAGCCGCCACAACCTCAACTGCCGCAGGCTCGGCCGGTTGAGAAGCCGGTGTTGCTTGGTCGGCAGGTTTGGGCGTCGCAACATCGGCTGGCGCCGCCTGTTCTTGAGCCGCAGGATGTTCCTGAGACTTATTCTGCAAAGCCGCGAGCTGTTGATCCTTTAACGCAATCAATTCCTGCATCATCGCCAGTTGCTTTTCCAACTCCGCTACTTTGCTTTGTATGGCACTATCAATCTGCGCGGTTTGACTGACGCCCTCTTCAGCTTTAACTTTAACGCCGGCCGCTTTCTTTTCGGCACTAGCCCGTCCATTCTCCGACGTTACAACGGCATGATCGGCGACCGCAGCCTTAGTCGGAGCAATCAGGGTTAACTGATTATCGACAGACTGCTCAACTTTGCTCAGAACCGTTTTTTCCTTTGCAGTTTCAGCATGAGCTGGAGCCGAATGATTTTTCCAGGCTTTGGTATGCTGGTTGAATTCCGCTAATGCCTGATTCCGCGATAATTTTAGAACTATCTCTCTTTCAGGAATCTTCAGCATCTTTCCAGCCATTAATGCATAAACATTGCCTTTATAGAAAGCATGAGGATTTGCTTCATAAATCGCAATGATCATTTGTTCTACAGAAACATCGCTCTGCCCTCTTGCCCGGTCGGCCACGCTCCAAAGCGTATCATTTCCCAGTGTCGGGCCATATTCACCCTCGCTGCTTTGTCCGTTTGCATGCGCTTGACGTTGCGGCGTTTGCGCATAGCTTTCGGTGGTGGTTGCAACGGGAATGGTTGCTTGGTTGTAAACTGACGGAGGATCCACCAACACAGTAAATTCACGATACAAATTGCCTTTTGGCCAGCTGACTTCGAGCAGGAAATCCAAAAAAGGTTCCTTTAACGCCTCCTTCGAAGTCAGTTTAATGACGGCCGCGCCATTGGAATGAGTAATCGTTTCAAATTTAATTTTCGATAGAAAATAATTCCATGACACTCCCGCCTCATCAAACTTTTCAGGCGGAGCCAAGCTTACCTTGATGTCAGATACGCTCTCGCCTGACAATGTTAACGCAATTTCAGCATCCAAATTTTGATTAAGGGCCGAATGCAATCTAATCTCACCAATACCTAACGCATGACCGCCAGCCGGTGCCAATAACGATACAACCGCTAAAGTTTTAGTTAAATTACGCACGCCGCTCTTCTTCACAATAGTTACCACAGTTTCTTACCGCGTCCAGTCAAATATGTACACAAGCTTAGTCTAGATGTATTTTTTTACCAGCACTTCGGCTATTTGCACGCTGTTTAAGGCCGCGCCTTTTCGAACATTATCGCCAACCACCCACAAATCAATTCCTTGAGGATGCGATATATCTTCCCGAATACGTCCAACAAATACATCATCATTACCTGACGACTCAGTAACCGCCGTTGGATAACCGCCGTCTTTGCGCTCGTCCATAACCGTCACGCCGGGGGCTTGCTCAAGCAACGCCCTGACTGTGGCCACATCGATTTTTTCACGGGTCTCAATATGCACGGCCTCGGAATGTCCGTAAAAAACCGGAACCCGCACTGCGGTTGCATTAACCAACACGCTGTCATCGCCCAGGATTTTCCGGGTTTCCCAAACCATCTTCATTTCTTCTTTGGTGTAGCCGTTATCCATGAAAACGTCGATCTGCGGCAACACGTTGAAAGCAATCTGTTTAGGGTAGACGTTGGTGATAATGGGTTGCATATTAAGCAGGCTGGTCGTTTGCTTAACCAGCTCTTCTATGGCTTCTTTGCCGGTGCCGGAAACCGCCTGATAGGTACACACATTGATGCGTTCAATCCCCACCGCGTCATAAATGGGCTTTAACGCCACCAGCATCTGGATAGTCGAGCAATTCGGATTAGCGATGATGCCGCGATTTTTATAATCGGCTATTTTTTCAGGATTAACCTCCGGCACCACCAGCGGAATATCGTCGTCATAGCGAAACTGCGAGGTGTTATCGATAACGACACAGCCGGCTGCGGCAGCCTTTGGCGCATACTCTGCCGAAACGGATGCCCCCGGTGAAAACAAACCGATTTGCGCCTTTGAAAAATCAAACGTCGCCAAATCCTGCACGACCAGAGAACCGCCTTTAAAAGGAATTCTTTTACCCACTGAATTGCTGCTGGCTAAGGCATAAACCTCGCCGACAGGAAAATCGCGCTCTTCCAGAATCGACAACATGGCTTCACCCACAGCGCCGGTAGCGCCAACCACGGCAACGTTATATAGCTTAGTCATCTTATCCACCCTTCTTTGCTGCAACAGCTGTACGCACCCATAATATGGCAATGTAATCTAAACATAGGCCGGACGATAAAACTGCAACTTTCTTTGTCATTAACTTTACAACCTTTATATATAGTAAAAACCACTCTTAAATGGATTAACTTAGCGTGCTGTTGGATTGCGTTTTTGCACGCTAGCCCAGAACAGCAAAAACTTTTTTAGTGATTTCATCGACACTGCCGACACCGGCTATCGAACTGAACTTGACCTGCTGCCCCGGTGCTGAATAAAACCCTACCAACGGTTTAGTCTGATCATGATAAACGCTGAGTCGTTTACGCACGGTTTCTTCTTTATCGTCATCGCGTTGAATCAAAGGCTCGCCGGTCACATCATCAAGCCCCTCAATCTTAGGCGGATTAAACGCAACATGATAGGTGCGCCCGGATTGTAAATGCACCCTTCTGCCCGCCATGCGTTTTACAATTTCCTCATCGTCCACCACAATTTCAATGACCGTATCAATGATAACGCCCATATCGTTCAAACCTTCAGCCTGAACGATAGTCCGGGGAAAGCCGTCCAGCAAAAAGCCGTTAGCGCAATCGGCTTGAGTAATGCGTTCTTTGATCAACCCTAAAATAATGTCATCGGAAACCAGTCCGCCGGCATCCATTACTTTTTTTGCTTCAATACCCAGAGGCGTCCCCTCCCGCACTGCGGCCCGCAACATATCGCCCGTTGAAATTTGCGGAATAGCGTATTTTTCAGTAATAAATTGAGCTTGAGTTCCTTTGCCGGAACCGGGACTCCCCAATAGGATGATGCGCATAACTAACTCCATTGTGTCGCTAGGACAGATTTAGACTCTAACATAA
>DAINRH010000099.1:0-14412 GCA_036741905.1 Methylobacter sp. | reverse complement strand
GTGGTCATCGCGATACCGGCTTGAGCGGCACGAGCTTTCAGGCCTGACGTCAGCTTTTCGGTTTTTTCTGTCAATGCCTGGTAAAAACCCGGCAGGGCGATCAATTCCAGCGTTTTTAAACCGGCAGCCATCGCGACGGGATTGCCTGACAGCGTACCGGCCTGATACACCGGGCCGAGCGGCGCAAGATGTTCCATGATTTTACGCGAGCCGCCGAAAGCGCCGACCGGCATGCCGCCGCCGATGATTTTGCCCAGCGTGGTCAAATCCGGCTTAACATTATAGAATCCCTGCGCGCCGTTTAGGCCGACTCTAAAGCCGGTCATCACTTCATCAAAGATCAACACACTATTATAGTGGTCGCAAACCTCGCGCAAGCTTTCCAGAAAACCGGGTTCGGGCGGAATGCAGTTCATGTTGCCGGCGACCGGCTCGACGATGATGCAGGCGATTTGCTCGCCGCATTCTGCAAACAGCGCTTTGACCGATTCGCTATCGTTATAGGTTAAAGTGATGGTGTTTTCGGCAACGGAAGCCGGTACGCCGGGAGAACTGGGCACGCCAAAGGTCAACGCGCCGGAACCGGCCTTGACCAATAGCGCATCGGAATGGCCGTGATAACAGCCCTCGAATTTGACGATTTTATCGCGTCCGGTGTAGCCTCGGGCCAAGCGAATCGCGCTCATGGTCGCCTCGGTGCCGGAGCTGACCATTCTGACCAGTTCGATGGACGGCATCAGTTCGCAGACTTTTTTAGCCATCAACGTTTCGATTTCGGTTGGCGCGCCGAAGCTCAAGCCCTTTTCGGCTGCCTGTTTGACCGCTGCAATGACTTCCGGATGAGCATGGCCCAAGATCATCGGCCCCCAGGAGCCGACATAATCGATATAGCGGGCGCCGAAACTGTCGTAGATATAAGCGCCCAGGGCATGGTCGATAAAAACCGGCGTGCCGCCCACGCCGCTAAAGGATCGTACCGGCGAATTCACGCCGCCCGGAATTACAAGTTTTGCATCGGAAAATAACGCGGTTGCTTCAGTCATGGTTCTTTAATTTAATGCCAAGGAGAGTGTGTGTGCCGTAAGCCTGCCGGGAGCAGACGGGGCGTGAGAGTTAAATTTATGGCGTAAAGGATAGGATAACTTTGCGATGATTGAAAGTTTATCCTTGCTTGTTCAATAAGCGCCTTGAAAAATAACGCTTTTAAAGTTACGCTCTGAATCGCGTAGCGGATAGTAGGGAGTCGGCGGAAAACCGATCATTATTCGACGACTGCCGGAATGACGCCTGCCCCCCGCTTTATACCGGATCGACGCCGACATTCAAGCTTAACAACAGACAGAAAATAGCCGCTTTATCGCCGTCCGAAAAAAATGGTGATACCCTGATAATCAGGCTATTATCCATAACCCGTAGCGTGATAAACAGATAAAATCAAACAGAGGCTTATGTCAACCCCATTGTCGCCGCCGGAATACCCGAAACGTAATTTTCTCTCCTCGTTAGGCATTATCATTGCAGTCATCGGCGTTTCCGAAACACTGGCCCTATGGCTGCTTGATGCGACTCATCAATGGGGTATTGTGTTGTCGCCGGTACAGGATACCGTTTTCAACATCGTTTTGCTGACGCTGCTCAGTTCGCCGCTGATATGGTTTTTGGCGGTACGGCCGCTGGTCTTGCAGATCGTTCAGGAACAGACGACATCCAATAGAGAACTGCTGGACGCTCTGAAAAATCACGTTCTGGTCAGTATTGCCGACGATCGGGGGCGCATTGTCTATGCGAATGACATGTTCTGCGAAGTCTCCGGATATTCCCGCAATGAACTGACCGGACAAGATCATCGTATTGTCAATTCCGGCCATCACGATCAGGATTACATTCGCAACATGTGGAACACTATCGCCGAAGGCCATGTATGGCGCGGGGAGTTTTGCAATCGCCGTAAAGACGGGGAATTGTATTGGGTGGACAGCACTATCGCGCCCCTGCTGGATAACACCGGCAAGCCTAAGCAATACATTTCGATACGCCGGGACATTACCAAGCGCAAAGCCAATGAATTAAAGCTGACGGCGCTTAAGCGCGCGTTGGACGCCAGCACTGAGATGATTCTTATCACCGATGCGGAGGGATTCATTCAATACGCCAACCCGGCGCTGTGCCAGTTTACCGGCTGGGCGGAGGAGGCGCTGATGGGACAAAAACCCTATGTGCTGGACAGTTCTGCCGCCGATCGGCAAGCCCTGTCCGATATGCAAAGCAGGCTCCATTGCGGCGAACCCTGGTCCGGTCGGCTGCGGGGACGCCGTCGAGACCACGCGTCCGTCTCTTCCCCGCATCCTGCGGACAATGTGCCGGAATCGGCGCGCGCAAACGACAGCGGTAACGGACAAACCGCGGAGGACGCGCAGGAATATTGGGCCAAAACCAATATTACCCCGATTCTGACCGCAAACGGCACGCTGTCCGGCTACGTACAGATTCAGCATGATGTCAGCAAGCAGGTCGAAGAGGAGGCTGCTTTGCAAATCGAAAGCGACGATACCGCGGCCCGCCTGGCAATCTCCGAGGCGCTGCATCAATCCTTGACGCTGGAACACTGTTTCGTTCAGGTGCTGGATATTCTGTTCACGCTCAAATCTTGCGACCGGCAACAGAAGGGCGGCGTGTTTCTGCGGGTACAAGATGGCGAGTATCTGGAGAAGTTCGCGGTATGCGGCAAATTCGACGACATGGCGCAGCGCATCGAATTTGGCGACGGCCTGTGCGGACAAGTCGCGGTTTCAAGAAAATTCATCGCTGCCGATCAGTGCGGTTGCGACTCGCAGCGGCACGGCCACTACGTCGTGCCCATTGCTTCCGGCGAGGACATTCTCGGCGTACTGTTTATTTTTACCGATGCCTACCCGGTGCAAAACGAGTCCCGCATTGCCATGCTCAGGGAAGTCGGCGAAATGATGGCGCTGGCGCTGCTCCAGGATCAGGCCAATGCCTCGCTGGAAGCGGCGCGTGATGCCGCCTTGCAGGTCGCGCATACCAAGACCGAGTTTTTGGCCAATATGAGTCATGAGATTCGCACGCCGATGAACGGCGTCTTGGGCATGCTGGATCTTTTGCAGGATACGCAACTGTCTCGCGAGCAATGGGACCTGATCGATATTGCGTCAAATTCGGCGGAATCGCTGTTAACCATCATCAACGATATTCTGGATTTTTCCAAACTGGAGGCGGGCAAAATCGAGTTGGAGCAAATCGAGTTTAACTTGCCGGATTTAGTGGAAGAAGTTTGCACCTTGTTGTCCAGTCGCGCGCACAGCAAGGGCCTGGAATTAAACTGCTTTCTGCCGACCAATTTACCGTTGCGTTGGCAGGGCGATCCCACCCGTATCCGTCAAGTGCTGACCAACCTGATCGGCAATGCCGTTAAATTTACCGAACAGGGCGAGGTTTCTGTAACAGTAAGGTTACAGAAACCAGACGATGCCGCCGAAGCTGCTCCCGACAGCTTTCCGGCATACACGCCATCCCTGGCGATTGCCGAACCTGTTCCTGACAGGTTTTCGGCATACACACCTTCCCTGGCGATACTACGTTTTGAGGTGGTCGATACCGGGATCGGTATTACCGCGGAGGCGCAAGCGCGCCTGTTTCAGGCTTTCTCGCAGGCCGACAGTTCCACCTCGCGGCGTTACGGCGGCACCGGGCTTGGCCTGTCGATCAGCAAGGATCTGGTCATGCTGATGAACGGCAACATCGGCGTTGAAAGCGTCTTGGGACAGGGCTCGCATTTTTGGTTTAGCTTGCCGATGGCGGCGATGGATAACGAGGCGCCGGCCCCGCAGGCTAATTTTTGCGACAAGCGCGCGTTGATAGTCGACGATAACGCAACCAACCGCATGATTTTGACGCACTACTTAAGCAACTGGGGTTTTACTTTAAGCGAAGCGGACAGCGGACCGGCGGCGCTGGTTGAACTCGAAGCCGCCGCTTTGCGAAACGAACCTTATCATTTGCTGCTGTCGGATATGCAAATGCCGGACATGGACGGCTTCGCCCTGGCGCGCGCCATTATCGAAAAGCCCGCTATTGCCGATACGCCGCGCATTCTTTTATCCTCGGGCTGTATCGGCTCGCAAGCCGAAAGACTTGTGTCGGGATTTAGCCAAAGCCTGTTAAAACCGGTACGACAATCGCAATTGTTCGATGCCGTTATCGATGCCTTAAAGCTTCCCGGTCAGAAAACCGCGCCGGCGGCCAAGGCGAAAAAAGAGGCCTTGCTCAATTACAGCGGCAAACGCGTGCTGGTGGTGGAAGACAACAAGGTCAACCAAAAAGTGATACTGTCCCAGCTCGCCAAGTTCCAGCTTAAGCCGGATTTGGCCAATAACGGGCAAGTGGCCTTGGATCAGCTGACGCGCCAAGCCTACGACTTGGTGTTTATGGATTGCCAAATGCCGGTTATGGACGGTTACGAAGCGACGCGCGCTTTGCGCGAACGGGAAATGGAAGAAGGCGGATTACGTACGCCGATCACCGCGCTGACCGCCCATGCCTCGATAGGGGAACGCGAAAAATGCCTGTCCGCGGGCATGGACGATTACCTTAGCAAACCCGCCAGCCGAGCCGATCTGGCGGTGGTTTTGGTGCGCTGGCTGGGCGAACCCGCCGCGCCTGACGTTGCGCTGGCGCAGGATAATTCTGATGAAAGCGCAATCCCTAACAGTCCTCCGCAGGCAAACAGCAAGGCCGACGACGGGGAGGCTTCAACAGCCTGTTGGGATGAAGCCGCTGCGCTTAAACGGCTGGATGACGACCATGATTTATTGTCCGAGATGATAGATTTATTTCTCGAGGAAGCGCCTGCGTTTATGGCAGAACTGGCGGCCGCGCTGTCTCGAACCGATCTGCCGGCGGTGGCCGATGCAGCTCACGCTATTAAGGGCATGGCCGGACATTTTTGTGCCGAAAAAATAATCGGTGTTGCGGTAAAATTGGAGCGCGCCGCCCGAAAGGCTTCCGCTCCTGCCTCTGACCCACATCCTGTAGGCAATGACGCAGATACCGATTTTCAGTCGATGGCGAAGGACTTGACTCAGTCTACGCTGGATTTAGTCGAGACTCTGCTACAAAGAAAAGAACAAAATTAATGAATATCGAATTCAATCTTAATGAATTAAAAGCCGCCGACCGCTTGCCTTCCCCTTCGGGAACGGCGCTCGCTATCATCCAGCTTGTGCAACAACACGACGTCACCGTACAGCAGGTCAGCCAACTGGTAAAAGTCGATCCGGCCCTGAGCGGACGTATCTTGCGCTTCGCCAATTCGGCCGCGTTCGGGGCCAGGCGGCCCATCGCCGATGTGCAAACGGCAGTCATGATGATGGGCATGCAGACGGTGCGCGATTTTGCCTTGAGCCTTTCGTTAATCGGCAATAACAGCAAGGGCCGTTGTCAGGGCTTCGATTACGAAGCCTACTGGTCGCGATCCCTGGCGATCTCGGTATCCATCGCGGCGCTCACTGCCAGGGAAATCACCGTAATACCGGCGGAATCGTTTACCTTGGGGCTGCTTAGCGATATTGGCAGTCTCGCTCTGGCAACCGCCTGGTCGGAGATTTACGGCGAATGTCTCAGTATGGCGGAGGGCAAACAGCTCCTTGCGTTGGAGCGCGAACGGTTCGCCATCGACCATAACGCCTTGAGCTTAATGTTACTGGCCGACTGGGGGTTCCCGGCGGTATTTCTGGATGCGCTGAAGCTGAGCTTTGAGATGAAGGTAGCGGGTCTTACTCGAACCGACCAGTTTGCCAGACAACTGATTTTCGCCCGGCTGATCGGAAACTACTGCGTGGCCGACGAAGCCCATCGCGCCGTGCTGTTGCCGTATTTAACGGCGGAGGCCGAACTTCACGCTCTGGACGAACCGGCTTTGCTTGCGTTTATCGACGAAACCATCGAGCTTTGGTATGAATGGGGAAAGCTGATTGACGTAAAGACGGATGTGCGCCAGCCCCTGCTAAAAACCGTCGATACCTTGGAATCGGATTTATTGGGTTTAAATTTGTTGCTGGTCGATGACGATCCCATGATGCTGGCGCGCCTTTCCAAGCAGCTCGCCGCGGCCGGTAATCAGGTTGCGGTATGCCGCAACGGGGAGGCGGCGCTAAAGTATGTCATTGAACATAAACCGCAAATGGTGATTACCGATTGGCGCATGAAACCGATGGATGGTTTGGCCCTTTGCAAGGCGCTACGGGCATCGGTCTTTGGTAAAAACATTTACCTGATCATGCTCACCTCGACGGAAGACGAGGATGCGCTGGTTGAAGCCTTCGATGCCGGTATCGACGATTATGTGACCAAGCCGATTAGCCTGCGCGTGTTGCTGGCGCGCCTTAGGGCCGGGCAGCGCATCATCACCCTGCAAAACGAACTGGAAAAAGAGAGCCGGGACATCCAACGCTATACGGCCGAGCTGGCGGCAGCGAATCGCCGTCTTAAATCGATGGTGAACACTGACGTGCTGACCGGCTTGCCCAATCGGCGCTACGCCCTTAACCGCCTGGAACAGGAGGCGGCGACGGCGCTACGCGCCAAACAACCGTTGAGTGTTTTAATGCTGGATTTGGATTATTTCAAATCGGTCAATGATACTTTGGGCCATGATGTCGGCGATCAGGTGCTTATTCATGCGGCCAACCTGATGCGCACAACTGCGCGCACCAACGATATTGCCTGTCGTCTGGGCGGCGAAGAGTTTCTGATCATCGCCCCCAACACCGATGGCAGCACCGCCCTATTGTTGGCCGAGCGGGTCCGCAATGCCATCGAACGCAACCAGCCGGTGGGATTGGAACTGCGTTACCCGATTACCGTCAGTATTGGCGTGGCAGGCTCTATGGGCGCTCAGCCCAGTTGGAAAGAATTGATGAAAAGGGCGGATGACGCTTTATATCTGGTCAAACAAGGCAATCGCAACGGCGTGCGGCTTGGATAGCAGTTCTAAGCCGACCAGCCGGCAATGCATCCGGCTAATCTTGCCAATCGGAGCGGTTGTGTTATCGTGCTTCTACTTTATTTAGTATAAACACGAGACCGGATAATGAATGTATTAGCTGTCTACAGCATCAAGGGGGGCGTCGGCAAAACCTCAAGTGCGGTCAATCTGGCCCACACGGCCGCCCGCAACGGTTACCGCACCCTGGTTTGGGATCTTGATCCGCAGGGAGCCAGCAGTTATTATTTTCGCATCAAGCCCAAGATCAAAGGCGGCAGCAAAGACTTGATCGCCGGAAAACGCGAGCTGGACGGCCTGATTAAAGGCACCGATTTTGAAAAGCTGGATTTATTGCCGGCCGATTTCTCGTTCAGAAACCTGGATTTGGTGCTGGACGCCAAGAAAAAGCCGACCCAGCAACTTAAAAAACTCCTGAAGCCCTTGGCGGAAGAATACGACTTTGTTTTTCTGGATTGTCCGCCCAATATCTCGCTATTATCCGAAGCCGTTTTTGAAGCCGCAGATATAGTGTTGTCGCCGATCATTCCTACCACGCTGTCGTTACGAACCCTCGAACAACTGGAAACGTTTATCGAGGATAATGACTTGCATCACCTTGCGCTGATTCCGTTTTTCTCGATGGCCGACCGGCGCAAAAAAATGCACCGGGACATTATGGACAGTCTGCTGGAGAGTCATCCCGAGATTTTAACGACGGCTATTCCCTATGCCAGCGACATTGAACGCATGGGCCTGGAGCGCATGCCGCTGGGCGGCTATATCAAGAAAAGCCAATCCACGCTTGCTTACGATGCCTTATGGCTGGAAATTATGGTTCGCGTTGCCAATCTCGAAAAGTAAATAAGTCGTTGGGCAAAAGTTTTCCGGCATGAGTGGGAGCGGCTCATGCTAAGGAACGAGCATGAAATAAAGTGGACAACAGTGTGCGGGAGGAGTGCAAGCTTTGCTTGCGCATGCAGGCGAAGCCTGCACTCCGACTATCGGCAACTTGCCTAAGTTATTCCATGCTCATTCCTAAGAAACTTATGAACGCCTACTTATAACGGCAATAATGGAACGTCGTTTTAATTGATACCTTATTCGCATCAATCTCTTGGAGTAAACC
The DNA here is from genome assembly GCA_036741905.1 of Methylobacter sp. Taxonomy (GTDB): domain Bacteria; phylum Pseudomonadota; class Gammaproteobacteria; order Methylococcales; family Methylomonadaceae; genus Methylobacter_A. The sequence goes on along the minus strand of DAINRH010000099.1, from coordinate 6,283 downwards.
ATGCCTAATAAACGATTTGTTATGAGCAAGCCTGTCTCTTCAATTACTGATGTTCCTACATTGGGCGCAACAAAAGAGGATTTTATCGGCGATTTTAAACGCTATTATGTGCATTCGCTGGGACGGGACGAGAATTTCCGATCATCGCCTTTTTATGCCTGCGAGGCGTTGTCGCTGTCTATCCGCGACCGGTTGATGGAGCGCTGGAAAACCACCTATAAAACCTATAACAGAATGGATAGTAAGCGGGTGTTTTATCTGTCGATGGAATTTTTGATGGGTAGAACCTTGAGCAATGCCATGCTTAATCTTGGCGTAATAGATGAAGCCACCCAAGCCATGCACGATTTGGGCATTGAAATCGAAGAACTGATTGACCGGGAACTCGATGCCGGTCTGGGTAACGGCGGACTGGGGCGTTTGGCGGCCTGTTTTATCGACAGTTGCGCGACGCTGCAATTGCCGGTGGTAGGCTACGGATTGCGTTATGAATACGGCATGTTTACCCAAACTATCGTCAATGGCGAACAGGTCGAAAAGCCGGATCACTGGCTGCGCCACGGCAATGTCTGGGAAATCGAGCGGCTGGAATATTCGTTACGCATCAAGCTTGGCGGCCATACCGAAATACAGACCGACGAACAAGGCAACCGCCGGATTTGCTGGATCAGCACCCATGATGTGTTGGCCGTCCCCTTCGACACGCCGATACCGGGTTATCAAAACAACACCGTCAATACCTTGCGCTTATGGAAAGCCGTGGCGACCGAGGAATTTAACCTGGATGAGTTCAACGCCGGCGATTATGCCGAATCGGTGGCCTCAAAAGTCACCGCCGAGCACATTACCATGGTGCTGTATCCCAATGACGCCAACGAAAACGGCAAGGAATTGAGGCTGCGCCAGCAGTATTTCCTGGCTTCCGCCAGCTTGCAAGATGTCCTTGCCCATTGGGTCAGGCAGCACGGCCATGAATTCGACAACTTCGCCGAGAAATGCTGTTTTCAGCTAAACGACACCCATCCGAGCATCGCCATCGCCGAACTGATGCGCCTGCTGATAGATGTGCATGGCCTGTCATGGGCTAAAGCCTGGGCAATCACCCGGCAAACCATGGCGTATACCAATCATACCCTGCTGCCCGAAGCGCTGGAAAAATGGTCGGTCAAGCTCATGCAACGGTTGTTGCCGAGATTGATGGAGATTATCTTTGAAATCAATGCCCACTTTATGTCGGAAGTCGCCGCGCATTGGCCCGGCGATAAAGCCCGATTGGGCAGGATGTCGATTATCGAGGAAGGGGCCGAGCAGCAGGTGCGCATGGCGTATCTTGCCATCGTTGGCAGTTTTTCGGTCAATGGCGTGGCCCAACTGCATTCCCAGTTACTGCAACAGGGCTTGTTTCGCGACTTTTATGCCTTATGGCCGCACAAATTCAACAACAAAACCAACGGCGTAACCCCGCGGCGCTGGCTGGCCTCGTGTAATCCCGAATTAGCCGCGTTAATCACCGAAACCATCGGCGACGGCTGGGTAACCCATCTGGATGAGTTAAAAAAGCTGGAGCCCTATGCCGAAGATGCGGAGTTCCGGAATCGCTGGCGGGCCATAAAACAGTATGCAAAACAGCGCCTGATTGAACACAAAAAGCAATATCTGGACATCCAGCTCAATCCCGATGCGCTGTTCGATATACAGGTTAAGCGTATCCACGAATACAAACGGCAGATTTTAAACGTGCTGCACGTCATTCATCTTTACGACCGCATCAAGCGCGGCGACACCGGCAACTGGGTTGCGCGTTGCGTATTGATCGGCGGCAAGGCTGCGCCGGGTTATGCGATGGCCAAAAGAACCATTAAACTGATTAACAATGTCGCCAATGTCATTAACTCGGACCCCGATGTCGGCGACAAGCTGACACTGTTTTTCCTGCCCGATTACCGGGTCTCGGGGATGGAAATAATCTGCCCTGCGGCCGATCTTTCCGAGCAGATTTCCACCGCCGGAAAAGAAGCCTCCGGCACCGGCAACATGAAACTGATGATGAACGGGGCGTTAACTATCGGCACGCTGGATGGCGCCAATATTGAAATCAGGGAAGAAGTCGGCGACGAAAACTTTTTCCTGTTCGGCCTGACCGAACAGCAGATTGAAGCAAGGCGGGAGCATTACGACCCTTATGCGATCATCGACCAGGATGAAGATTTGCAGCGGGTGATGAATCTGTTGGAAAGCGGGCATTTCAACCAGTTTGAACCGGGGATATTCGACGACTTGATCGCATCGATTAAAAGCAAGTTCGATCCGTGGATGACCATCGCGGATTTTAGAAGCTATATCGATGCGCAAAAACGCGTGGAAGCCGCCTATCAGGACAAAGACCACTGGACCCGGATAAGCATATTAAACTGCGCAAACAGCGGCAAATTTTCCACCGACAGAACCATCGGCGACTATAACCGGGACATCTGGAAATTGGAGCCGGTGCCGGTGCAATATCCATAAACCTGAAAAAAACCATTTCGTCCACGAAAAGCACGAAAAGCACGAAAATTTTCAAAAGAGATGTCAGGTTGAGGCAGTCAGCCAAGGGATGAATGGATAAGTTAATATAACGTACCGATTTATTTCGTGTCTTTCGTGCTTTTCGTGGACAAGCTGAGTTTTTCAGGATTATTGTTGATGACAGGCAAACTCAAGCTGTACTATGCAGCTCCCGATTAACTACCCGAGGCCATCATGAAGCCAGACAGCGCCGCAATCAGAAAACGATACGACCGCATCGCCCCGTATTTCGAGGGCATGGAAGCGGTCATGGAAGGGTTGTTTTTTAAAAGCTGGCGGAAAAAATGTTGGGCCAAGGTCGAAGGTCATCATATCCTTGAAGTCGGCGTAGGAACGGGCAAGAATTTCGATTATTACCCCAAGGATGCCCGAATAACCGCGATTGATTTTAGCGAGCAAATGCTAAAGTACGCGGCGCAGAAACGGGATAGGAAAAACATCAAGGTCGACCTGGAGCTGATGGACATTCAGTCGTTATGCTTCGCCGATAACAGTTTCGACACGGTTATCTGTTCGTTTGTATTTTGTTCGGTGCCGTCGGCGGTAAAGGGCTTGAAGGAAGTTTACCGGGTCTGCAAACCGGGCGGCCAAGTGTTATTGCTGGAGCATGTGATCAGTTCAAACCCCGTGCTTGGCGGGCTGATGAACCTGCTTAACCCAATCGTTGTCGCGCTGGTCGGGGCCAATATCAACCGGAACACCGTTAAAAACGTTAAAGCCTGCGCCTTTACCTCGGTGCATGTCGACGACCGCAGTAGTCATATCATCAAGCTGATCGAAGCCAGAAAATAAAGGCTTGTTATTTAGGTAGTTAAAAAAGTTACCACGAAGACACGAAGAGCACGAAGTTTATTTCTTCGTCTCTTCGTGGCGAATAAAAGCCTGTGGGTAATGAGCCTTTGCAATACTGGTTTCCCAAACCGGCATGAAACTTTTTAACTCGATAGCCGCCAAATTGGGTAAAATAGAATCAATTTTTGGATTAGTTATTTACGTGAAGCCACAATTAGAAAATCTGGTACAGACGCCGATCCCGACCAAACACGGCGAGTTTATCCTGCATTATTACAGCAATACCCTTGATGACAAGGAGCATGTCGCCCTGGTTAAAGGCGATGTTGCGGGCAAGGAAAACGTGCCGGTACGCATTCATTCCGAGTGTTTTACCGGCGACGTATTGGGTTCAAGACGTTGCGATTGCGGCGAACAGCTGGATATGGCGCTGCAAATGATCGACAAGGCCGGTTTCGGTATATTGATTTATCTGCGGCAGGAAGGCCGCGGCATCGGCCTGTTGAAAAAACTACAGGCTTATAATTTGCAGGATCAAGGCATGGATACCGTCGATGCCAATATCCACCTAGGCCATCTTGCCGACGAAAGGGAATACAGCATCGCCGCGTTAATGCTGGAAAACCTGAACGTAAAGTCCGTCGAGTTAATCACCAATAACCCCAAGAAAATCGAAGAGCTGGAAAAACTCGGCATTAACGTGGTTGGGCGCATCCCGGTCGAGGCCGTGGCTCATGATGACAACGTCGGTTATTTAAAAACCAAAGCAAAAAAAATGGCGCATATGCTGTTCGAGTCAAAAAAATAGTCCCCTTTTATTCCTGGAGTTGAATCATGAATTATTGGTTAGTTCGCGCAAAATGGGGCGGAGAAAATAAGAAAGCGGATTTTATCAATAACGATGAATGGATAAACGGCTACGATGACAAATATTTGGACATCGTTAATCGAGTTGAGGTTGAAGATATTTTATTGTTGGCCGAAGATTCAACCGTTACCCATTACGGTGTATGCAGTGGAAATGAGAAAGACGGCAGGCATTTGGCTGTTGATAAATGGATCCTTTTAAAAGAACCTGTTTTATTTCCGGCAAAAGGTTCCTATATAAAAACAATTGTAAAGGTAAATGACGATAATTTAATAGACACCATTACGCTTGGAATTGAGACAACGAATATAAGTAACGATATAATAATTAAGAGTATTTTTATAGAAAATTTTACCGTTTTTAAAAATGAACGCTTAGAGTTTTCTGATGGCTTGAATGTAATTATTGGTGAAAATAGTACGGGAAAAAGCCATTTACTTAAACTGCTTTATTCTATAATTATGAGTATAAATCACGTTGTTTACTTTTATGCTGACTATTATGAAAGGAAAATGTTTGTTGAGCAAGCCATATCCGAAGCCATTGAGATAAGTTTAATGGGTATTTTTAAGCCCGATGAATTGGACAACTTAATTAGTCGCCATGAAGATAAATGTTCCATTAATATAAATTTAGAAAAATATTCTATTCCATTTAATTTAGTTAAATCTTATTCTTCCGATTACAATCAAATTGGTGTTGAAGAAGAAAGCCTATTAATAGATTTTTTTGAAAAAAGTTGCATATTTATTCCAGCTAAAGAGATGCTTTCTTTCTATGAAGGATTTATTTCTTTATATGAGACGAGAGAAACATCTTTTGATCAAATATATTACAATCTAGCAAAATCATTAGGATTATCCGCTCTAAAAAATATTGAATCTTACCCAGTAGAAAGCAAGCTTCTATCTATTTTAGAAGAAATATTAGAAGGGGAAATTTTATTAGAACGTGGCAGGTTTTATTTGGCGTCTACCAATGGGCATAAAACGGAAATCGCTTTAATTGCAGAAGGTTTGAGAAAAATAGCCACGATTGCCCAACTTATAGCCAATGGCTCATTGAATAAAAACAGCATTATTTTTTGGGATGAGCCGGAAGCAAATTTGAATCCTAAGTTAATCAGAAAAATAGCCGAGGTTTTAGTCGAACTTAGCCGCGCTGGAATGCAGGTCTTTGTTGCAACTCATAGTTTATTTTTGGTTAAAGAGTTGGAAATACTACGAAGCAAAGAAGATAAGGTTAAGTATTTTAGTTTAGGTTTTGAAGGGTACGATATTAAAGTAAGCCAAAGCGAAGACTTTGAATATTTGGAGGATATAGTTATTCTGGATGAAGAGCTAGAGCAGGATGACAGATTTTTAAGCAAGAAGGAAGCTTAGATGTCGATTGTTATTCAGGAAGGAAATCTGTCTTTTAGTTTTGATTTTGAAGCCATAAAATTTGATGACACGCCGTATTACAGAAATCATTTTATCAAGATTAAAAATGGCATTAGTGCAGTTGATATTTTAGCGGTTGATAGTAATACGGGGTATTTAATAGAAATAAAGGATTACACATATCAAGATACAGAAAAATTGAAATTAAATGACTTAGTTGAAGCTATTGTGAATAAGGTTATTTCAACTTTGTCCGCAATATTACCTATGAAAAATAATTCTAATAACACAGTAGAGAAAAATATTGCGCATTCATTTTCCAGCGCTAATAAAATAAAGGTTTTATTGCATCTTGAATTATCGCCTCCTACATCTAAACTGGAGCAATCAACGTGGAGTTTTCAGAAAATTCAAATGAAGTTAAAAAATAGATTAAAGCCCATTGATGCTCATCCGAAAATAGTTTCTATGAATTATCCAAATCATTTTCCCTGGATAGTCACCAAAATTTAAGTACGGCTAGAGTATAGATTCAATCTAGAAGACATAGTTGAGCATTCCAAGGGTAGACCTGAGCCAGTCTATAAAGCTAACACCGTTTCAACCAGCTTCACCCAGTAAGCCGTGCCGACCGGCAATATCCGGTCGTTAAAGTCATAATGCGGATTATGCA
>DAINRH010000098.1:7002-14528 GCA_036741905.1 Methylobacter sp. | reverse complement strand
TGACAACGTCGGTTATTTAAAAACCAAAGCAAAAAAAATGGCGCACATGCTGTTTGAATCTAAAAAAAGCTAAATGAGACCTTCCAGGTTTTTACTGGAGCCGCTCCCGGCGGCTCCAGCACTTCCGCCATCCATGGCAGTCGTAAAACCTGGAAGGTCTGAATACCCTAAGGCCTTAGTTACCTTAACACCGTTTCAACCAGTTTTACCCAATAAGCCGTGCCGACCGGCAATATCCGGTCGTTAAAGTCATAATGCGGATTATGCAGCAGGCAGCCGTTTTCCGAAGAGCCGTTGCCTATCCAGATATAACAGCCCGGTTTTTCCTGCAACATAAAGGCAAAATCTTCCGAACCCATGCCGGGTATCGGTTGCCGGTCAACACCGTCTTCTCCGGCCACGTCTATCGCGGCTTGTTGCGCCAATTCCGTTTCAGCTTCCGCATTAAAAGTCACCGGATAGCCTGGATTTTCCGGGTTGAATTTGATTTCGGCGCTAAGCTCAAAACCCTCGCAAACCGCATTGACCAAGCGAGTGATTTTATCGGCAATGGTTTTTTGAACCGAGCTGTTAAAACAACGGAAAGTGCCCCTCAACACAACCGATTCAGGCAGCGCATTCCAGGTATTTCCGGCATGGATCTGGGTAATGCTGACCACCGCCGGATCGGCAGGATTAACAGTGCGGCTGACAATAGTCTGCAATGCGGTAATTAGCTGGGCGGACGCGACTATCGCATCATTGCCCAAATGCGGCATCGCAGCATGGGTCGCCTGACCGGTGATGATGATTTCGAAGCAATCGAATGAAGCCATCATCGCGCCGGGCTTGGCTGCAAAATGCCCCGTCGGAATATCGGGGACATTATGCATGCCGAAAACGCAATCGGCCGGAAATTGTTCAAACAGCCCGTCATCGATCATCCGCCTGGCTCCGGCGCGGCCTTCCTCGGCAGGCTGAAAAATAAAATACACCGTGCCGTTAAAGTCGTGATGCTCGGCTAAATAACAAGCCGCGCCCAGCAGCATCGCCGAATGGCCGTCATGGCCACAGGCATGCATTTTGCCGTCGTGGCAGGATTTGTGGGCGAAGGTGTTTTGCTCCTGAATGAACAAGGCATCCATATCGGCGCGCAACGCGATTTTCCTGTCGCCGTTCCCGGCAGTCAGCGTTGCGACAACGCCGGTTATGCCCAATCCTTGATGAACCTCCAGGCCGAAGCCCGATAACGTGTCGGCAATGAATTGCGCCGTTTGACTTTCCTCAAAAGCGGTTTCAGGAAAGCGGTGCAGATGCTGCCGCCACTGGCGCATTTGTTCGTGCAGATTCTGTATATCGTTTGCTATGGACATGGAAACTCGCGTGGATTTGATAATGGTTAACTGATGTTACGCATTGTCCACGAAAAGCACGAAAGGCACGAAAAAAACATCCGCTGTAGGTTTCTCGCTGACGGCGTCATACCCGGCATGCCGGAACCCAGGCAGTTTCAGGGAGCCGAAGGTTTCCTTATCCACCCGTCCGGCCGCATTCCAAGCCATGCGCGCCTGTTGCAGAGCGGCCATCATGCGGTTTTGTTCGCCGGGCGTCAGCGGTCTGCGCTTATGTCGTGGCCTAGGCTTTTTCTGCCTGGCACTAATTAGCACTACTATGCGACTACATTTAGCCAAGGCAAAACGTTTCGAACGGGGTAACATGCCCCGTCCGGCTTAGTGCATGTAAAATACAGACTTAATTGCCAAATTCAAAGGAACGATATGATTTTCAATGTCTACCCGTCTTTAGTGTTCGTCAAAGCCGCGGCAAGATGGCTGGCGATGCTGGCTTTATGCGGTTTGCAAGGCTGCTTTTCACCGATGGCGCTGGACCGCGCGGTCATCGAATACGACAAGACAACCACCGACATTCTGTCCAAACAGCTGCTGTTGAATATTGCCCGCTCCCATCAGCATCAGCCCTTGCATTTCACCGGCGTTGCCAATATTGCCGCGACCTTTAATTTTCAATTCAATGCCGGGGCGACGCCGGCGTTTACCGGCGAAAGCGGCTCGTTATTGACGCCGGTGTTTGGCGGCACGATCTCCGAGAACCCGACTATCAGCATCGTGCCGATCGAGGGCGAGGAGTTTACCCGCCGTTTGCTGACGCCGTTTCAGGAAAGCAAACTGACTATGCTGTTGCGGCAAGGCGCCGATGTGGACTTGATTCTGCGCCTGCTGGGAGGCGAGTTGCGGCTTAACGGCGGTAAATCGGGCGGCGTTTATCTGAACAAACCCGGCGATGCCGAAGGCTACCGCTTGTTTCGGCAAGCCGTGTTGCATTTGTCGTCGATCCAGGACAGCAACCGGCTGTTTGTAGAACCGTTGATGTTTGGCCGGCATTGGATTTTGCCGACCGAATCGTTGACAGCGGAACAAATGACCGCATTGCAAAAAGACTTCAAAGTCGAATATCAGGCCGATCGTAAGCAAGTTGTACTGAGTAAGCGAATAACCGGGCATATCCTGCTGACCAATTACGATCCGACGACGTTGAGCAACGAGGAACGTATCCGTTTGCATGAAGAAGCCGATCAAGGTGCGGCTAACGATGTCGGCGTCGATATCCGGCCTGGTTATCCGGGCGGGGAATGGCCGATACACGGGGTCTTTCGCTTGCGCAGCTTCCATAATGTGTTGAATTTTATCGGCCAGTCTATCAGCGACGACCCGGAATACGGCGTAGCCAAACATCCGCAAACACCCAATGTCCATGAAAATCCGAATAACACCCTGTCCTTGTTGGTCAGCGATAATGAACCGGCGGCGGCCGACCTGAGCGTCAAGTTCGGCGAACAGTATTATGCGTTGCAGCCGGAAACCGGCTATCAATGGAATCGCGAAGGATTCCGCTTGCTGTACCAGATTTTTCAAATGACCATGACCGACCTGGCGCAACAGGGCGCGCCAGCCATTACCATTGCCAAATAACGGGAGAAACTTTTGAACGAGCAAATCGACAACAGCATGATCATGAAATGCGTGGCCTATCAAAACGGCGTCAGCATCGGCGATGTGACCATCGAAGACATCAGCGAAGTGCTAAAACAGGAACATACCTTTGTCTGGCTGGGTTTGCGCGAGGCAAACGGCGAGCTGTTAGCCAAAATCCAGGAGGAATTCGGGCTGCATGATTTGGCTATCGAAGATGCCTGCGCGGCGCATCAGCGCCCGAAAATCGAGGAATACGGCGAATCGCTGTTCATGGTGTTGCACACCGCCCATCTTGCAAAAGAGCAGGTCGAGTTTGGCGAAACCCATATTTTCTTCGGGCCGCGGTTTCTGGTGACGGTCAGGCACGGCGCCTCGCGCAGCCACAGCAAAGTCAGGGAGCGTTGCGAGGCCATGCCCGAGCAATTGGCCAAAGGCCCCGGATTTGCGTTGTATTCGATCATGGATTTTATCGTCGACAACTATGTGCCGGTTATCGACGGCTTGCAGCAGCGCTTCGATGTGCTGGAGTCGGCGATATTTGAATACCGGCCCAGTCGGCAGACCATTGAAGGCCTTTACCAACTAAAGCGCGAGTTGTTGCAGCTGGAAAGCGCGATTAACCCGGTCATCGATATTTGCAATGAGCTGATGCGTTTTCATAGCGGGGTTATTTCCAAGGATGTGGGAGTGTATTTTCGCGATATTGCCGATCACATCAAGCGCATCGACCAAGCGATTCACGGTATGCGCGAGATGTTGGTGGCGGCGATGCAGGTGCATCTGACTTTTGAAACGGTGCGGCAGAACGAAGTCGTCAAAGGCTTGGCCGGTTGGGGGGCGATCCTGGCGATACCGACCATGGTGTTCAGCTGGTACGGCATGAATTTCAGGCACATGCCGGAGTTGGATTGGGAATACAGCTATCCGGCGGTGATCGGCGGCGTGGCGTTGTGCAGTCTGCTGCTGTATTTGCGCTTGAAAAGAGCCGGGTGGCTGTAATTTTAAAATATATCCGCGATGCGCCCTAAGAACAGCGCAGTACAGGGCAGGAGACCTGTATGACAGTTAAAAGATTTATCCAAACAAAGAATAACCGCCGATTGGACCGAATCATCGGCCGAAAAGAGCTTGCCCCGTCTTGGTATAACCGCGTTGCGCCGCCACGCGGTTATACCTAAAAACCGTAGTTGAATCGTGAAAAAACCGTTCGCCGCCGGTCGAGTTCATGGTTACTCTGGTTATCCCGTCAGTGTGGTCAATCCAGCTAAAATCAATGCATTTGCAAAAAGCGAACTGAGCCGGGCAAAGACTGACAAAGCTGATGCCAAGCTTATCGCTCGCTATGCCTCAATTACGCACCCTGCGGCCCCAAAAAAAACTTTTAGCGTTGAGCTTCTTAGTTTTTACAACGTTTTTTTATCATGTAATCAATTGCTGATAATAAATTTGGCATGAACGGCTGTTTTTGAAATCAATAAAGCATCAATTGGGCGTGATTAATTCAAGCAGGTGCGCTACTCGTTTTTTCATAAGTATCTACACAAGTACCGGCCCCTTCTCCTTTGAGGGAGAGGGTTGGGATGACGACTTGCATGGATGCAGGAGGTAGAGCAATGCAGGAGCAATTGCCGAGGGGGATATAAAGGGTTGTTTTTATTCTCCTCACCCCAACCCTCTCCAGCAGGAGAGGGAGCCAAGCCGCCTTGTAACTCATTGTATTTATAATTAAAAAAAGTTGTGTAGATAGCTATGCCCGTTTTTTAGGAGATACTTTCATGAATAACCAGTTTATTAAAAAAGCGTTAGTCTTAGTGCTGAGTTTTATGGTTCTGTCTGCATTTTCAAACATAGCCTATTCAGCGAATACTTTATCGGGAGTGGCGACCTATAAGGAGGACGCCGGCGCAAAAGCGAACACTTCTGATCGTTATGCATTGCCCCCCAGTAAGGTTAACATCGAATCCTGCCGACGAGAGGCGCTACGTTTGCATCCGGGAGCAATTGAGAAACAACGAATACTGCATCGGCATGGGGATTTCTTGGTGCGATTTCAGATACAGGGACGTGACGGTTTGGACTGGTTCATGTTGTGCGACTTGGCAAACCGAGAAGTCATTGATGCATTCTGATGGGTTTCCACAGATTGGCTTGGACAGGTCTTAGAATGTTCGTCTTTATACACAAATGTTCAAGCACACCTCGTTCCCACGTGCTACGTGGGAATGCAGGGCTGGACGCGCTGCGTCCCGTATACGCGACGTTGCGGTGACGGCATCCCTGCCAGAAGACGGTGTATCGTAAACACTTGTGTATAAAAACGGGCGCAGAGCGTGGGAACGATGAGTTTATGTTTCGGGAAGTTATTACCAACCATATCTTTAGCAACGAGCAAACATCTTTTTCGGGAATCATAAAACCGGCGTTTGTAGGTGGCAGTACCCATTTATCATGGCTTGCAAACAGGGGATACTTCATGGCTCTTCTATCAAAGCAGGAGAACGATCGATTTTTAGAGGCTTCCAAAGTCAATACTACGCAACAACCGAATTCGATCCGGGCGCTGTAACGATAGAGCACTATTTTTACAGTTTTTTTATAGCAACAGGGCTAAATTAACCACTCGGAACATCCATAAAAAAGAGGTAACCATGACTTTTATCTACGGCTTGAGCGGCTTGCTCGCATTCGCTTTATTCATTTACCTGCTGGTGGCGTTATTTTACCCGGAGAAATTCTGATGACTGCAAACGGCTTATTGCAAATCACTATATATTTAGTCGCCCTGTTGCTGCTGGCTAAGCCATTGGGTGTTTATATGGCGGCGGTGTATGAAAATCGCCCGTTACTTCTTAAGCGCATCTTGGGGCCTTTGGAAACGGGGTTTTATCGTTTGAGCGGCGTTAACCCGGAACAAGAGATGGGCTGGAAAAGCTACGCCGCCGCCCTGCTCTGGTTCAACCTGTTCGGCGGACTGGCGGTCTTCGCCTTGCAAATGCTGCAAGCCTATTTGCCGCTGAACCCGCAGCAAATGGCTAATGTGACCGTCGATTCGGCATTCAACACCGCGGTCAGTTTTGCCACTAACACCAATTGGCAGGGTTACGGCGGCGAAACGACGATGAGTTATCTGACCCAGATGCTGGGCTTGAGCGTGCAAAACTTCGTTTCGGCAGCCACCGGCATGGCGGTGTTGGTTGCGATGATACGCGGCTTTCAGCGCGCTCATGCGGACGGCATCGGCAACTTTTGGGCGGACTTGACCCGCGGCACTTTATATATCCTGTTGCCGTTGTCGTTGGTATTGGCGTTGGTATTGACCGGGCAAGGCGTGGTGCAAACCTTCAAACCTTATCAAACAGTGCCGTTGGTCGAGCAGGCAACGGAAACTGCTGCGCAAACCTTGGCGGTAGGCCCTGCCGCTTCGCAAATCGCCATTAAACAGTTGGGCACCAACGGCGGCGGTTTTTTTAACGCCAATTCGGCGCATCCTTTCGAAAACCCGACGCCGCTGTCCAATTTCCTGGAAATGCTGTTACTGATCCTGATCCCGGCGGCGCTGTGCCATACCTTCGGCACGATGGTCGGCGATCCGCGCCAAGGCTGGGCCATTTTGTCGGCAATGACGCTGGTGCTGGTCAGCTTGCTATTCATCACGGTGGGTTATGAGCAAGGCGGAAATCCTGCGCTGACTGCGCTTGGCGTCGAGCAAAACGTTAGCGTAGGCCAGTCCGGCGGCAACATGGAAGGCAAGGAAACGCGGTTCGGCATCGTTAACTCGGCGATTTGGGCGACTGCAACGACGGCGGCATCCAACGGTTCGGTCAATTCGATGCATGATTCTTACACGCCGCTGGGCGGCCTGATTCCGATGTGGCTGATTCAATTGGGCGAGGTTATTTTCGGCGGCGTCGGTTCCGGGCTTTACGGGATGTTGATTTTTGTGCTGATTGCGGTGTTTGTCGCCGGTCTGATGATAGGCCGCACACCGGAATATCTCGGCAAAAAAATCGAAGCCTTCGAAATAAAAATGGCGGCTATCGTTATTTTAATTCCGGCCTTGTTTATTTTGGGCGGAACCTCGTTGGCGATCATGGTCGACGCAGGAAAATCGGCGGTTGCCAATCCCGGCGCGCACGGCTTTAGCGAAATTCTTTATGCATTTTCCTCGGCGGCGGGCAACAACGGCAGCGCTTTTGCCGGTCTAAGCGTCAATGCTCCGTTTTATAACATCGCTTTGGGTATCACCATGCTGTTCGGGCGCTACGGCATCATTATTCCGGTACTCGCTATTGCCGGTTCATTGGCGGCAAAAAAGACCGTGCCAACCACCGTCGGCACCTTACCGACGCATACGCCGTTATTCGTGATGCTGCTGATCGGTACCGTGGTGTTGGTCGGCGCGTTGACGTTCGTTCCCGCGTTGGCTTTAGGGCCGGTGGTCGAACATTTAATCATGACGGCCCAATAATGAATCTACCAAAAGAATTGTCCACGAAAGACACGAAAGACACGAAAGACACGAAAGACACGAAAGACACGAAAGACACGAAAGAC
>DAINRH010000098.1:0-6902 GCA_036741905.1 Methylobacter sp. | reverse complement strand
ACGAAAAGCACGAAAAGCACGAAAAGCACGAAAGCTCTAAAGCCGGACGGGTATGTTACTCCGTCCGCAGGGTTTCTCGCATGATTCAGGGATAGTGGCAACATCAAAACGTTTGGAACGGGGTTGCAAACCCCGTCCCGCCTATTAGCATTTAATCATGACAGCGGCTAAAAATTAGAGTTAGCTGGATAAGAATTTTTTACCACGAAGACACGAAGAGCACGAAGTTATAAAGCATTCTCTGAAAACCTTCGTGTTCTTCGTGTCTTCGTGGTTAATTTAAATTTATGCAAAAGAGAAATAACCTATGAGCACAAAAAGTCACACGCAACAGCTATTTAGCAGCCAAATCCTGTGGGCTGCGCTAGGCGATACCCTGCGCAAGCTGGCGCCTCAACAACAATGGAAAAACCCGGTGATGTTCGTGGTCTATATCGGCAGTTTGCTGACCACCGGGCTCTGGCTATGGGCATTATTTTCAGGGGACAGCTCAGAAACCGGCTTCATGTTCGCCGTGACTTTCTGGCTGTGGTTCACGGTATTGTTTGCCAACTTCGCGGAAAGCGTCGCCGAAGGCCGCAGCAAAGCGCAGGCGGCATCTTTGCGCAACGCCAAACGCGACATCATGGCGAAGAAACTGGATAAACCGTGTTACAGCACCGATTACGCCAAAGTCGCCAGCACCACATTACGGCGCGGCGACATCGTACTGATTGAAGCGGGCGATTTCGTCCCCGCCGACGGCGAAGTCGTCGAGGGCGCGGCCAGTGTCGATGAAAGCGCGATCACCGGCGAAAGCGCACCGGTGATTCGCGAATCGGGCGGCGATTTCAGCTCGATAACCGGCGGTACGCGGGTATTGTCCGATTGGCTGGTGGCGCGGATCGTAGTCAATCCCGGCGAAGCCTTCCTGGACCGGATGATTGCGATGGTGGAAAGCGCGTCGCGGCAAAAGACGCCTAATGAAATCGCGCTGACCATTTTGCTGGTCGCATTGACGCTGATTTTCCTGCTGACCACCGTGACTTTGCTGCCGTTTTCTATCTACAGCGTGGAAGTCGCCAAAGCCGGCACGCCGGTGTCGATCACCGTGCTGGTGGCGTTGCTGGTCTGCCTGATTCCCACCACCATCGGCGGCTTGCTGTCCGCTATCGGCGTTGCCGGCATCGGGCGGATGATGCAGAAAAACGTTATCGCCACTTCGGGACGGGCCATAGAAGCGGCGGGCGATGTGGATGTGTTGCTGCTGGACAAAACCGGCACGATTACCCTGGGTAACCGGCAAGCCTCGGCGTTTTTTCCTATCGGCCTGGTCAGCGAAAAAGAATTGGCCGATGCCGCGCAACTGGCGACGCTGGCCGACGAAACGCCGGAAGGTCGCAGCATCATTATTCTTGCCAAGCAGAAATTCGGTATCCGGGAGCGCAATATCCACGATCTGGACGCCACCTTTGTCGCCTTTAGCGCGCAAACCCGGATGAGCGGCGTCAATATCGGCGAGCGCCAAATCCGTAAAGGCGCTGCCGATGCGATACGCGGCTATGTGGAAACCCAACATGCAAAATTTCCCGAGGAAGCGACACGCATCGCCGATACGGTTGCACGCCGCGGCAGTACGCCGCTGCTGGTTGTCGACGGCGGACAGGTATTGGGGGTTATTGAGCTGAAAGATACGGTCAAAGGCGGTATCAAGGAGCGTTTTGTCGAACTGCGCAATATGGGTATCAAAACCATCATGATTACCGGCGATAATCGTTTGACCGCAGCGGCGATTGCCGCTGAAGCAGGCGTCGACGACTTCTTGGCCGAGGCGACGCCGGAAGCCAAGCTCAAGTTGATCCGCGAACAACAGGCCGAAGGCCGTCTGGTGGCGATGACCGGGGACGGCACCAACGATGCGCCGGCCTTGGCCCAGGCCGATGTGGCGGTGGCGATGAATTCGGGCACCCAGGCGGCCAAGGAAGCCGGCAACATGGTCGATCTCGACTCCAACCCCACCAAGCTGATCGAAATCGTCGAGACCGGCAAACAAATGCTGATGACGCGCGGCGCGCTAACCACGTTTAGCCTGGCGAACGACTTGGCCAAGTATTTCGCCATCGTTCCGGCCGCATTCGCCAGCACTTATCCGCAACTGGGCGCGCTTAATGTCATGGGACTTAGCAGCCCGGACAACGCGATACTTTCGGCGGTTATATTTAACGCGCTGATTATCGTCGCCTTGATTCCGCTGGCCTTGAAAGGCGTGACGTACCGGCCGCAAAGCGCAGAGGTATTACTGCGCAACAACTTGCTGATTTATGGCGGCGGCGGGGTTATCGTGCCGTTTATAGGGATTAAGCTGATCGATCTTGGCTTAACGGCGTTATCGTTTTAAAAAGAAAGCCCTCTCCAAAGGGAGAGGGTTGGGTGAGGGGAAATCAACATAAGGAGTCATCAATGGCTAACCATATCAAACCTGCAATACTAATGCTCTTGTTCTTTACCGTGCTGACCGGCATCGCCTATCCATTGGCCGTTACGTTCATCGCACAAATCGTGTTCCCCCATCAGGCAAACGGCAGTTTGCTCGGCAGTAACGAGCAGCCGCTCGGTTCCGAGTTAATCGGCCAAGCGTTTAGTCGGCCCGAGTATTTTTGGGGAAGGCCGTCAGCGACTTCGCCCGCTTCCTATAACGGCGGCGCATCCGGCGGATCTAATCAAGGGCCGAGCAATCCTGCATTGATAGATGCCGTTCAGACCCGCATCAAAGCATTGCGCGATGCCGACCCCAGTCATTCGGAAGCCGTACCCGTGGATTTGGTGACCGCTTCGGCCAGCGGACTTGATCCCCATATCAGTCCCGCTGCTGCGGCCTATCAAATCAGCCGCGTTGCCAAAGCCCGACATATGTCGACGGACAGCATGCGTGAATTGGTTGAGCGTTATACTGAGCCTCGGCAATGGGCTGTGTTGGGCGAGCCTCGGGTGAATGTGTTGAAATTAAATTTGGCGTTGGATCAGCGCTATGAATAATGAATTGCCCTCGTTCCCACGCTCCGACGCTCATCTCTATGCACATCCGACTCCTCCATTTCAGTGTCCTGGTTCTTGGTCAGAAGTTTGGGAATCCATGTTTATAGTTCCCACGCTCCGGCGTGGGAATTCAGTCTGCAACGCTCCAGCGTTGCGGGACGCTGGAGCGTCTACCACCGCATTTCCACGCCGGAGCGTGGGAACGATAAAACCTGATTACCTTCCTTCAAGCAATGAACTATGAATCGCGCCCCGACCCCGATGCCCTTCTCGCCCGCGTAGAACGCGAGGAAAACCAGCGACGACGAGGACGACTAAAAGTGTTTTTCGGCGCGGCAGCCGGTGTCGGCAAAACCTACGCGATGTTGCTGGCCGCAAAAATCAAACGGGCTGAAGGCGTCGACGTGGTGGTCGGTCTGGTGGAAACCCATGACCGGCAAGAAACCGTCGCGGTATTGCAGGGCCTGGATGTGCTGCCGCCCAAGCTGGTCAAACATCGGGGCACGGTGCTGCGCGAGTTCGATCTGGACGGCACGCTGAAACGCCGCCCGACCCTGGTCTTGGTGGACGAATTGGCGCACAGCAACGCGGTCGGCTGCCGCCATCCCAAACGCTGGCAGGATGTCGAAGAATTGTTGAATGCCGGTATCGATGTTTACAGCACGCTCAACGTCCAGCATTTGGAAAGCCTCAACGACGATGTCAGCCAGGTGACCGGCGTGCAGGTTCGGGAAACCGTGCCGGATACGGTATTCGAGATGGCCGATGAGGTTGAATTGATCGATTTGCCGCCCGATGAATTATTAATGCGGCTCAAGGAAGGCAAGGTGTATGTTCCGCAACAGGCGGAACGGGCGATGCGCAATTTCTTCCGCAAAGGCAACCTGATCGCCTTGCGCGAGTTATCGTTACGCCTGACCGCCGATCGGGTCGATGCGCAAATGCAAGACTACCGGGACGACCACGCGATACGCGATGTGTGGCAGGTCGGCGACAGGATATTGGTCTGCATCGGCCCCAATACTATCGCCGAGCGGCTGGTGCGCGCCGCCAAGCGGCTCGCGACCAGTCTTCATGCGCACTGGATCGTGGCCTACGTGGAAACGCCGGAACTGCAACGCCTGCCCGCCGAGCGTCGCGACGAGGTATTGCGGGTGCTGCGTTTTGCCGAGCAGTTGGGCGCCGAAACGGTGACTTTGTCAGGCCCCGATATGAGCAAGGAAATCCTTGGGTTTGCCAGAAGCCGCAATGTTACCAAAATCGTATTGGGCAAACCCCGGCGTCGGGGCTGGCGGCGCTGGGTGCTGGGCTCGGTCGTCGACACCCTGATTACCGAAGCGCATAACATCAACGTCTATTTGCTGGGCAGTCCGCGCGGCGAAGATGACTTGGAGCGAAAAGCGCCAAAAGAGATGCCGGGGGGCAAAGTGCTGCGGCCCAGTTATCCTTGGGGACGCGCCAAGCGGCGCTGGATTAATTGGGGCTGGGCGGTGGCGATGACCGTTTGCACGAGCTTGCTGGCCTGGGTGATGTCCGGGAAATTCGAATTGGCTAATCTGGTCATGGTTTATTTGTTGGGCGTGGTGTTCATGGCGGCCCGTTTCGGTCGTGAGGCATCCATTCTGACTTCGGTGCTGAGCGTTGCCGCATTCGATTTTCTGTTTGTAAATCCGGTGCATACCTTTGCGGTTGCCGATGTCCAGTATTTAGTGACCTTCGTCATTATGCTGTTGGTGGGCCTGATTATCAGTCATTTGACCAGCAATATGCGCTCTCAGGCCAAGGTAGCCTCGCATCGGGAACGGCGCGCCAATGTCCTTTACGCGCTGAGCGAAGACCTGGCGGCCAGCCGTACCGTAGCGGAAACCGCCGGAATCGCCGCGCGGCATATTCAGGAGGAGTTCGGCGGCGCCAGCGTATTGCTGTTTCCCACCGACGACAGCCGGATCGTCTACCCGCTGGACCCGCCGGTGCCGGAATCCCTGCGCGATTGCGATTTGAGCGTGGCGCAGTGGGTTTTCGACCACGGCCAGATGGCGGGACAAGGCACCGATACCTTGCCGGGAGCCAATGCGGTGTTTTTTCCTATGTCCGGTTTTCGCGGCGTGATCGGCGTGCTGGTATTGCGCGCCGCCAACTTGCGCCGGGTATTTCTGCCCGAGCAGCGACGGCTATTGGATACCTTTATCAGCCAGATTGCCCAAGCCATCGAACGGGTGCGTCTCGCCGACGAAGCGCAGCAAACGCAATTGCGCATGGAATCCGAGACCTTGCGCAACTCTTTGCTCAGCGCCATTTCCCATGATTTACGCACGCCGTTGGCATCGATCGTCGGCGCGGCCAGCACCCTCGTGGAAGAGGACGCCCAACTTGCCCCGCAGGATCGGCAGGAGTTGAGCCTGACCATTTATGACGAAGCGCTACGGATGTCGAACCTGACCAATAATATCCTGGATATGGCCCGACTGGATGCAGGGCAGGCATCGCTGAACCGGCAATGGTATCCGCTGGACGAAATTATCGGCGGAACCTTGACGCGAATGCACAAGCGGCTGGAAGGCCGTTTGGTCAAGACAAACCTGCCGGATGGCCTCTGTCTGGTTCGCGTCGATGCGGTGCTGATCGAACAGGTGCTGGTCAACCTGCTGGAAAATGCCTGCAAATATACGCCGCCGGGCAGCCCGATTGACATCCTCGCCGAGCTGTCCGCCCATATGCTAAAGGTGACGGTAGCGGATCGCGGCCCCGGCATACCGCCGGGAGAAGAGGAAAAGCTGTTCGATAAGTTTTACCGGGTACACCGGGAAGGCACGCAAAGCGGCGTCGGTCTGGGCTTGGCTATTTGCAAGGCTATCATTATTGCGCACGGCGGCGTTATCGGCGCCGGTAACCGGCATGGCGGCGGGGCGCAATTCTTTTTTCTGCTGCCGGTAGACGAAGCGCCGCCGCAATTGGCAGCGGAGCAGCTGCAAGATGAATAGCGCCAAATCTGTGATTGTGATTGTCGAGGATGACCCGCAAATCTGCCGTTTTTTGCGCACCAGCCTGAGCGTGCAGGGATTCCAGGTGATCGAGGCGACAACCGGCGAACGAGGCATAGTGGAAATAGGCACCCGCAAACCTGAGCTGGTCATCCTGGACTTGGGCTTGCCGGGCATGGACGGCATAGCGGTGATCCGCAAGGTTCGCGAGTGGTCGGCGGTGCCGATTATCGTGCTGTCGGCCAGGAGCCAGGAAAGCAACAAGATTGCCGCGCTGGATGCCGGAGCGGACGATTACCTGACCAAGCCGTTCAGCATCGGCGAACTGCTGGCGCGCATCCGCGTATCGCTGCGCCACGCCGCGCAGCTTACAGGAGACGGCGTTGAAGCGCTGTTTAGCGTCGGCGATTTGCAGGTTGATTTGTCCCGGCGCAGCGTACATATCGGCGAACAGGAAATTCATCTGACCCCGATCGAATACCGGCTGCTGACCGTGTTGATCCATCATGCGGGCAAGGTCTTGACGCATCGGCAGTTATTGCTGGACGTTTGGGGACCCGCCTACGTGGAGCATGCTCATTATGTGCGGATTTACATGGGGCAATTGCGCCGGAAGCTTGAAGCCGATCCCACGCAACCGCGTTATCTGCTGACCGAAGCGGGCGTGGGGTATCGGTTGGCGGGTGGGGAATGAATCGAGAGCATCCGGTATATATCGCGCCTCTACTCAGTTGATCCTATGGCGTCGCGCCCAAGCAAACACCCTCACAGTCGAGATAATAAGTGGCAAGTTTATCAGCCTAAAAAATAACTGATGTTACGCATTGTCCACGAAAAGCACGAAAGGCACGAAAAAACATCCGCTGTAGGTTTCTCGCTGACGGCGTCATCCCCGGCATTCATTCA
>DAINRH010000097.1:0-14579 GCA_036741905.1 Methylobacter sp. | reverse complement strand
GCCGCCGGACTGGCCGACGCAACCGCACAGCATCAGCATGTTCATGATGCCGCGATAGTTCATGTCCATGTGGTACCAGTGGTTGATGCCCGCCCCCAGAATGACCATTGAGCGGCCCTTGGTTTTTTCGGCGTTGCCGGCGAATTCACGCGCCACCGCGATTACATTTTTCCGGGTAACGCCGGTGATTTTTTCCTGCCACGCAGGCGTGTAGGGAACATCTTCATCATAAGACGCTGCGACACGACCGCCGCCTAAGCCGCGATCTATGCCGTAGTTGGCAACCAGCAAATCGAATACCGTGGTCGCCAATACCTCGGTGCCGTCGGCCAAGGTGATTTTTTTGACCGGCACGTTGCGCCGTTGAATCGCGTCATGGGCCGAATGGGTAAAATGCGGATGCTCGGAACCGCCGAAATACGGAAAGCCGACGCCGGCGACATCGTCTTTAATATCGATCAAACTCAAGCGTAACTTTACCGCCTGATTGTCTGCGGTTTTTTGTTCGATATTCCAATGCCCGCTTTCACCCCAGCGGAAGCCGATGGAGCCGCAAGGGGGGACGATGTGGCCGTTGGTTTCATCGTAGGCGACGGTTTTCCAGTCGGGGTTGTTGTCTTGGCCCAGCCGGCCTGAAAAATCCGAGGCCCTGAAGAACCGGTCCTGCACATAATAGCCGTCCTGCTCTTTCAGCATGACCAGGAAAGGCAAATCGGTATTTTCGCGCACGTACGTATCAAAATACGTAGAGACGCGATTTATCGCGTCTCTACGTTCGACATGAAATTCCTTGAGGATCACGTGCCCTATCGCCATCGCCAATGCGGCATCGGTGCCTTGCTTCGGGTGCAGCCACAAGTCGGCGAACTTGCTCGCTTCCGAATAATCGGGACTTACGACCACGACTTTCGCGCCTTTATAGCGCGCTTCGGTCATGAAATGGGCGTCGGGCGTCCGGGTTTGCGGCACGTTCGATCCCCACAACATCAAAAATCCGGCGTTGTACCAATCCGCCGATTCGGGCACGTCGGTTTGCTCGCCCCAGGTTTGCGGGGACGCGGGCGGCAAATCGCAATACCAGTCGTAAAAACTCATACTGACGCCGCCGATCAGCGACAAATACCGACTACCGGCCGCATAAGACACCATCGACATCGCCGGGATCGGCGAGAAGCCGATAATCCGGTCGGGGCCGAAAGTCTTTGCCGTGTAAATATTGGCGGCCGCGATGATTTCGTTGACTTCGTCCCAGTTGGCCCGAACCAAACCGCCCAGGCCGCGTACCGACTTGTATTCGGCGGTTTTAGCGGGGTCTTCGACTATCGACGCCCAGGCATCAACCGGGTCTAAAGTCAGCCTGGCCTCGCGCCATAATCTAACCAAGCGGCCGCGTATCATCGGATATTTAAGGCGGTTGGCGCTATACAAATACCAGGAATAGCTTGCACCGCGAGGACAGCCGCGCGGCTCGTGGTTAGGCAGATCGGGCCGGGTGCGAGGATAGTCGGTTTGCTGGGTTTCCCAAGTCACCAGCCCGTTTTTGACGTAGATTTTCCAGCTGCAAGAACCGGTGCAATTGACGCCGTGCGTGGAACGCACGATTTTGTCGTGCTGCCAGCGCGATCGATAGCTGTTCTCCCAGCTGCGGTCTTCGTTTGTCACCACGCCGTGATTGCCGGAGAAGGTATCTACTTTTTTCTTGAAGAAGAGTAAGCGGTCGAGGAAATGGCTCATGAGATTTACCTATTATGTAGGGGCAATCCCTTGTGGTTGCCCTTGGCGTTTGTTTGGTTGAGGGCAACCACAAGGGATTGCCCCTACGTCATTTTAACAAGGCATAGCCGCGGTCTTTCGCGCGTAAAACCACCAGGTGATGCCGATACACACCAGATAAAAAGATATAAAACAATACAATGCCGCATCGGGCGTACCGGTCATGCTGATCGCGGTGCCGTAACTCTTCGGGATAAAGAACGCACCGTAAGCGGCAATCGCCGAACTGAACCCCAGCACCGCTGCCGCTTCTTTTGCCGCATCCTTCTTGGCTTGGGCAATCGCTTCCTCGCCCTGCCCTTTTGCCGCGCACAAGCGTTCCGTCATAAAGATGACCGGAATCATGCGGAAGGTGGAGCCGTTGCCGATGCCGGTGGTGACAAACAACAGCATGAACATCGCCAGGAAGCCCCAGAAATCGCCGGGATTACCGACCGAAGGCATAAAATGCAATACGCCGAACACCGCGCCAATCATGATGACAAAATTCCACAACGTCACCCTGGCACCGCCCAGCTTGTCGGCCAGCCAACCGCCGACCGGTCTGATCAACGCGCCGACCAGCGGCCCCAAAAAGGCGTATTCGGTCGGGTTAACCTCGGGAAACAGAATTTTAATCAGCATCGGAAACCCGGCCGCATAACCGATAAACGAACCGAAGGTTCCGGTATAAAGCCAGCACATCAGCCAGTTATGCTTGCGTTTGAAAATGACCGATTGTTCTTTAAATGACGCTTTAGCGGAGGCAATATCGTTCATGCCGAACCACGCCGCGATGCTGGTGGCGATGATAAACGGCACCCAGATAAAACCGGCGTTTTGCAGCCAGATCGACTTGGTGACTCCCGCCTTAACCCATTCTTGCGGCTCGCCGCCGAATGAACCGAACACCCCGGCAGCGATAACCAGCGGCACCACAAACTGCACGGTGCTGACGCCCAAATTGCCTAACCCGGCATTCAAGCCTAAGGCCGTGCCTTTTTGGGATTGCGGATAAAAAAAGCTGATATTCGCCATGCTGGACGCAAAGTTGCCGCCGCCGAATCCGCATAACAAGGCCAATACCACCATCAACACATAAGGCGTTTCGGGGTTCTGTACCGCAAAACCTATCCATACCGACGGCAGCAGCAACGACGCGGTGCTGATCGTCGTCCAGCGACGGCCGCCGAAAATAGGCACCATAAACGAGTAGAAAATCCGTAAGGTAGCTCCCGACAGGCCCGGCAATGCCGCCAGCCAGAATAATTGGTTGGTGGTGTATTTAAAGCCGATGCTGGGCAGATTGATGACCACCACGCTCCAGACCATCCACACCGCAAACGCCAGCAGCAACGCGGGAATGCTGATCCACAGGTTGCGGGTCGCGATACGCTTGCCGGTCGTTTCCCAAAAGCCTTTATCTTCAGGATTCCAATCGGTCAGCACCAGCGGCGCAGGATGACTCAGTTCATGCAAATCTTTGGATATTTTAGCCAGCTCAGGTACGACGCGGCGTTCCATCCTGACAATCGAAAAATGCATCCAGGTCAGCGCAATGGTCATCAACACGAACAGCAACATGAAGCAGCTGCTCCAGATGCCGGTCAAATCGTTCAACATGCCGAAGGTCAGCGGCAGCAAGAACCCGCCCAGACCGCCGATCATACCCACTGCGCCGCCGACAGCGCCGACATTATCGGGATAATAAACCGGGATATGCTTGTACACCGCCGCCTTGCCGAATGACATGAAGAGTCCCAATACCGAGACCAACAAGATAAAACCCATCGGTTGGATCGCCAGACTAAAAGCAATATCGCCCTTAATGCCGTGAACAATGTAATCGGTCGGCGGGTAAGACAGGAAAAAAGTACAGACAGTGGCGACAATAAAGGTCCAGTACATCAATACCCGCGCCCCATAGCGGTCGGACAACCAGCCGCCCAACGCGCGAAACAGGCTGGCAAAAATGGAGTAGGCCGCAGCCAGCATACCCGCCGATTTAACATCAAAACCGTAAGCGCCGACCAGATAGCGCGGCAACCACAACGCCAAGGCGACAAAAGCGCCGAATACGCAAAAGTAGTACAGCGAAAAGCGCCAGACCCGCATATCTTTAAGCGGCTCCAGTTGCTTTAAAAATGAATCAGGTTTGACGCCAGACTTGCGCCGCTCTTTAAGCATCGGTTCGTCATCGGTCACGTACCAGAACACTGCCGCCATCAACAGCAGAGCTGCCGCCCAGATTTGCGCGACAGCATGCCAACCGAATGCGACCATCACAAAAGGCGCGACGAATTTGGTCACCGCCGCGCCGACGTTGCCGAGTCCGAAAATGCCTAAGGCCGTGCCTTGTTGTTCTTTTGGGAACCAACGCGAAACATAGGCAATGCCGACCGCAAACGAACCGCCGGCCACGCCGATGCCAAGCGCCGTCACCAGGAACATGATATATGTTTCAACAGTAGTCAACAGCAAGGTGGCAATAGCCGCCGTCACCATCACCAGCAGATAAACGATACGGCCGCCGTACTGGTCGCTCCAGATACCCAGCATCAGGCGGATTAACGACCCTGAAAGTATCGGCGTGCCGACCAGCAAGCCGAATTCGGTCTCGCTTAAGTGCAGGTCTTTCTGGATTTGCAAACCGATGATAGAAAAGATAGTCCACACCGCAAAGCAGGTGGTGAATGCTACAGTGCTCGCAGTAAGCGCGTGTTTTTGTTGGAAGGAATTAATGACTGGCATGGTATTTCGTCCTTTTGTTTTTATTATTATCGGCGCCTACACTACCATAAAACGTGTGGTATTTATCCACCTAAAACAAAACACCCCTTACTTTCTTGCGTTATTTCTTATGCCTCTGAAAATTAACACATAGTTTTCATTTCCAGCTACGCATAAGAAATGCCATATACCTTGGCAACGAACAAATAGTCTACCCCCCAAAGCCATTGAAAACGCCAAGATCGCCCTCTACAAGCCAAGCTATAGAATAGATTCGCGCCGTTTATCTTTTCATGTAGAATATTAAGAGTTTAACCTTACCTAAAAATCTACCATGGCTGCGGACAATTCAGTAAAAAAGCTTTTGATCGTCGACGACAGCAAGGTATCCAGGATGTTAATCCGCACCCATATTCTCGCCCTACACCCCGAATGGCTCATATCTGAAGCGGTCTGCGGCGAAGACGCTATTGAACTGGTTGATAATGAGCGTCCGGACTACTGCACTATGGATATTAACATGCCGGGAATTTCAGGAACCGACGCGGCAGAGCAAATACTATCCAAATATCCTTTGATAAAAATTGTTATTTTCTCGGCAAACATTCAAGAAACGCACAGAAAACGCGCTCGTTCGTTTGGGTCCATACTCGTTGCCAAACCGGTCACAGAAGCATCGATCGCTCTGACGCTAGACTATTTTGCAGATTCCAAATGAGCACTCTCAGCGAACTTCATCTTGATGCCTTGGCTGAGATATTTAGCATCGGCGCAGGTCGTGCCGCATTAAGCCTTAGCGAGATTGTCGGAGACGAAGTACATATTTCCGTCCCCTATGTGCAAGTCATTAGCTCGGAAGAAATGACTTCGACAACATTATCATTAAACAGCGGACGATTCGGTGCGGTAAGTCAGTACTTTAGCGGCCCATTTAATGCCGAGGCGGTACTTTTATTTACCGAAGAGCAAGCTTTAAAAATCGTCGGCGATATGATGGGATCGCAGATGAGCATTGAAGAACTTGCGGAATTTGAGCACGAAGCCATGTGCGAGTTGGGCAATATCATTTTGAATGCCTGCCTCTCGGCAATGGCTGACATACTGCACTTCACGCTGGAAAGCTCCTTACCCAGTTACAGAGTCGCATCGGCCGCTGAAATATTGCATCGACTCAAAGAAAGCTCCAATCAACCCTATGTCATGGTATTGCACATCGATCTCACCATCGAAAAGCGCCATACCACCGGTAATCTCGTGTTCCTGTTAAGCTCCACCTCCCTGACTAACCTTATTATCCATGTCGATCAATTTCTCGGTAGTATGTCATGAGCGCCCTCCGTGCAAAACGTTTTGATATGGAAGATATATTTAATTCGCTTAACCTCGGCGTGTGCGTTGTCGATGCCGATAGCAAAGTCTTGCTTTGGAACGATTGGCTTGCCAAACATAGCCATATTAAAGAAACCGACGCCCTTAACCGGCAATTTGAAAACGTGTTTTCAGAGTCGGTGTCGCCGGCATTCCTGAGCGCACTCAAAAACACCTTGGCGCACAGGCTGCCCGTGGTTTTGTCGACCGCTCTGCACCGCACGCCGCTGCCGCTGTTCAACGCATCCGAAGCCAATCAACAGCAAACCCGGATGTATCAATCGATCACCATCACGCCCATTCAGTCGCAACTGAGTGAATCGTGCTGTCTGATTCAAATAACGGATTCCAGCACCTCGATCAAACGCGAAAAAATGCTCCGCTCGCACTCGGAAATCCTGAAGAAAGAAGCGACCACCGACAGTTTGACCGACATCTGCAACCGCCGATTCTTCGATGCGCATTACGAAATGGCCATCGCCGAGGCAAAGCGGCAAAAACACCCCTTATCCATCTTCATGGTCGATATTGATTTTTTTAAACCCTATAACGATTATTACGGACATATAGCCGGCGATAATGTAATAAAGCAGGTCGCGAGCGCATTAAAATCGCAACTATCGCGCGCCACCGACATCGTGGCACGTTACGGCGGCGAAGAATTCGTTCTGGTAATGCCGCATTTACCCCAAAATGTCGCCGAACAATTTGCTGAAAAACTAAGAAGCGCCGTGTTCAATCTGGCCATGCCGCATATAAAATCCAGCCCTTTCAATCAGGTAACGATTAGCGTCGGTCTTTGCACCGGCATTCCGGAAAACAACGACAACCTGCTAAACAAAGCTGACGCGGCGCTCTATCAAGCCAAACTGAAAGGCCGCAACCGGTGCATCTGCCTCCCGCTTTGCGAAACCGAAGAATACCTGGAACAATAGACCGCACCCGCCGGATAAAACTCAAGCTCATGATCCCGACCAAACATCATGAGCAAGCCGCCAACAATCCGATTAATCCCACGTTAAATTTTATTCAGTCTCATCGTATGAAATTCAAACCATCCGCCATGACCCTGGCTTTAAGCCTCGCCCTCTTCCCGGCCCCTCAACAGGCCGTTGAAATTACCAAAATCGAATTGCCTGACATGGGCGACTCTTCCGGCACCCTGATTACGCCCGCCGAAGAAAAAGAATTTGGCGAGGCATTTTTTCGCAGCCTGCATTCGCAAATTTCCATCAATCAGGATGCCGAAATTCAGCAATACATTCAGACTATCGGCGAAAGACTGGTAACCAATAGCGACGCGCCGAGCAACCCGTTCCATTTTTTCGTGGTGCTGGAAAATGACATTAACGCTTTTGCGGGACCTGGCGGTTATATTGGCGTAAATTCCGGATTGATTTTAATCACCGAAGCCGAAAGCGAATTGGCGTCGGTGATGGCGCACGAAATTGCCCACGTTACCCAGCGCCATTTATACCGCGCTTACGAGGCCTCCAGCCGCTTATCGATCCCTACTGCCGCAGCGACCTTGGCCGCCATTTTATTGGGCACCCAATCCCCCGCGCTTGGACAAGCCGCCATCGTGGCTATCCAGGCCGGTAACGTTCAGTTTCAAATTGATTTTACGCGCGAAAACGAGGCGGAGGCCGATCGCGTCGGCATGCAAACCTTGGCAGGCTCCCAATATGATCCGCGCAGCATGCCCACTTTTTTCGAGCGCCTACAGCAATCCAGCCGCTATTACGGACAAAACATCCCTGAATTTCTAAGGACCCACCCGGTTACCGCCTCACGTATTTCCGACACCCGCGGCCGCGCTGAAACCTACCCTTACAAACAATATCCCGACTCGCTCGGCTACCAATTAGCCAAAGCAAAAATTCGTGTGTTAACCGGCACCGACAATACCGAGGCGCTTAAATACTTTCAAGCCAGATCAAGCCAAGGCACCGTCGAACAACGCACCGTTGCTCGCTACGGGCTGGGGCTGTGCGCACTTAACTCGCAAAAATTTACTGAAGCGGAAACCATTTTCCAGCAACTCGGCAAAGAATACCCAAACCAGGCCCAATACGCTACCGCGCTTGCCCGCACTGCGCTGGACTCGAAAAACTACAGCACAGCGTTGGCCCGCTATAAAAAACTGACCGAGCAATTTCCCGATAACGAGGCCATTAAGCTCGAATATATTACCTCCCTCCTAAAGGCCGGTAACGCCGACCTGGCACGGAAGAACTTACTCCTGCTAAAGCCTAAAACCCAGCAACAACCGATTTATTCGCAGCTGTTGGCACAAGTTTATAGCGACTTAAACCAACCCGCCGAATCTCACCGTTATCTTGCCGAATACTACTATGCAACGGGGCAAACCAGAGATGCAATCCTGCAAATAAAACTGGCTCAAAAATCAAAAGGCCTTAATTTTCAACTATCTTCCATCCTTAATGAACGACTCAACTTCTTTACCAATGAGGAAGAAGAGGCCAGGCGCAATCGGTGATAATCCTGAACGCTACCTGAACAAAAAGCACTGCCTGCCTGTCATTTTGTTTATTAGCGGCCGCTAAAACTCCGTAATAAACTGTATTTGTTATACATTTCCGAGACGACGCTATTTTTCCCGCCAAAGCCTATTTTTTAAATAGACAAGGCGAGTTCATTTGAATAAAATTCGCACCAGCTTAAGGGACTGAGCTCGGTTTCATTACCGACTAAGAGGGGGAATTAGTCTTTTAGACTAGCTGATAATAATAATAAAATAAGTGACACTGCTTGGGTCAAGTTGCAAACGACAACTAAATAACAATAATAACAGCACTCAGCGCGCCCGCTTTATGCGGGCTTTTTATTGCCTGAAGAAATGTGATTGGAAAGCGACTTTTAAAGCACGTCACTCAGCAGTAGCCCGCGGGAGAAAGTAACTTCAAACCAAGCCGGATGGGGCATGTTGCTCCGCTCGAAACCTTGCAAGTCAGACCTAACGCTATGCCGGAATAACGACGAACGCAAAGCGTGAGAATGATAAGTCCAGGTTTCGGGAAGTTATTTCCGCTCAAATCCTTACATAGTCAAACGCACCCCAATCCAACCCGCCCTGGGCGCACCGGGCGATACAAACCGGCCATCGTCAAAGCCCGGCAACACCTCATTGGCCTGCCCGTAAACTCCGAAAGAGTTGTAGTTCTTGTCGAAGATATTATCGACCTTGCCGAATACCGCAAAATTCTTGGTGACCTTGTATTCCGCCTTGGCGTTAAATAGCCAGTAACCGGCCAGCGGCGCTGTGGAATTAGCCTCGTCGCCCCTGAAATACTTATTGCCGCTATAAGTACCGTCAATACCCAACGACACGCGCTGCCATAAATCGACACCCACCGAGGCCTTATAGATATGCTCGGGGATGCCGGGAATTCTGTTGCCTTTGGTAACAGCCATCGCCTGAGTTGTATCGAGCGGGTTCTGAATATCGAAACCATCCAAAAACCGTGCATTCAAATAGGTATAGTTGGTCGAAAAATGCCAATCGTCAATGCCACTGAACAGCTGCGGATAATTAACCGTAGTCCCCGCTTCTATGCCGTAACGGCGGGTCTTGCCCACATTACTGAAATAGCCTTGGCTGATAATGCCGCTGGCGGCATCGCGGCGAAAAATAATGTCATTGTGATTAATGGTGTTGAAATAGCCCAGATTCCATTTCAAATCGCCCTTACCCAGCAGCTCATCCAAATCCCCTCTAAGACCGCCTTCCCAGGTTTTGGCAACCACCTGTTCCAAAGGCGGATCGGCTACAAACGAGTTAGGCAATTTGCACGGAGCCGTCGGATCGGCGCAGCTTAATTCCATCGGCGTCGGCGCCCGGGCCGACTCGCTGTAGCTGCCGTACACATTCAGGTTATCCCTGATTTGGTAAGTCAAACCTGCGGAAGGGTTAAGCCGGTCAAAGGTATGCGACCCGTCCAGGGTTTTTGACGGGGCTTTTATGTACTTATCTTCCATGTTGATATGACTGTAGTTGTACCGCCCCGCTACGGTTGCGGTCAGGTCATCGGTAATGGAAAAACTGTCGGTCAGGAATACGCCTACTGTTGAGGTATTGGTATTCAAACGGACTCGGGATTCATCGACCAGAATCCCGCTTTGCGTTGTGCCCCGTGTATCGGTCAGCGAACCCAGCTCGGTGTCCGAACCGAAATGCACTTCGGCATAATCGTAACTTGTACCCACAGTCAGGTTGTTTTTATGCTTGAACAAGTCCTGAGCGAACGCCGTCTGCAACGTGCCGCCACGGCTGCGCATATTGGTTTGGCTGGTGTTGTTGGTTGCGCCTTCGACCGCATCATCGGCCAGCACTTCATTACCGTTAATATCCTCAACTTCCTGCTCATCAGCCCCCGGATTTTCACATAAATTCCCGGCATTGCCAGGGAGCTGACAGGCATCATAATCGCTGTTATCGCCATTAAAAGTCCTGATCCGGTTCTGCCTGAAATAGGCATTGCCGCTGACTTCAATGTCATCAGCCACATCATAGCTGCCCGCCAATTCGGAAAAGAACATCCGGGTGACGGTCTGGTCGGGATGGGTGAACACCGCCGCCCGGTTTTGCTGCTGCAATTGGATCGGCGCAGCGCCGTTGCCGCGCATGTTGTTATCATTGCCGCCCAAGGTCAAGTCTAACGAGCCTTTATCACCGCGCCAGCTCAAGGTGCCGAAGGCCTGATCGGCCTTGGTCGGCGAAAAATCCCGCCAGCCGTCTTCCTCAAAATGATGCAGGTCTAAAAAATAACCCCAGGTGCCATTATTCCAGCCGCTGCTTAATTCCTCCGAATGCCTGCCCCAAGAGCCGCCGTAAGCTTCCAGCTCATGCTTGGGCGCTGAAAAACCGGTTTTGGTCTTGATGGATATGGCTCCGCCTAAACTGTTCAGGCCGTAAACCGGGTTAGACCCAGGATATAAAGCCATCGAATCGATCGCGCCTTCGGGAATCAAATCCCAATTGACGGTATCGCCGAACGGTTCATTAAAGCGGACGCCGTTCACATAGGTCGATAAGCCTTGCGGCAAGCCGAGCAATGGCGACGCGACAAAGCCGCGATAGGAAATGTCCGGCTGCAACGGGTTATTTTGCGCTTCATTGATATGGACGCTGCCCAAGTAGCGGTTGATGTAATCGGCCAAGCTGATGCTTTGGGCTTTTTCCAGCTGCTCGGAAGAAACGGTTTGGATATTGGCCGGTATTTTGTTGGCGGCAATATCGCTGCCTTGCAACGGCGTAACGCCGACAACATCTATAATACCCAGATCCATCGGTTGGTCTTTGGCAAAAACCGCTCCGGCTGCCGTCAGGCCTAACCCGAGTAGTGTACATGTCAATTTCTTCATTGTTCTCTCCAGATAAATAATACCGCCATCATAGCCAAACCATTACTTAGGCACTAGACAATGGCCGACAAAAGGAAATATTCCTATATCTCTGAAAAGCGAACGCATCCGCCACAAACAACCCCAAGCTATGGGTATTTGGTTATAATGCCTGGCGCACATTCCAAAACAAGCCGATGCAGGTAAACCTTATGACCTTAACAACGAAGACTATAACTAAATTGCAACGCTATTTTGAAGACCGGGTAGACGCAATAAAATCCAGCGAGAATTATCAACAACTGCTGGCGATGCCGCCGCTAAAACGCTGGGCGACAGTGGCGGGATTATTCCTGTTGTCGCAGTTGGTGGTATTCGGCGCTTTGTATTTAATTTTCGGCCGGATTGTTGTTATCGGTTTTTTTGCCAGCATCATGGCCGGACTGGCGACAGGCCTTGGCGCTTTACCCGCGCTGTTTTTCAAAAACATTTCCCAAAACCTGTTCAACAGCATGCTCGGCGCCGCCGCCGGCGTCATGCTGGCCGCAACCGCATTTTCCCTGCTGGTTCCCGGCATGGCATACGGCAACCTGGTATCGCCGGGAAAAGGTATTTATATCGTATCTTTCGGCATGCTGATCGGCGCCCTGTTTTTGCATTACGCCGACCGCCAGTTGCCGCATGTACATTTTGATTCAATTTCCGATACCCATCTGAGTTCACTAAAAAAAGTGTGGCTATTCATCATTGCGATCACTATCCATAACTTTCCTGAAGGCATGTCGGTCGGCGTCAGCTTCGGTTCCGGGGAGATGAAAAACGGCGTGGTTCTGGCGATTGCCATAGCCCTGCAAAATATCCCCGAAGGCTTGGCCGTCGCCCTGCCCTTGGTCGGACTGGGCTACAACAAGTGGCGAGCCGTAGGCATTGCCACGCTAACAGGCCTGGTGGAGCCGGTAGGCGGCTTGCTCGGCATTACCATGGTTACCCTGTTCCAACCCATCCTGCCGATAGCCATGGGCTTCGCCGCCGGGGCCATGCTGTTTGTGATCAGCGAAGAAATCATTCCCGAAACCCATTCCAACGGTCGTTCGCGCTACGCTACCTTTGCCTTAATGATCGGCTTCATCATTATGATGACGCTGGACAATATGCTGGGTTAATACCTTACCGAAATACTGCCGTTGCAGGGTGAGCTGTACGCACCTGACAACGGCACATGCAGGAAAAATCGTTCCCCGGAAACAAAATGGATCATCTTCAAAGCTATTTACAACATTTTCTAGCTTCACTGAGCAGCGCACCTCTTTACGAAAATCTTCAAAGCGCCTTGCAGCATTTTTTATCGTTGCTGAGCAATGGCAACTTTGGCGAAATATCAGCCACCGCGGCAACCAGTTTTGCCCTGATTGCCGCGGCTGAAATCGGCGATAAAAGCCAGCTGGTATGCATGACATTGGCATCCCGGCACAGAGCCATGCCGGTTTTGCTGGGCGCTATCGCCGCCTTCGCCTTTTTAAATACCTTGGCCGTTATTTTTGGCATCGCCATTGCCAGCTGGCTACCTACATACATCGTCGCGGCTGTCGTCGCGATACTGTTCGCCGCCTTCGGCATTCATTCCTTGCGGGTGGAAATGGACGATGAAAATGAGGAAATTAAGGAAAAAAGCGGCAACAGCATTTTCTTCACCACTTTTTTATTAATTACCGTGGCTGAATTCGGCGACAAAACCCAGTTGGCTGTTGTCGGTTTAAGCAGCACCGCCGCACCTATTGCCGTGTGGTTCGGTTCGACCGTCGCACTGGCCTCAACCTCCGCGCTGGGAATTCTGGCAGGCCGCACTATTTTGCAAAAAGTCCCGTTAGTGTTGCTGCACAGGATCAGCGGAACGATCTTCCTGATGCTGTCGGTTTTTGCGGGTTATCGGGCTTATGTCAGCTATGTAGGTTTAACCTAAAAAGTTAAAAATCACCACGAAGACACGAAGAGCGCGAAGTTTTTCGCTGTCTCTCGTGGTGTTAACTGTTAGGTAGCGAGCAATATAAAGTTAAGCGGATTGATTAATCACCATGAAGTTGGCGAAGTTACTTTATTTTTCTTCGCGCTCTTCGTGTTGAATAAAAGACATTAATCCGCACTTATTGCCACCTGACTACACCCTCGGCATCTGCCTCAGTTTTTCAACAACCTTGTCACCGAATTCTTCGGTGCTGATCATGGTAACGCCGCTGCCCGGCTTGGACAGGTCGGCGGTTGAGTAACCGTCGCCAAACACGCCTTGCATCGCAGCCCAAACATTCTTGGCTTCTTCGGCCATATCGAAACTGTTTTCCAGCATCATCGCCACCGAACCGATCATCGAGTAAGGGTTGGCGATATTTTTTCCGGCGATGTCCGGCGCCGAACCATGCGACGGCTCGTAGTAAGCTTTTTCATCGCCTATGCAGGCGGAAGGCATCAAGCCCAAAGAACCCAGGATACCGCCGCCCTGGTCGCTGAGGATGTCGCCGAACATGTTTTCCATAACCATCACGTCGAACTGGGTGGGCTTTAAGCACAGATTGGTCGCGGCCGAGTCAACCAGCTGATGGATGACTTCCACTTCGGGGTATTCTTTAGCCACTTCATCGAGTATTTCATTCCACAATACGCTGGATTTCAGCACATTGCTTTTATGAATGTTATGCAGCACTTTCTTGCGTTTTTGGGCGAGCTTGAACGCCTGATGCAAAATCTGGCTGATTTGGTGCTCATCGTATTCCAGGGTTTCTTTGACATAACGCAAGCCCTGCTCGTTAACGCCGGTTTCCTTGCTACCGAAATACAGGCCGCCGACCAGTTCCCGAACCATAATAATATCGATGCCCTCGCCGATGATTTCAGGCTTTAGCGGCGAGAAATGGGCCAAGGCTTTAGGCAGGAAGACCGGGCGAAAGTTTGCGTAGGTGTTGTAACGGCGACGCATCGGCAGCAACGCGCCGCGCTCGGGTTGCTTATCGATGGGAATAGTTTTGGATTGTTCATGGCTCAAACCAATCGGGCCTTTAAGAATCGCGTCGGCCCGGTCGCAAATATCGATGGTCGATTGCGGAAAGGCATCGCCGAATTCAAAATAGGCGCAGGCCCCAAAAGCTGCGGGCAGCAGTTCAAAAGAAACATCATTACGCTCTTCGATAAGCTTGAGCACCTTAATGGCTTCCCGCGTAATTTCAGGCCCGATACCGTCACCGGCTAACACTGCGATTTTATAATTCTTCATTATGTACCTTTGCTGTCTGCTTAATATCTATGGATATGAGATTTTGAAAAAGCGGCCATTTTACTTTATTTTTTTTAATAAAGCCGGGCATCCTTCATTATTG
>DAINRH010000096.1:13172-14599 GCA_036741905.1 Methylobacter sp. | reverse complement strand
TGATAATGTTACCGATGTACACGTCATTTTAAGCGTGGAAAAGTTAATTCAAAAGGCTGAAGCAACGCTGCAATTGAGCGGCGCTAAATTGTTCGCCGAAGATCATCAGGAAGATATGTATGCGGCTATTGATGCTATGGTGGATAAGTTAGACCGTCAGATTATCAAGCATAAAGAAAAAACCGGACAGCATAGATAAGGTAGGAGCAAGGTAAAAGGTACAAGGTAAAAGGCGTTTTTTTGAGCCTTGAGCCTTGAGCCTTGAGCCTGATTTCATGAAACTATTAATCGTCAGCGGTCTTTCCGGTTCCGGTAAAAGTATCGCCTTGGATACGCTGGAAGATTGCGGTTATTACTGCATCGATAATCTACCCGTGACCTTGCTGGAAGATTTTATTAACCATGTCATGCTGGTGGATAAACTGACCTATGCAAAAACGGCCATAGGCATTGATGCCAGGAATCAGAGCGAAAGCCTGGCCAATTTTTCCGAAAGCCTGGCGCTAATACGCAACAAGCAGATTGATTGCGAAATCATCTTTATGCAGGCCGAAGAATCGACCTTATTGAAGCGCTATAGCGAAACCCGGCGACGCCATCCGCTGACGGATTCGAATGTGCCGTTAAGAGAAGCGTTAAAAATTGAAAAGGAAATGTTAACGCAGGTTGTCAGGCACGCCAGCGTGGTCATCGATACCAGCCGAACGCATTATCACGAGTTGCGTGAACTTATCAGGGATCAGGTCGGCGAAAGGGATGTCAGGCATATTTCCTTGCAGTTTCAATCCTTCGGGTTCAAACATGGGGTTCCGTTGGATGCCGATTTTGTATTTGATGCCCGCAGCTTGCCGAATCCTTACTGGATTCCGGAATTACGCGGATTAACAGGAAAAGACCAGCCGGTAATCGACTTTCTTAATGAGCAAGCGCTGGTTGGCGAGCTTTTTAAAGATATTACAGGTTTTCTTGAACGCTGGATTCCGCGGTTCGAGGCTGAAGGACGCAGTTATTTGACGGTGGCGGTAGGTTGTACAGGCGGTCAGCATCGCTCGGTTTATCTGGTGGACTCACTCGCCAAGCAGTTTAAAGGCCCGTTTTTGAATGTAATTGTCAGGCATCGGGAATTAAAATAATTTTTTTGAAACTGTTTAGTCATTCAAAGCGGTAGTGTAAAGACGTTGCAGCGCAACGTCTTTACCGCCCCCGATTTATTTCAACGATAGCGTTTCAGCGCGGCCTATCATCTCAATGGACAGCTTGTCTTCCTTGCATAGCCAACCTATGGCGCGTTGAACATCATTTTTATTGATGCCGGTTTCAGTGGTAACTTTATTGACACTGGAGGGTCCGTTAGTATCCAGATATTTCCAGACTATTCCTGCTGCATCGCCGATTGTATTAGACATAGTGGTCACCTTTAGCTTGGA
>DAINRH010000096.1:10875-13162 GCA_036741905.1 Methylobacter sp. | reverse complement strand
GTTGTGTTAAGAAATCTTGGTTTGATGTTCAGGCAGTACGATATTTAATTCGAGCGTCTCCTGAGTATCGTTTTGCTCAAAATTAACGGATATAGCATCTTGCTCTACGTTA
Organism: Methylobacter sp.; assembly: GCA_036741905.1. Taxonomy (GTDB): domain Bacteria; phylum Pseudomonadota; class Gammaproteobacteria; order Methylococcales; family Methylomonadaceae; genus Methylobacter_A. The sequence continues at coordinate 13,050 of DAINRH010000096.1, read as the reverse complement.
ACGTATTTTCGAATAACTTCCAGCAATTCTTTTTGCAATTGCGGCAGGTAAGAGGGCTGGTTCCTGGAGCTGCGCTCGTGGGCAACCAGAATTTGCAGTCTTTCCTTGGCCAGTGACGCCGAACTGGCTTTAGATGTCCTAAAATAATCCAGTAAACTCATTATTTGCCTCCGAAAAGCTTCCCGAACAGGCCTTTCTTCTCATCAATGAATCGATGCGGTCTGTCTTCACCCAAATAGCGCGCGATAACATCCGCATAGGCCTGGCCGGCATCGCTTTTTTCGTCAAGAATAACCGGGGTGCCTGAGTTGGATGCATTCAACACCGACTTTGATTCCGGGATAACGCCCAGTAAATGCAGCGATAATATTTCCTGCACATCGTCGACGCTCAGCATCTCGCCCAATTTGACTCGCTCAGGCGAATATCGGGTTAAAAGCAGGTATTCTTTAATAGGTTCGTCGTTTTGCTCAGCCCGGCGCGATTTGCTGGATAAGATACCTAGCATACGATCTGAGTCACGCACTGAAGAGACTTCAGGGTTGGTGACGATAAATGCGTCGTCGGCAAAATACATCGCCAAATGCGCGCCTTTTTCGATGCCGGCAGGAGAATCGCAAACGATGTATTTAAAGTCTTTTTTCAGTTCGTCCAAGATTTTGCCTACGCCTTCCTGGCTCAGGGCGTCTTTATCCCGAGTTTGCGAGGCAGGCAGAATGTACAGCTGATTGCAGGTTTTATCGCGTATCAATGCCTGGTTAAGCGTCGCTTCGCCATTGATGACGTTGACAAAGTCATAAACAACGCGGCGCTCGCAACCCATGATTAAATCCAGATTACGCAAACCCACGTCAAAATCGATGACCGCCGTTTTGTGGCCTTTTTTTGCAAGCCCCATGGCTATGGCGGCGCTTGTAGTTGTTTTTCCAACGCCGCCTTTACCTGATGTTACGACTATAATTCGTGCCACAAATTGTTCCTCCAAAGAGCCTGTATAAGTTAAATATCTTTAATAACTAAAGCATGGTTTTGTAAATAGATCTGAACGCGCTGGTTGGGAACGGCGTCATTCAAGTCTTCGCTGATCTTGTAGTTTCCGGCAATCGAAATAAGCTCGGCCTGTAAATCGGAACAGAAAATACGCGCTTCCGTGTTGCCTTGTACGCCCGCCAGCGCCCGGCCTCTTAGCGAGCCGTAGACATGAATATTGCCTTCGGCCATGATTTCAGCCCCGGCACTGACCTGAGCTAAAATGATCAAATCGCCTGAAGCGTAAATGCGTTGGCCGGACCGGACCGGATGGGTGATCAGTGTGGCGGCTTCGGCAACGATTTGGGGTTCCGGCGCGGCTTCAGGTTCCGGCGGTTGTGGTTTTTGGGTTCCGGAAGAGAGCGCAACGCTATGGCCGGAATGGATGGGAACGCCAAGCTCCAACGCTTGTTGATTCTGTTGTGCGCCGCCGCCGCGTATGCCTATCGGCAATAAGCCCAGACTGCGGATGATGTTGATGAGTTCGGTAACATCAATGTCGAGATCGTGTTTATTCAGTTCCTGTAAGTCAAACACCAGCGGCGAATTCTTGAAAAACTCGGGTGCCAGATGGATTTTTTCTTGTAATTGTTGTTCGATAATAATGGCATCATTACTGGATAAAACCAAAACAGGCACAGAAAAAGTGCTGCTTTTAAATTCCAGTACGGGGGAGTGATGAGCGTTCTGTTGAGAGTCTGTCGACATCCGTTAAATCTGCTTAGCCAGGAATTGTATTGATTCTAACATTGCTGGTAAAAAAAATCATTTTTACAGTGTTGATAGATAGTTTCTTTTATGGGGCGGAACGCTTCCGGGATAAGCGTTCGACTAAAACTTTTCGTGTAATTTTCTCCCGGAATAGTCCTGCAAGCCGATATTTTATCCTAATGGCAGCAGAGGGGTTGATGCGGGCTGTAAAGAAGACTTTATAAACGGTCTTGGTTGTCAAAACCATTTGTTTTATATGGTGTTTGTTGTTCCAGTGACGCGGTCCAAGCTTGCAATCTTCGGCATTATCCTTTAACTTAGGACGACATCCGTAAAGGCTAGGGGTGCTTCCTTGTTTCCATGTGTTTCATGGGATAGGGCGGCTGAGAAAAACCCTTTGAACCTGACCCCGGTTAATGCCGGCGTAGGAAAGCC
>DAINRH010000096.1:0-10865 GCA_036741905.1 Methylobacter sp. | reverse complement strand
ATTGTTTTATTGTTGGAGATAAACATGAGCGCTGTCCTTAAAGAAGTTACGTCTACTGAAGCCAGTAGCGTAAAGATCGATTCCTATCCCGCATCGGAAAAAATATATGTTCAAGGCAGTCGCCCCGACATACAGGTTCCGATGCGAAAAATCACCTTATCCGATACTCCGGTGCATTTCGGCGCGGAAAAAGGCGCAGAAAAAAATCCGCCGCTTTATGTTTACGATACCTCGGGCGTATACACCGATCCCAATGTCGAAGTCGATTTGAAGAAAGGCTTGGGCGCTATCCGTTCAGCCTGGATTTCAGAACGAAACGATACCGAAGAGTTAGCGGGTCCCAGCTCGGACTTCGGTCGTCAGCGCCTTGAAGATCCGGCTACCGCCGAACTGCGTTTCGAGCATATCCGCAAGCCACGCAGGGCGAAAGCCGGAAAAAACGTATCGCAAATGCACTATGCCAGACAGGGCATCATCACGCCGGAGATGGAATACATCGCCATTCGTGAAAACCAAAAAATGGAAGAAATGCGTCATTTGTGGAAAGATCAGCATCCCGGCGATTCGTTCGGCGCGTCGATTCCCGATGTGATTACCCCTGAATTTGTCCGTGACGAAGTGGCTAGAGGCCGGGCTATTATTCCGTGCAACATCAACCATCCCGAACTGGAGCCGATGATTATCGGCCGCAACTTTTTGGTTAAAATCAACGGCAATTTGGGCAACTCGGCGGTTACCTCGTCTATCGAGGAAGAAGTCGAAAAAATGCTCTGGGGCATTCGTTGGGGCGGCGATACCATCATGGATTTATCCACCGGTAAAAACATCCACGAAACCCGCGAGTGGATTTTGCGCAACTCGCCGGTGCCCATCGGCACCGTGCCTATCTACCAAGCCCTGGAAAAAGTCAACGGCAAAGCCGAAGATCTGACCTGGGAAATCTTCCGCGACACCTTGATCGAGCAAGCCGAGCAGGGCGTGGATTACTTTACCATTCATGCCGGAGTGCGTTTACACCATGTACCGTTAACCGCTAAGCGCATGACCGGCATCGTATCGCGCGGCGGTTCGATCATGGCGAAATGGTGTCTGGCGCATCATACCGAAAGCTTTTTATACACGCACTTTGAAGAAATCTGCGAAATCATGAAAGCCTATGATGTGTCTTTCTCATTAGGCGACGGTCTGCGTCCCGGCTCAATCTACGACGCCAACGATGCGGCACAATTCGGTGAGCTGGAAACGCTGGGCGAATTAACTAAAATCGCCTGGAAACACGACGTGCAAACCATGATCGAAGGCCCTGGCCATGTGCCCTTGCATATGATCAAAGTCAATATGGACAAGCAGTTGGAAGAATGCGGCGAAGCGCCTTTCTACACCTTGGGCCCGCTGACCACCGACATCGCTCCCGGTTACGACCATATCACCTCGGCGATAGGCGCGGCCAACATCGGCTGGTACGGCTGCGCGATGCTGTGTTACGTGACCCAAAAAGAGCATTTGGGCTTGCCGAACAAGCAGGATGTCCGAGAAGGCATCGTGACGTACAAAATCGCCGCCCATGCAGCGGACTTGGCTAAAGGTCATCCCGGCGCGCAGGCGCGCGATAACGCGATGTCCAAAGCGCGTTTTGAATTCCGTTGGGAAGACCAATTCAACATCGGCCTTGATCCTGAAAAAGCCCGCGAATTTCATGACGAAACCTTGCCTAAAGAGTCAGCCAAAGTCGCGCATTTTTGCTCGATGTGCGGGCCGCATTTCTGCTCGATGAAAATCAGCCAGGATGTGCGCGATTATGCGACGGCAAAAGGGATTGCCGATGAAGAAGCGTTAAAGCTGGGCATGGATGAAAAGTCCAAGCAGTTTCTTGAAGAAGGCGCCGATATTTATCATAAGGTCTAGGCGTAAAATTTAACAGCTATCACCACGAAGACACGAAGAGCGCGAAGTTTTTAACGTCGCTTTGTTCGTGTCTCGTCTACCTCCCCCTCATCCGTGCAGCCCTCCTGTATTAGCATAAAAGGCGCATTGGATCCGCTTATAAAAACTAAGGACAACAATGGGCGCTTATCAGCATATTTTATTGGCCGTGGATTATTCAGGGCACGGCGATACGGTTGTCCGAAGAGCAAAAGATTTGGCCGAAAAATACCAGGCTAAATTGAGCATCATTCATGTGTTGGATAATATTCCCATGCCGGATACCGGTTATGGCGCGGTGATCTCATTGGCTGAGGATTCGGGTTATGAGCTACTCGAAGCGGAGAAAACCGGATTGATGCGGATTGGCGATCGGCTGGGCGTTACTTTGGCTAATCGTTGGATGATTTGGGGCTCGCCCAAACAGGAGATTGCCCGCTTTGCCGAGCGGGAGTGCATTGATTTAATCGTGGTCGGTTGTCATGGGCGGCATGGCCTGTCGTTATTGTTGGGTTCGACGGCAAACAGCGTTTTGCATCACGCCGTATGCGATGTGATGGCAATTCGATTGCTGGACGGTTAGTTTTAGATGCTATAATTTTTAGCACGGTTAGCGTATTTAGGCATCAATCGAGTGACTGAGTCCTAAAGAGCGTAAAAGCTTAACCTGACACCTAGTAGATGTCCCAAAACACTTCAAGAAACATCACTCAAGGAATGTAGCATGTCAAACAATATTGCTTTCACGTCGAGTCTAAGGTCCAAATTAATCCTGATAGCCGCCATTCCGGCATTAGCTCTGCTTTATTTTGCCGGGTCGGGCGTCATTGAGCGGCAATCGACTTCTAAAGAGATGGTCAAGCTGGAATCGCTGGTTGATGTTTCTGTTAAAATCGGCGCGCTGGTACATGAAATGCAGAAAGAGCGCGGCATGAGCGCCTCTTTCCTCAGTAGCAAAGGCGTTAAGTTTGCCGCCGAATTGCCTGAGCAACGCGCGAAAACCGATAAGACTGTTGAAACACTCCAAGCGACACTGAAAAACTTCGATTCGGGCAGTGACGGACTGACGATTCTGTTGACTGCGGCAGTGAATAATTTGGAGGAGTTGGCCGCCAAGCGCGGCAGCATCAGCGCTCTTGGCATCGATGCAATACAATCGAGCGCTTATTACAGTAAAACCATCGCTTCCCTGCTCGATGTTCCGGCCCAGGTTTCCACGCTCAGCAGTCACAGCGAAATTTCCCGTCTGGCCTCGTCGTATTCAGGTTTGCTCAAAGCCAAAGAACGTGCCGGCATGGAGCGCGCTTTGCTGGCGACGGTATTTGCCGCAGACCAGTTTACGCCTGATACCTTGAATCGATTCCTGAAAATTTTTTCCGCCCAGGATGTTTATACCGATATGTTTTTTACCTATGCGCTGGACAGCCAAAAGGCGTTTTATAAGGCTAAGGTAGCGGGTTCTGCGGTCGATGAAGTCGCCAAGATGGAAAAAATCGCCATGGATAAAGGCACTGAACCTGGATTGGGCGTTGATCCTCTCTACTGGTTCAAGGCGGCGACTGAAAAAATTAACCTGATCAAGGAAGTCGAGAATAAACTCTCCGACGATCTTCTCGATGCTACCGGCAAATTCAAGAGCGATGCTCAGCGCATGGCGATATTCTTCACCGTGCTAACCGTTCTGGCGACCCTGATGACTGTTGTCTTGACCTTTCTTATCAGCAGGGGAATTCTAAGTTCGATTAACACGCTTCAGCAAGTGGCCAGGGCCATTGAAAATGGCGATTTGAGTTCTAACATAGACATTCGGCAAAAGGATGAACTGGGCGACCTGTTACGCTCAATGAGCATCATGCAGCAACAATTGCTGACACGTATAACCAAGGATCGTAAAGAGCACGACGAATCCCTGCGCATTAAAATTGCTCTTGATGGTATTACGTCCAGTGTGATGGTGGCGGACAACGAACGTAACATCATCTATATGAACCCAGCCGCACTCATGATGATGCGGCATGCCGAGTCTGACATAAGCAAGGTTTTGCCCAAGTTTAATGCTAATAAATTATCGGGCGCAAAGATGGATGTTTTCCATAAGAACCCCGATCATCAAAGACAATTGCTTGATACCTTAAGTTCTACTCTTCGTAGCGAGATTCACATCGGAAGCCGTACTTTTGATTTGATAGTCAACCCCATCAACAACGAGCGGGGGCAAAGAATCGGCTCGGTGGTGGAATGGAAGGATAGAACCGCGGAGGTGGTCATCGAGCAGGAAGTCGCCAAGGTGGTGAGCGGCGCGGTGTTAGGCGATTTTAACCAGCGCATTGACGAGGCGGATAAAGACGGCTTCATCCTGCAATTGGCGCAAGGCGTTAATGAGCTGATGGAGACCAGTTCAACCGGCATGAATGAAGTGGTGCGCGTACTGGGCGCCATGTCCCGCGGCGATTTGACCGAAACGATCGATAGCAACTATTCGGGGATTTTTAAGCAGCTTAAGGACGACTCCAATTACACGGTGGGAACGCTGAAATTTATTGTCAATCAAATCAAGGAAGCGTCCGCGGCGATTGACATCGCAGCAAAAGAAATTGCCGCAGGCAACAATGACCTGTCGCATCGAACCGAAGAGCAGGCCGCCAGTCTGGAACAAACCGCGGCCAGCATGGAAGAGTTGACCTCCACCGTGCAGGCTAATAGCCAAAACGCCAAACATGCCAACCGGCTTGCCGTCGGCGCGACCGACATCGCCGGTAAGGGCGTTAAAGTGGTCGGTCAGGTTATATCGACCATGGAAGGCATTAATGAATCTTCGCGCAAGGTGGTGGACATCATCTCGGTGATCGACGGCATCGCTTTCCAAACCAATATTCTCGCGCTCAACGCGGCGGTGGAAGCGGCCCGCGCCGGTGAACAAGGCCGCGGTTTTGCCGTGGTGGCGGTCGAGGTGCGCAATCTCGCGCAACGCGCTGCCGCTGCCGCAGCGGAAATTAAAGGCCTGATTGGCGATTCGGTGGAGAAAGTCGAAGACGGCACCAAGCTGGTTGCTCAAGCCGGCAAAACCATGGAAGAAATTGTTAATGCCATCCGCGGCGTGACGGTCATCATGTCCGAGATCAGCTCCGCTTCTATGGAGCAAACGTCCGGCATTGAGCAGGTTAATCAGGCGATCGGGCAAATGGACGACGTGACCCAACAGAATGCGGCGTTGGTGGAGCAAGCGGCAGCGGCGGCGGAATCGATGGAAGAGCAAACGCAAAACCTGGCGGTTACGGTGGGACATTTTAAATTGGACGGCAATGCGTCCGGCTCGATTGCGGTTGTTAATGCTGAGCCGGTGCGCGCTGTTAGCCAAGCCAGCGTAAAAAGCGCCCCGGTCAAGAAAGAGTCTTATCAAAATACGCCGGTAGCCGGCAACGTCGGCATCGATTTGGATAAGGCGCTTGAGAAACATTCCGAGTGGAAGGTGAAGCTCCGTACCGCCATATCAAAACGCGAAGAAATGGATGCGGCAACGATTTCAAGGGATGATTGTTGCGATTTCGGTAAATGGTTGCATCACGACGTTAAGCATCACCTTGCCCATGAGCCGAATTATGCCGATTGTGTGTCCAAGCATGCGGCCTTTCATATCGAGGCCGGTAGAATAGCTAATATGATCAATGCAAAAAAATTCAGCGAGGCGGAAGCGCTGCTGGGTAACGGATCCGCGTTCGTTGCCGCGTCAACCGCGGTTGGGGTGGCGATTATGCGCTTGAAAAAAGATTTCAATGCTTCGGCAAGCAAGTCGAAACCTCAAGCAAAGATGGCAAGCGCTGATGAGTGGGAAGAGTTTTAATGCATATGAGGGGGGCGGCCCGTTCGCCCCTTTTGCATGATCTATTTTTTGCTTAACGCTAGTTTTGCCTGATTCCAGAAGGCATCTAATTCGGCCAGTTCGCAGTCTTTCAGGTTCAGGCCGGAGGCTTTGACCTGCTGTTCTATATGTTGAAAACGCCTGGAGAATTTTTTGGTGCTTTCCTTGAGCGCGACTTCGGCATTGACGTTTAAATGCCGGGCCAAATTAACCGCAACCAGCAATAAATCGCCGATTTCTTCTTGAATATGCGCTTGATCCCCGGATTGCCAGGCCTCTTTAACCTCGTCCAGTTCTTCCAGCACCTTATCGAAAACCGGCAATGCATCCGGCCAATCAAAGCCGTGGTTTGCGGCGCGATCCTGTATTTTTTCGCACTCAATCAATGCCGGAAGATTGCGGGCCACGCCTGATAACACACTTTCTTGTTCTTCCGTTTTGTTTTTTTCTTGGCGCTCAATGGCTTTTGCTTGTTCCCAAGCCTGATGACGTTCTTCGTCGGTATTGAAAACGGCATCGGAAAACACATGCGGATGTCTGCGGATCAGCTTGTCGCAAATGCCCGCAGAAACCTGCTCAAAGTTGAATAGCCCTTGCTCCTCGGCGATCTGGGAATGAAATACCACCTGTAACAGCAGGTCGCCCAGTTCCGAGCGTAAATCATCGAGGTCATTGCGTTCAATCGCATCGACGACTTCGTAGGCTTCTTCAATCAGGTAAGGAATCAAACTGGTGAAGTCCTGTTTAACGTCCCAAGCGCAGCCCTGTTCCGGGTGACGCAGGCGCGACATGATGTCTAAGAGATTTTGGGTGTGTTTTAGCATGAAGTGCTTGTCATAAGTTTTTTAAATCAAATTCACCACGAAGTTTTGTTTTTTCTTTGCGCTCTTCGTGTCTTCGTGGTGAAAATTTAACAGTTAACGATTAAAACGAAGTTCCGAAATTCTCGCGGTAGCGTTCCCTGAAACTATCCATATCGAATGAATGATTCTGGGTGCCGTTATTTTCGATTTTAATTGCACCCATTAATGAGGCAACCCGGCCGGTCACGCTCCAGCTCAAGTCATTCATCAAACCGTATAACAGTCCTGCGCGATAGGCATCGCCGCAACCGGTCGGGTCGAGTATCGCTTTGGGTTTTGCCGCCGGAATGGTAATGCACTCGCCGTGGGCGTAAATTTGAGAACCCTGTCCGCCCAAGGTAATGATCAGCGCGTCAACCCGCTCGGCAATTTGTTCCAGCGTCAAGCCGGTGCGTTCCTGCATCAGTTCGGACTCATAGTCATTCAAGGTCATCCAGGTGGCCTGATCGATAAACTTGAGCAGTTCTTCGCCGTTAAACATCGGCATACCCTGGCCCGGATCGAAAATAAAAGGTATGTCCAATTCCGCGAATTGTTCGGCATGTAATTGCATGCCGTCCTTGCCATCCGGCGAGACGATGCCGATGCTGATTTTGCGGTCGGTCGGCACTGAATTTAAATGCGAAAAATTCATTGCGCCGGGATGGAATGCGGTAATCTGATTGGCCTCTTCATCAGTAGTGATATAGGCCTGCCCGGTGTAACTGTTGTCCAGGATTTGGATATATTCGCCGGATAACTGGTTTTGAGCCATCCATTGGGCATAGGGTTCAAAGTCATGGCCGACCGTAGCCATGGTTAACGGCTCTTCGCCCAGCAGTTTGAGATTGTAGGCGATGTTGCCCGCGCAACCGCCGTATTCGCGGCGCATGACAGGCACCAGGAACGATACATTCAGGATATGGATTTTTTCCGGCAAAATGTGATGCTTAAATTTATCATGAAAAACCATGATGGTATCGTAAGCCATAGACCCGCATATTAATGCACTCATTGTGTTGTGTTCCTCTTTATCGCCAGGGATGGTGTGTATGCCGCACTGCCTGGAGCAGTCGCGGTTAAAGTAAAATTAATGCCCAGGTTACCGCAGCCCAGGCCAGCGACATCATAACGGCCGCGGAGCCAATATCTTTGGCGCGCCCCGATAATTCGTGATGCTCAAGCCCCACTCTGTCGACTACAGCCTCAACCGCCGAATTTAACAATTCGACCAGCATGACTAAAACGATACTGCCGATCAACAGCAGTTTTTCGATATTGCTTTGCCCCAGCCAGATTGCCAGTGGCGTCGTTAGCACAAACAGGATCACTTCCTGTCTGAATGCTTCTTCATGCGTCCAGGTTGCTTTAAAACCGGCAACAGAAAAAAAACACGCGTTAATTAGGCGTTTTACGCCTTTTGCATTTGGATTTGCCATTATTTGTTACGAATATGAGTTATTGAAAAAGTAAATATTACACAGATGTATGTCAGTTTCGTTACAAGCAAGATAAATCCGGATTATTGTTCGATCATCAGCTGATAAGCATCGCCATCCATTAACGCATCCAGTTCAGACGGGTCATCGGCTTTTATGCAGAACAACCAAGTGCCGTAAGCATCGTCATTGACCTGTTCAGGTTCATCTGCCAAAGCTTCGTTGACAGCGACGACTTCTCCGGAAACCGGGCTAAACAAATCGGACGCGGTTTTAACCGATTCGACTACGGCGCACTGCTCCTGCGCCGTTACTTTGCGGCCCAACTCAGGGAGCTCAATATAAACCAAATCGCCTAGTTCTTCCTGCGCAAAATCAGTAATGCCGACACGAACGATATTATCGCCTTCCCTTTTCGCCCATTCGTGGGTTTTTGCGTACTTTAAGTTATCCGGTACGTCGCTCATGATAATCTCCAAATAGTCTAGTTAGTTGCTTTGTTGGCAAGTGCTGCTCCATGCATTGCTCCACCTCCTGTATTCATACAGTCGAAGGATAACGTGCAATTTTTTAAAAACAACAAAAAAATGCATTTAATAAGGGAAATCTTATAACTGATGTTACGCACGCATCTAAAAATAAAGCGTAGTCCACGAAAGGCACGAAAAACAAAGAGGGCATACAGAGGAGAACAAAGACGCAAAAAACAAAGCGCGTCCCTCTCCTGTCCGTCATGCCTGTATCAAGTCATATACCTGTCATGAACGTTGTCAAAAGGAATGTGGCTAAATGCTTGGCATTACATCGTTAACCGAGAAATATACTGTTCTATGTTTTTTCGCGTCTTTCGTGCTTTTCGTGGACAATGCGTAACATCAGCTTATAACATGAGCTCATCTATACACTCACTGTCCTGTTCACATGAATGCTCTTTTAATAGCCTGCTTTTTTATGCTCAGCGTCGCTCCGGTTATTGCCGACGATGACGATAAGCCGGTCGCCGAATTGCCGGGCTCCTCCGTAGGGCAAGGCAGTATTTTTCTGTCCGCCAAAGCCCAGTCGGTATCGGGACTGCAAACAGAAATGCTGATTCCGGTCAGCGACCATCCTGAATTCACCGCTTATGGAAAAGCGGTCAATATACAGCCGTTGGTCGAGTTGCGGCATCGGTACTGGGTCGCGTTAACCGAACGTAGCGGCGCTACCGCAAGGTTTAAGCAGGCTGAGCAGAATATCAAGCGTCAGCAAGACTTGTATCGCGATGGCGCAACATCGAAACGCAACGTGCAAGTTCAGCAAGCGCAATGGCAAACCGATAAAGCCCAGCTTGATGCCAGCGGCGTTCAAGGCAAGGCTATCATGGATGAAGCCCGAATCAACTGGGGTAACAAGCTGGCTGAAAGGGCGTTGTCTACCGATTCCGATCCGCTGAGCGGCTTTTTATCCGGCCGGAAAACCCTGTTGCAAATTACCTTGCCGGTTAATAAACAGCTGGCAAACGAGATTCAGACTATTTACGTTGAAGCAACAGGCAACCGCGGTGCGGCGACTAAAGCCGAGCTGATTTCAGCGGCCCCGCAAACAGATACTACCGCGCAAGGCGAAAGCTACTTTTTCCAGGCCGACGGGAACCGCATCAGACCCGGCATGCGCGTTGCGGCATGGATACCTGAACCGGGTGAAAACCGGTTCGGCGTAGTTATTCCGAAGTCCGCTTTAGTCTGGTACCTGGATCAGGCTTTTGTGTACATTAAAACCGCTGCCGAACAATTCAGCCGCCGCACTATAGAGCGGTATTCGGCAACGAGCGGCGGTTATTTCGTCGGCAGCGGCATCAGTGCCGGTGAACAGTTGGTTGTCACCGGAGGGCAAATGCTGCTGTCGGAAGAACTAAAAGGACAAATTCCGGATGAGGATGATTAGGAATGTGTACGAAATAACGTGGTCAAGTTACTAATAGCCGGAGTGCAGGCTTCGCCTGCAAGCGCAAGCGAAGCTTGCACTCCCGCTGAAAATTTATCGGCGCTAGTTGTTCAAGTTATTTCATGCTCACTTCTTAGCTGACGCAAACATTAATCCCAAGGCGGTGCGTCGCCGTTATAGGCAACAAAATCTTTAACCGTTGCATGGGTTTTGACCCCGGCGGCGGTCTTTCCGGATGAAGAACCGGTTTTGGCGGGTGATGTTTTCGATCCGGGCGATTGCACCGTGCCGGATTCAGTTTGCCATCTGGCAAAAAGCGTAATGTTCTTGTCTGCCGGGATAAACCATTTCTTTTGGACTGCGTCCCATCTTGCGCCGAGCGCTTTTGCCTCATCCTTTTGAGCGAAAGGTACATTCAGATAAGTTTTCGATTCTGCCATTTTGTAATATTGGGGGGGCGGGCTGATGGGGTTAATTGCTGTATTATAAGGCATCGCCAGCAACAAGCCGCATTAAGGATATGGTCAATAATAACTTCCCGATATGAATTGGGTGAAATTTTTCCGTTCGCCCTGAGCTTGTCGAAGGGTGAGCGGAAAAATTTCGGGCTACCGCGTCAAGCCGATCATGCTTCGACAAGGCCTTTAGTCCTGGGCGCAGCACGAACGGCTCGATGATCGAAAATAGTGGTTTCGGGAAGTATTGCCGAGGGGGATATAAAGGGTTGTTTTTATTCTCCTCACCCCAACCCTCTCCAGCAGGAGAGGGAGTCAAGCTGCTTTGTATTTATAATGCGGAAAAATTGTGTAGATAGCTATGCCCTCAAGGGCATAAGTATCTACACAACTTTTCGTAAACTTTGGCATGATGCCGCATGAT
>DAINRH010000095.1:0-14734 GCA_036741905.1 Methylobacter sp. | reverse complement strand
GATACCGAGCTGGTTGGCAAATGCCCCGATATTGAATGATTCCACGGCAAAGACGCCGTAACTGTTACTTAGCGTTTGCGGCACAATCATTTCACCGGTCGCCTTATCAATCGCCGAAAAATCACCGGCAATGGCTTGAAACCCAACCATGCCGCGGAATATCCCCAAGGGGTTATGGGTTAACTCCAGGCGGCTTTCATAGGTTTTATTGCTAAAAAAAGCGCCCGGCATGTCATCGGCAATTTCGGTATGTTGGTAATCGGTATAGCCCAATTTCGTACGCAGGGATTCAGCGAAACGGAACGGATTTTTCAACTCGCTTTTGAAGTCGTATTTGCTTTGTTTAAGATCGATGCGGGTAGTTTCGCCCGTTCCGTCAGGGGCAATACCGTAATTATTTTCCAATCGGTTAATGGCGACACCGGCAAACCCCGGATCGCCTATCAGGGAAACGCCTGCCGAACCGCTGATTGCATGAGCGGAGGTGTTGGCGATGGTGCCTTTGGTATTTTGAATAACAGCCAGTGTCGGATCTGTCGCTTGAGCGGCGTTAACGTCAATGGCTGACCCGCCGATGTCGAGGTTGTTGCGGTCGCGATAAAAACCGTCCAGATGATACGCCAAGTGGCTTTTACCGCCCTCTATTTTCATTACTGTGGACGTTTCATCGGAAGCCGAGTCAAAACGCTGCTCAAGCGCGCCGCCGAGCAATTTGTCCGGGAGCTTGCCCGGAATCCGGTTATCGATCACATTGACCACGCCGCCAATCGCTCCGCTGCCGTACAGCAACGTGGCGGGGCCGCGCAACACTTCAATGCGCTCCGCCAACAACGGCTCGACGCTGGTCGCGTGATCGGGACTAATCGCCGAAGCGTCGTTGCTGCCGATGCCGTTGTTCAACACCCGCACCCGCGGTCCGCTTTGACCGCGAATGACCGGCGTGCCGACCCCCGGCCCAAAGGACTGGCTGGTAATGCCCAGCTCGTTTTTCAGCGTTTCACCGATGCTGCGCCCGACTTTCAAACGCAATTCCTCATCGCTCAAAACGGTGACAGGAACCGCGGACTCGGAGACCTTGTCTTGCAACGGCGCAGTGACAACAACTTCTTCTAATTCTTGTATATCTTCCTTGGCCGCATAGGCTGTCGACGCTATGCCTGCCGTTAGCAGCAAGAAAGAAATGACGGATTTGTTATTCATAAGATGTCCAAAAAATTAAAGGGGAAAACAGGAAATTTTAGGGTAAGGATATGGTCGGTAATCACTTCTCGAAACATAAACTCATCCTTCCCACGCTCTGCGCTCGTCTTTATGCACGAGTGTAGTTCAGCGTCGGCATACCGGCATAAATGCCCCGGTTTCAGCGCTATGGATAACCCGGTATACACAGGTTACCAAACGCACCGAGCTGGACGGGGGTTGCACCCCCGTCCCTACCGTTTTCGATAACGACTGCCATATCGTCATCCTTCAAACGTTTCGGACGGGGTTGCAAACCCCGTCCAGCCACAGACTGCCACAACGTCCTTGACTGGGTTCCCACGCAGAGCGTCACTGCCCTTAAGTTAAGCACATCGACACTCCGTAGGAGCGGGCCGCGCCCGCGATATTTGCACAGCGATTGCAGAGTGATAGCGCCATCATCGAGGGCGCGGCCCGCTCCTACAAGGCTTAACTTAATGGCAGTGATGCAGAGCGTGGGAACCCTAAGCGGACGTTATTACTGATGGAGTCCTAAGCACTTTCATAAACGCATTAACAAACCCTGACGGTAAATAAAGGGGGAATGGTATTTCGTATTAATAGATATGTTATAACATAACACATCGTAACTGTTATTTTTCTTTTCAAAAAATCTTCCGGCCGTGAGTGGTAAAAATAACGGCTGCTCCTTTAAGCCGGGGCAGCGCGTGAATAAACGATGACATGCGGAGAATGCAAGCTCCGCTTGCGGACAGGCAAAGCCTGTACGCCTGATTTGCCGCTCGCCTTACGTTGGCAGACGAAATGACTCTCCGGAGAACATTGCCAATATGTCAGTCGTGATCGCCATAAAGCGCTACACACTTAACGCAGATGCCGTGAACTTCTATTGCTTTGCTATGCACTATAAAACCGGCTTGGTCGAATTCTTGCGACAAGGCTTGCATCACTTCAGTGGCGGGACGTTCCTCGACTTCATTGCAGCGCTTGCAGATTAACAGTAACTGCTCGTGCTGATGACCGGAGCAACTGCAACCGACAAATGCGTTGAGACTTTCCACCCGGTGAATCAAGCCCTGTTCGATCAAAAAGTCCAGTGCGCGGTAAATCGTTGCCGGTTTTGCGGCATTTTGCAGAGGTTTGATGCGGTCCAACAGCTCATAAGCTTTGACGGCTTTGTGGCTGTCCCAGATCAGCTCCAGCACTTGATGGCGGATCGGGGTCAGTTGCACGCCGCGCACCACGCACAAATGCTCGGCCGTGCTTAATGCCTCGCTGACGCATTTTTTATGATCGTGTCCTGAAGAATGGGACTGACTTGCTTCGGCAGGCGTATTCATTACAAAAACCGTTTATCTAAAATTGAATGTTATATTATAACATTCGTCAGGCTTGCACAATCTGAAACCGCTACCGAATGGCAACGCGAACACTGGTTTCCCACCTGACGGGCAACACGGACAGCCATCCGCTTCTTAGGGTAAATCTTTACATGGCGCTTTATTTAATTGAAACTACCTGCGCCCATAAGGCACGGCAGTGGAATGGGCATTAGAAAATCCCAATGTTTAATAGCTTTACGCTATGAGGCGTCGAGATTTTAATATCACTTTATTAAAGAGAGATAAGACATGAAAAAAGGAAGTGTAAATATGAAAAAATGGCTTTTAGTCGGCATCACCGCCTTAACCGCTTCGGCAGTAAGCAGTGTCGTTGTAGCCGAGGCTAAACAAGATTTCACCTTAGTCAACAAAACCGGTTACACCATCGACCAAGTTTATGTCTCCCCAAGTGCAGCGGATAATTGGTTAGACGATGTTCTGGGCCAGGATGTTTTAGAGGACGGTCAGAAAGCTAATATAAAATTCCACAGTGCCAATGAAATCTGCAAATATGACCTAAAGGTTATTTATGACGATAAAGAGGAAGTGGAATGGAATGATATTAACCTTTGCGAAGAAGAAAAAATCACCATCCACTGGAACAAGAAAAGCGGCGAGTCTTCAGCTACTTTCGATTAACCGTTAATCGTACACTTAGATATTGCCGAAGAACGGGGGCCGCTAGACAAGAGTCAGCGGCCCCCAAAATCGATAAACAAACTTTATGGCAAAAAACGTTTGTCTGGCGCCACTATTCCTTATTCCACGATTTTTTGTTATAGCCTAAAGAAGTTAAAGCCGCGCGCTCCGCTTCGCTTAATTTAGCCCATGAAGTTTCTTCAGAAGCCGGAGACTCGGATTCAGATCCCCAGATTCTGCCATTCCAGCCTAAAACAGCCCAAAGTTTTTTCTCCTCGGCACTGAGGTCGTCCCAAGTAAAGTTTTCCCAAAACGCGTTAACATCCCCGGTAGGCTTACGTACGCCTGCCTTGACGATCTTGGTTTCAGCGACGGCGCCGACCTTTTCAACAGGTTCGGCAATTTTCTCCACCAGCGCAACTGAGGCGGCAGCAGACTCATCGACAGGCGCAGGAACAGGCGCCGGCGTAACGGGTTGATTAATATCTATTCGTTTGCCTGTTGCTTCTTCTTCAAGGACAAGGCTGTTGATTTTCCATTTCCCCAATTCTTTTACCGCATCAAAATAGACAGTCCCCTTGCCCTTGGAGCCTTCTACGCCAAAAGAAATAGTTGCTTTACCGCTCGGTTCTGAGCTTTCTATGCTTCCGGACGGTAAGCCCGTGGAAAAAGGCTTGCCAATTATTTCCGATGCTTCCCGGCTGCTCTCAAATTGGGACTCGGCTAACTTGAAAGCGTCCGAGTCTTTCATTGATGACATGATGATAAAAAACAGACCCGCAAAAGCTGCGATAAAAAACACATAAACAATAGCCGTCCAGTAAGCCCATTTTTTCTGGACCGCCTTGAAGTGATCGATACTCTCCCATTCTTTATTTCGCCATGCCCATGCGCTGCCTTTAACACCGAGCACAAAGGGCATGATGAAATTTACAAAGGGCACAAACATGAGCAAAGCAATGAACGTATTATTGCCAATCCCCCAAATCCAGTTTAATAAAAAAGCCCCCCAATTCCATCTGTCAATTTCTGGCGGAACTATTGCTTTTTTGCCTTGGCCTGACGTGTTTTCCATCATGTTTTCCTGCGCTGCGCGTGAAGTCGCGATAAATAGTTAAACCCACTTTGAAACCGCCCCGGCAAGCTTTAGGTACCGGAATTCAGGCTTGCATTGTCATTGACGCATCTACACCAACCGCCCCCACAAATCGTATTCATCCGCTTCTTCCAGTTCGACATCGACCAAGTCGCCGACTTTAAGATGCGTAGCATGATCGATAAACACCTGTCCGTCGATTTCCGGCGCATCGGCTTTGCTTCTTGCCACCGCGCCTTCTTCAACCACTTCATCGATCAACACCGTTTCGATTCGACCGACCCGTTTTTGCAATCGCTCGGCGCTGATTTCAGCCTGATGCGCCATAAACCGCGCCAAACGCTCCTGCTTGACCTCTTCCGGCACCTGACCGGGCAAATCATTGGCGACAGCGCCTTTGACAGGCGAATAGGCGAAACAGCCGACTCTATCCATTTGCGCCTCGCTCATAAAGTCCAACAGCTGTTCAAATTCCTGCTCGGTTTCGCCGGGAAAGCCGACGATAAAAGTACTGCGCAAGGTAATATCGGGGCAGATTTCGCGCCACGCCTTAATGCGTTCCAGATTGTTTTCGCTAGCCGCCGGGCGTTTCATTAATTTAAGAATGCGGCTGTTGGCGTGCTGGAACGGTATGTCCAAATAAGGCAGGATTTTACCCTCGGCCATCAACGGAATCACTTCATCGACATGCGGATACGGATAAACGTAATGCATCCTGACCCAGATGCCTAAATCGCCCAGCGCCTCGGCTAAATCGTAAAAACGGGTTCTAACCGAACGGCCTTTCCAGTCCCGGCTTTGATACTTCAAATCCAGGCCGTAGGCGCTGGTATCCTGCGAAACCACCAGCAATTCCTTGACTCCGGCATTGGCCAAGCGTTCGGCTTCCAGCATCACATCGTCGACCGGCCTGCTGACCAGATCGCCGCGCATCGACGGGATGATGCAGAAGGTACAGCGATGATTGCAGCCTTCGGAAATCTTCAAATAGGCATAATGCCGGGGCGTCAATTTGATGCCTTGCGGCGGCACCAGGCTGATGAACGGATCATGCGGCGGCGGCAAATGCTCATGCACGGCAGATACGACTTCTTCCAGGGCGTGCGCGCCGGTCACTTTTAAAACTTGCGGATGACGCTCGCGGATTTCGGCTTCTCTGGAACCCAAACAGCCGGTGACGATGACTTTGCCGTTCTGGGCCAGCGCTTCGCCGATGCTGTCCAGCGATTCTTCTACCGCCGCGTCGATAAAACCGCAGGTATTAACCACGACCAGATCGGCGTCCTGGTAAGTCGGCGAAATGGTGTAACCTTCCGAACGAAGCTTGGTTAGAATCCGTTCGCTATCGACCAGGGCTTTGGGGCAACCCAAACTAATAAAACCAATTTGTGGGGCAGTCATTTAAATCTCAGATAATGTTAAAGCGTGCTAGTTTATAGGACTGGCTACTCAAATAAAAATTAAAAAGCAATCACCACGAAGGCACGAAGGACACGAAGAAATAAAACTTCGCGTCCTTCGTGCCTCGGCAATTGCTCCTGCATTGCTCTACCTCCTGCGTTCATGCAGTCGTTCGTGGTGAATTAAATATTCCAATAGTTGGAGCTATTCCTTAATCGCACTCGGATGACGAATTAGCATCGACAAATGTCCCTTGCTTTTGCTCAGCCAGCCACGCACTTCGATGGTTTTCCCCAAATAGTCGTTAACATTGGGAAATAAATCCAGCCATTTGCTTTCGATACGCGCCTCAAAGGCGTCGGAAAACTCCAGATAAATCGACTTGCGGGTCTTGCGAATATTAACCACCTTGCCGACCAGGCGCGTCCAGCCTGGATGTCCTGCTTCGGTAAGACTATCGACCGGTATTGTGGCATATTCCGGCCGTCCCCAAATACCGAGCCTGGCTTGCTCCGCCTGATTCTGCGCCTTGACCAACTCGTTTACATAGAGCAGCTCATTGGAATAGATGCTGACTGCCGCCAATCCCGCCTCTACCAGTTGCAGGTTAATATGCTCCTTTTTTTCGGTGAACAAATGCGCCAGCGTTCTGCCGTACTTGTCGGTTTTTTCCACACCGACTTCCAGTCGGACTTTGGCGTTTTCCAGCTTGTCGATCAGCCAGCGTTTGGCCTCGTCGCCACCCGCATCGGCTGACTTATCCCGGTGCTGAACCTCCGGCGTATTGATGCCCAATAGACGTATTTTACGCCCATCCTCCAGCACTACGGTATCGCCGTCGTAAACCGTCTTGACCCTGTAAAAGCCATAGCCCGGTTTTATATCGACTATTTTTGCATCGGCAACCGGGCGATCGGAAAAATGCTTGCTGCCGTTCGCATCCTGCCATTCGTAGATTTCCGCGTTAGCCCAACCGGGCAAACATAATAATAAAACCAGTAAAACTCTCATGCTCTACCTTCATCCTTATACTCAAATACGTTTAAGTTCGTCATTTCGGCATTCACTTTAGACATACCGCCACCAACGGCTGTGCATGAATGCAGAAAACCGTTAAAGGGACACCAAGAAAAGTCGGAACAAAAACTTCACGCTCTTCGTGTCTCGGCAACTGCTCCATGCGTTGCTCTACCTCCTGCATCCATGCAAGTCGTTCGTGGTGAATTAATCAATCGGTCAATATTTCACTAATCGGATTCAACGCAGCATCAAGCTTTTGCATATCCAACTCATTTTCCCATTTGGCGGCAACCACGGTGGCGACGCCGTTGCCGATAAGATTGGTCAAGGCGCGGGCTTCGGACATGAAACGATCTATCCCTAAAATAAGCGCAAGCCCTGCGACCGGAATGGTCGGAATAACCGAGAGCGTTGCCGCAAGGGTGATAAAGCCGCTGCCGGTTACGCCCGCCGCGCCTTTTGAGGTCAACAGCAGCACGCCGAGCAGAGTCAACTCCTGCGTCATGGTCAACGGGGTATTGGTGGCCTGGGCGACGAAAATTGCGGACATGGCAAGATAAATCGAGGTCCCGTCAAGGTTGAACGAATAACCGGTCGGGATAACCAACCCGACGACCGATTTGGAACAGCCCATGCGTTCCATTTTGATCATGATGCGCGGCAGCACCGATTCCGATGACGAAGTGCCTAACACGATAAACAGCTCGTCTTTGATATAAACGATGAATTTGATGATGCTAAAGCCCGAAAACCTGGCGATCAGCCCGAGCACGATAAAGATAAACAACAGACAGGTCAGATAAAAGCTACCCATTAAACTCGCCAGCGGCGCCAACGACGCTACACCGTATTTGCCGATGGTAAACGCCATCGCGCCGAAAGCTCCGATCGGCGCCAGCTTCATGATGGTTTCCACGATACCGAACAGCGCTTGTGAAATCTTATTGATGAATACGACCACCTCCGCCCCGGTCTCTTTCATCGCAGCCAGCGAAAAGCCGAACAGCATTGAAAACAGCAATACCTGCAATATATCGCCCTTGGCAAAGGCGTCGATTACGCTGTTGGGGATGATGTTCAGCAAAAAATCGACCGTGCTCTGAGTCTTTGCGGTCGCGGTATAAGCGCTTAGGCCTTGGGTATCCAGCGTACTTGCATCGACATTCATACCCGCACCGGGCTGAACGACATGCACAACAATCAGCCCTATAACCAACGCCAGCGTACTCACGACTTCAAAGTAAAGCAGCGCCTTAATCCCGACGCGGCCTACCTTGTCCAACGCCTGCATGCCGGCAATGCCGGTTACCACAGTGCAGAAGATGATCGGCGCGATAATCATTTTAATCAGTTTAATAAAACCGTCACCGAAAGGCTTCATCGCAACGCCGACTTCAGGATAGAAACAGCCGAGCAGTATGCCGATGACGATAGCGGTCAGGACTTGGAGATACAGATGTTGATAGCGTTTTTTGGATGCGTAAACGGCTTGCACTGATAACCTTCCGGCTAATGAACGAAGAAACTGAATCTTATCTGCTTTATTGAACTTAAAAGCAAGCATCATGCAATTTTACTTGGCACGACCTTCTCAAGTGTCAGAATAGTTGTCGCCGAACAACTTTTACCACTTACTCAACACGATTCACTCACAGTAGTTGATGAGCAACCAAAGAATGGTCTTCAATGTCGATCTACAAGCGCAAAGAAACCTGGTGGATTCAATTCACCGGACCAGATGGCATTAGAGTACAGTAATCTGCTGAGACTAAAATAAAACAGGAAGCGCAAGAGCTGCACGACAAACTGAAGGCGGAAGCGTGGCGAGTCAAAAAATTGGGGGATAAGCCACGTTATACATGGAAAGCAGCTGTTACACGCCGGCCTCGGAAAAGCAAGCGATTAAAAATATCTTAAGCTATTGATTAATGGGGTGAACGATGGGGCTCGAACCCACGACAACCGGAATCACAATCCGCGTTTTTTAGTATTTATCTCTGTTGATTACCATTCAATATACCCCATATTTTTTAGATAAATCAGTAATTTGTATAACTTATCCCCATTTGTTGTGTTGATTAGTATTCAGCGTTATACTTCAAAAAAGCTTACAAATTGGTTACATCTGGTTACAAACTGGTTACATTTAAAAAGGGGTATTTTGTGGCAAAAGTAAA
This sequence comes from Methylobacter sp., assembly GCA_036741905.1. Lineage (GTDB taxonomy): Bacteria > Pseudomonadota > Gammaproteobacteria > Methylococcales > Methylomonadaceae > Methylobacter_A. Next base: position 5,816 of record DAINRH010000095.1, on the reverse strand, counting down.
ACTGACCGCCGGACGTATTACCGGCTTCAAGTGCGATGATTCAAAGGCTCAGGCTTTTCTATGGTGCGCCGAAGTGCCGGGCTTAGGTGTCCGAACAACGCCAAATTCAAACGCCGCTGGTTACATTTTCCAGTCGAAAGTTAAAGGCCAGTCAATGCGGGTTACGATTGGCAAGGTTAGCATGTGGAGTATTCCAGAAGCGCAAGCCGAAGCTCGCCGCTTACAAATCATGATAGACAACGGCGACGACCCGCGCCAAGTGAAATCCGATAAGCAAGCCGCTAAAGCAGCCGCGAAGCAGGCGAAGGAAACAGAAGTGGCCGCGCTGTTGGCACAGGAAACCAGAGAAGCAGTTACGCTGGGCATGGCATGGGATGAATACCTACTCGTTAGGAAGCCTTTTTGGGGTGAGCGCCACTATGCTGACCATGTGGATGCTATGCAAACCGGCGGCGAAATAAGAAAGCGTAGCCATAAGCTAACCGAACCCGGCACACTCGCATCATTGGCACAGGTTCGACTTATTGACCTGACCCCGGAACGGGTAACGGAATGGGCAAAGATTGAAGGCAAAAAGCGGCCCGGACGAGCTCGACTTGCAAGCCGTTTGCTGTCAGTTTTTTTAACATGGTGCGCAGAATATCCAGCTTATCGGGAAATGGTCAAAAGTAACCCGGTTAAAAATAAAGCAGCGCGTGAAATTCTAGGCAAGCCAGAAAAGAAGAATGACGCGTTACAGCGTGAGCAATTACCCGCATGGTTCGCAGCCGTGAGACAAACCGGAAACCCTGTTATTAGTGCATACTTGCAATGTTTGCTGCTGACCGGGGCGCGTACTAACGAATTAACTGCCGTTCGTTGGGTTGATGTTGATTTTCAGTGGGGCAGCTTGACGATAAAGGACAAGATGCAAGGATTGCGAATTATTCCCCTACCACCTTACATGGCGCACTTACTGGCTGCATTACCGCGCCGTAATGAATTTGTTTTCAGTAGCCCCGCCGCTGCATCCGGGCACCTGACCGACCCGCACGATGCAAATTATAAGGTCTGTGCTGTTGTCGGTGTTGACGTGACCTTACACGGGTTGCGTCGTAGTTTTGCCAGTCTGTGCGAATGGATAGAAATGCCCGCCGGAATAGCCGCACAGATACAGGGCCACGCGCCCCAAGGTGTCCGTGAACAGCACTACATCCGCCGCTCGCTCGACCTGTTGCGCATGTGGCATGTAAAAATAGAGGCGTGGATATTAGAGCAAGCCGGAATTGAGTTTAATCAGGCAGATATGGGGCATGGTTTGCGTGTTGTTAAATAATCCGCTTGCACTTAATGTTTTGTAACTTATAATTCACAACAATGTATAAAGTTGAAGATTACTTAACCGACGAAGGGCGAGTTCCGTTTAAAGAATGGCTGTCGGCGCTAACTGACCGGCAGGCGAAGGCGCGGGTATTGACGAGGGTGCAGCGCATGGCCGCCGGTAACTTTGGCGATTGTAAGCCGCTGCAAGATGGCGTTTGGGAGTTACGCATAGACCACGGCCCTGGCTATCGCGTCTACTATGCCCAAGCAGGGAAAAAACTATTGCTGTTGCTTATCGGCGGCGATAAAAACAAGCAACAATCTGACATAAACAAGGCCATAAGCTATTGGAAAGATTGGAACCGGAGAACACACCATGAATGAAGCATCAAGACCACACGACCAAACCGTTATCGAATTATTGCGAGAAGACCCCAGTTTTGCAGACGAATATCTATCCGCCGCACTGGATGAGGTTGACGAACCGGGAGGTCGGGAGGCTCTGCTATTCGCTTTACGACACATTGCTGAAGCGCAAGGGATGACGGTAATAGCTGAACGCGCAGGAATTAAACGCGAAAGTCTTTATCGTGCTCTATCCCCCAAAGGAAACCCCACGATTAAAACATTGTTGGCCGTGATGAGTGCAGCAGGGCTGAAATTATCCGTACACCGGCAAGAGGCCGCTTAATAGATGATTATATTTAATCCGCCCCATCCGGGCAGTATTTTAAAAGAAGATGTTTTGCCAGAGCTGGGTATCGGCGTAACAGAAGCCGCCGCACAGCTCGGCGTGTCGCGTGTTGCTTTGTCCCGTGTTGTCAATGGCCGAGCGGCTATCAGTGCGTATATGGCGATTCGCCTTGAGGCATGGATGAATGGCCCCACCGCCGAAAGCTGGGTACGTATGCAAGCAGAATACGACCTCTGGCAAGCCAGACAAAAACCACGACCCAGTATTACACCTGCTGTACCACATGCCGATTAACAACTTAAACTTCGATGTTCTTAAAGACACTTATGCAGCAGCCAGCGTACTAAAAAATACCCATACGCCTGATGGAAAATTAATTGCGAAGGAGACAGTTTCTATAGATGTTGATGATCCCAGCGCTAGGCTTTCAAACGCAGCATTGTTTTTATCTGTTTTAATATATCCAGACTGCATGGCAAAAAGACAAAAGTTTGTTGAATATATGGCGGCCGCTTTAGTGAAGCGCCATGTAGCACGAACAAGCCCAGAAAGGAGGGGCTTTATATCTGTTACGAGTATTCCTAATAAAAAGATTGAGCAGTTTCTTTATGGGGAAAAAAAGTCTGCCCGATACGCATTCAATATGAGAATGAAGGCTGCTGCTGCAATTTTTAATAAACTTACATCTAGTGAAACTCCAAGCGAACAAATATCCCTAAAAGACGCTGTTGAGCCAATTGCTCGTTACAACTCCAGACAAACCCCAGGTTTTTATTCCGCAAATGGCGATGAATTAGATAGTTTTATTAAGCGTATATTGTGGCCTTCCAAACCAGTTATTCACCTTGCTATGGCGTTATATTCGCAACTCAGTAAAGTTGGGATAAATAATCCTACACTTGTTTACTTAGTTGAAAATCCTGATCTGTGGCTAAACGAAGTAATCAAGATCGGCGAAGTGTTCCGCATCAACCATCATCTTTTATTCCCAAGTTATGAAACGGATTACCTAAAATCCAGAAATAAAAACTTCATTATCAACTATGAAGACACAATCGCTTTTGTCCAAATCCTGTCCAATTTACAACGTTAATTTAAGAACTGTTCTTTTAGCGTACCTACGGCCATCCCTAACTATAGCTTAAATTGAATCATCTTCAATATAGCCGAATGGCAAAGGATGGTTCAAAATGAAAATCGCAACAAATCAATTCACTCCACTAGAGCAAGTTACCAACCCCACTGCTCCAACCGATGCCGCCGCGCATTACCTGAACCGCAAGCCACAAACATTAAGGTCATGGGCCTGTTTGGAAAATGGCCCGCTTAGACCTATTAGAATTAACGGTCGTCTTGCGTGGTCTGTTGCCGGAATCAAAGCACTGTTAAACGGAGGCGCACAATGAAAGCGACCACGGCGGCGAACCGTGGCCATGCAACACATCAACAGCCTGTTAAGTTTACCTCAACCTATAAGCACATCAAAGCGTCCATTGCTTTTGTCTTGATGATTATTGCTGCAACTGGATGGGGCGTGTAATGGATGCCTATATAAACACCCTGCTAAATAAGCTTGAAGGCGTAAAGTCCACCGGAAGCGGCAAATGGCTGGCCAGATGCCCTGCTCACGATGACCGCAACGCCTCCTTCGGGATCAAGCTAACCGACGAGGGAAGCATTTTATTAAATTGCTTTGCCGGATGCGACAAGGAATTAATCCTTGGAAGTGTTGGATTGACCTTTAGCGACCTATTCCCGCCAAGACCTGAACGCTTCGACTACGCAAGACCAAGGTCTAGGCCGCCTAAATTTTCTTCACATGAGATCGTAAAGCTGGCCGTGTTTGAGTCGTCGATAATTGCGCTGGCAATACGACAGCTTATCACTACCGGCAAAATCAGCCCCGCCGACCTTGGGCGCGTTAATACCGCGATTGATACCTTGGACGAGATCGAAAAAGAGGTGAGTTATGGACGATGAAATGCTGACGCTAGATGATATTGTCGAAGCTTCACGGAATAAAAGCACAGCGGCGCAACCAGAAGCTCCATATGTTGATTATTCCACGATGCCCCCGCCAATAACAGATCAAAATTATGCACCCGAACCCTTACGCGCACCGCTACCAAAAGCCGCGCCCTATCCCGTCGAAGCGTTAGGTGATGTCTTAGGGGTGGCGGCAACGGCTTTGCATGAGACGATAAAAGCACCGCTAACCCTATGCTGTCAAAGCGTTCTGGCTTCTGCATCCCTGGCGACTCAATCACATTATGATGTCGTGCTACCTTGGGGCGAGAAAAAGCCGCTTTCATTATTTTTGCTCACTGTCGCAGAATCAGGCGAGAGAAAAAGCGGTGTTGATGATGTTGTGTTGAGTGCAGCCAAAGCGCAGGAACGCCAAGACATGGAGGTCTACAGCGATGAGCAGAAATTTTTCGAGGCCGAACTTTCACGCTGGAAAGAGATCGCAGACGCAGCAAACAAAGCAGCGGCAAAAGCAAAGAGCCAGGTGGCAAGTGACTACGCAGCCGAAGCAAAGCACTCATGCCCTGAGAAACCAGAGCCGCCAATAATGCCGCTTAGATTTGTGACTGAGCCGACTGTCGAGGGCCTATATAAGCTAATGGCAATATCACAGCCTAGCCTAGGACTATTCAGCGATGAGGCGGGGTTATTAATTGGCGGCCATGCTTTAAATTCGGATAACGCCTTAAAGACGATGGCGCGGTGGTGCAAGTTATGGGATGGCGCAGCGTTTGACCGGGTACGAGCTGGCGATGGCAGCGGCGTTTTGTATGGTCGTCGCCTAGCTATGCACCAATTAGCGCAGCCTGATGTCATGGCGCAGTTGTTGGGTGATCGGATGGCGAACGGTCAAGGCTTTCTGGCGAGGTGTTTAACGGCGTGGCCTGAATCGACTATCGGTAGTCGTCATATTACTGTTTTTGAGCAGCCAAGACAGCGCACCGAGATTAAGAGCCTATTCGCAAAATTGAAAACCTTGACTGAAGCGGCGCCACGCACCGGAAAAAATGAACAGGAGCTTGACCCGGTAGAACTGCCTTTATCCGAAGCAGCGCAGCAGATGGCAATGGAAGCCATGAATCAGTTTGAAACATTAATGCAAACCGGTAACGACCTGTCAGAGCTTCGAGATCGTGCATCAAAAGCACTTGAAAACGCTTGTCGTATTGCTGGCGTATTCACGGCTATTGAAGATGGGATGTCGGCAAGGTCAATTGACACTGACCGGCTAAGCAGAGCCTTGGTGCTTATTCAATGGTATTTAAAAGAGACGTTACGCATAAAAGGCGCGGCAGTTATTCCTCTGTCTATTACTGATGCTGAATCGTTATCGAGATGGCTAGATGGGCGCGACTGCCGGATATTCAGAACTGCAATGGTGCTTACACATGGCCCAAGTCATTTACGTAATAAGAAGCGACTTGATGCCGCCATAGGTGAGCTTGTTACTAATGGCTACCTTACTGAAAATGAGCCGGGAATGGTCATTGATAGCGTAGTCACTAAAAAATCTTGGAGTGTGCAGCATGTGGTTTGAACCGGGCGATTTATCGAAAACGAAAACCAACCCCCTTGCTAATTCTGCTAATCCTGCTAATTACGAACCTGAAAACACCAAAACAGCACCCCCAATTAGCAAATTAGCAGAATTAGCAGCCCCCTTTAATTCTGAAATTAATGATGACCACCAAAAAATCATTAACTGGCTGACCTCCATTGGCGAAGATGATCAGGAAATAATTGGCGGATTCAACTCCGAAGTGCAATCCTAGTAATCATGCGGCGTCCCTCTCTT
>DAINRH010000094.1:0-14787 GCA_036741905.1 Methylobacter sp. | reverse complement strand
ATGCGGCATCATGCCAAAGTTTACGAAAAGTTGTGTAGATACTTATGCTCCAGAGGGAGAAGGAGCAAATGTCGCTTTACTAACTCTGGACTCTATAAGTACTCATTCATAAATATCTAGGTGTGCGCTATTTATAAGGCACTGTTTTTTAATGGACTACGAGCATTGATGCTGGCAAAAATACCAAAATAATTTTGAACGAGTACTTAACATGTCATATTGGCTGTTATATGAGCAAATCACACTTTTAACCCATTACCAAAAATCCAAATGCGCTAACCTTGAGGTACCTTTCATGTTTGTAAACAAGCAAAATTGCAGATAAAACAGGTTCCCCAGTTTCGCGGGTATCTACCCTATAGTTTTTATGATCAAAAATCAATTCATGCCAATCGTTAACCATATTGCCGTCATTGTCCTTGTCCTACTCAGCACCGGCTGCGCCCGGACTTATCAAGCCCGGTATGTCGAAACCTCGCACTTCCTGGATGATTACTCCCTGCTTAAAGACGGCGAAGATGGCGATGCGTTATTAAGCTTCTGGAAAGACGGCACTAACTGAGCCGGTTATAAAAAAATCATTTTAGAACCCTTCATTACCAGCAAACTGCCCGATTCCGATCTCAACGACATGACCCACGCCCAGAACCACAGGCTGAAAGAACTGTTTGAATACCGGATGCTGGAAGCCTTGAAGAAGAATTTTAAACCGGTCGTTTAAGACATTACGCGTACAATTTACCATCACCGATGCCGAATCCTCGATACTGCTACTGGATTTATATACGGCCGTCTATCCTTCGACTCGCGCCTTATCACTGCTTAAAATATTGGCGGTCGGCACCGAATCTTATGTTGGCCAAACCACTGTCGAGGGAAAAATCACCGATTCGCAAACCGGCGAATTACTGATGGCTTCTGCGGACTGCCAGGCAGGCGGGAAACCTTACCGGGTTCTTTCGTCAGCTGGGACGATGTCGAACAAGCTTACCAATACCGGGCAAGTCAATTAAACTACCCGCCTTGTAGCAAGCAGGGACATACTGATTGCCCAAAGCCTGAATAACCCTATCCAACCAACTCCCGGAACCAATACACCATGATCATTAATCACCCGCTCATTCTCCTGTTCGCGCTGACGTTCGCCTTACCCGCCCAGGCCGACATCTACAAATGGACCGATGCCGGCGGGAAATCGCATTTCTCCGGGTCGAAACCCGCTGACCCTGCATCCATAGAAAACCGTACCGATCTTAAAGCCAAACCGCAACAACCGGCTCCGGCCGATAACAAGGTCCAAGCCGCTACGCCGCAAGTCGATCTTTACATCACCAACTGGTGTCCTTATTGCAAAAAAGCCATGAGCTTCCTGCGCGAGAACAACATTGCCTTTACGGCTTACGATATTGAACAAGACTTTGATGCCGCAGAGCGCAAAAAGACGCTTGATCCGGATTACGGCGGCATCCCGCTGGCGGTCATTAACGGCGCCACTATCCGCGGCTTTAGCGCCGGCAAATATAAAGCAGCGTTAGCGAAATAACTCCAGCTATGAATAAAACGTGGTTCGGGATATTTTTTTCGGCGCTGATTTGGTCAGGTACATATCCTAAGGATTACCTGACCTGGGCGCTTGAAACAGCGCCTGCAATGATTGGCGTTGTCGTGCTTATAGCGACGCGCCGGACATTCCGCTTAACGGATTTAGCGTATAGTTTGATCCTGATCCACAGCCTTATTTTAATGGTCGGCGGGCATTACACTTACGCGGAAGTCCCGCTGTTCGACTGGCTAAAGGACGCATTTAATTTAGACCGCAATAATTACGATAAAGTCGGCCATTTCGCTCAAGGCTTTATCCCCGCCATCATCGCCAGGGAAATCATCATCAGGAATCATGTGGTGGAAAGCAGCAAATGGCTTAACTTTTTCGTCATCTGCATCTGTCTTGCGATTAGCGCCGTTTATGAGCTGATTGAATGGTGGGTTGCGCTTTTGAGCCGGGAAGCCGCCGAAGCGTTTTTGGGCACTCAGGGCTATATCTGGGATACCCAGTCGGACATGGCTTATGCGCTGCTTGGCGCGATAATGGCGCTGCTTCTGTTAAGCCGGATGCATGACCGGCAACTTGGCAGGTTGATGCTGGAGCCGATTCAGCCGACGTCTTAGCCGCTCGTTTTCACGGAAGCGGGTACAGTTTTGTTATTTCCTCTCGCTAAATCGTTATAAAATAACGCCCATCAGAAACCATCACATACGACAATCATGAAATCGACATTAACCGTTAGCGCTGTCCAACAGCCCTGCGATGAAGACAGACAAACCAACCTTGATTTTTCCATAGCAAAAATCCATGAGGCCGCAGCCGCAAATGCTGACTTGGTGGTATTGCCCGAGCTGCATCTGGGGCCGTATTTTTGCCAGAGCGAGGATTATAATAATTATGATCTTGCCCAGCCTATTCCGGGGCCGACCACTGAAATCCTGTCCGACGTGGCGAAAGAGCTCGGCATTGTCATCGTCTCGACCATCTTCGAAAAACGAGCGCCGGGGCTTTATCACAATACCGCCGTTGTTTTCGACAAGGACGGCAGCATAGCCGGTAAGTACCGGAAAATGCACATCCCCGACGATCCGGGTTTTTATGAAAAATATTATTTCACGCCCGGCGATTTGGGCTTCAAGCCGATCGAAACCTCTATCGGCAAATTGGGCGTATTGGTTTGTTGGGATCAATGGTACCCGGAAGCCGCCAGATTGATGGCTTTAGCCGGTGCTGAACTGTTGATTTACCCGACCGCGATTGGCTGGGACCCGGAAGATTCGCCCGAAGAGCAGCAACGCCAACTGGATGCCTGGATTACCATTCAGCGCTCGCATGCAGTCGCCAACGGCATTCCGGTCATTTCCTGTAACCGTATCGGCTTTGAGCTGGCGCCGAACTCGACTACCGGCATTAATTTCTGGGGCAATAGTTTTATAGCCGGGCCGCAGGGGGACATTATTACCAGCGCCAATGATTCGGAAACCAAACTCCTAAGCTGCTCGATCGATAAGGCAAAAGCCGAACGCGTCAGGCAAATATGGCCGTTCCTGCGCGACCGTCGAATTGATGAATACGGCGATTTGACCCGGCGTTTTATTGATTAAAACTCACTGCCGTAAACTGTTATGGAAACCGGAGTTTCCAGTCGTAATTTGATCAAACCTGGAATTCTATCGTTGAGGCGTTATGCATACATCAGACAGTTCGGATGTTTTTAATCAGATACACATTGATGTTGCGCGTAATGCAACGGATGATTTCAACTTGTTTCACGATAGAAACAGGTGGTTGCGCATCAATCACAATCCGTTCAACGGTCCTATTGCCCTCGGATTTCAACTGGAATCATTGCTTGAGCACAAAGTTTTTCTTTATCGCCGCGTGCATAATGAACACGCGCTGATTAGCGACAAAAACCTGCGTTTTAGTAACTACCAGTTTTCTTTTGTTAATGCCGTCAAACCGGGACAGGTGGTATCGGTCGATATAAAAAAATCGCAATTTACAGAAGACCCGGAGACCATTCTCAGCAACAGGATTACGGTTAAATCGGGCGGCGCATTGGCCTTGCTGGGCTACAAAAAAGAATCCAAGTTTGCTTTATTTCTGACCAACCCGGATGTTCCGCAGTTTGGCGCGCTCAATCAACATCCCGACCGGTCTTTTATCTCCGGCAGCAGTTTTTTCCTGAAACGCAAATATATTACCACCAGCAACGCAAAAAACTTTTTGTGCGGTTCTCTGGTAGATCAGGATGCCTTTTTCGACCCCTTTAAAAATAAAGCGGTGTTTCCTGAAATATTTCCGTGCAGCCTTATATCCAGCGCCTTGCTGGAAAAGGCGGTTATAGAGAAGCATGATTTCGAGCGCAATCCGCTGGTGTATATGTCGCATAAAATCAGCATTGATCGCAGCTACCTTGGGCAACTGAAATCCGGCGATGCGCTGTATATAATAATCAGGCAAATCCCCCCTCCGGAATCGAAGAAAGAAGGCATAGGCCACGCCATAGTTTCGCCCTATCATTATGAATGTTACGGTCTGATGGAAGATAAAACCATTCTTTACCGGGCGCTGATCTCTCTCGCTCCGCTGGAGCAAATACTGAACTCGCTGAAGTAATATGCCATGCATGAATTAAAATATTTAGTCGGCTATTCTGAACACGTGACCAGCCAGGTACGGCGGCTGATCAGTAAAGACAAACTGGGCGAAACGCTGTTGAAAAAATACCCGGCTCCTCACGCGATCAGGACGGATAAGGCGCTTTATGCCTATACCGTTGACATGAAGAATGCCTTGCTCAAACAGTCCCAGCCGCTTAGCAAGGTGATTTACGATGACAAGATTAAGGATCTTCATCATGCCTTGGGCTTGCATACCTTTATTTCCAGGGTACAGGGCGGCAAACACAAGGCCAAAAATGAAATCCGGGTAGCCTCGCTGTTCAAAAATGTGCCTCTGGAATTTTTAAGGATGATCGTCGTGCATGAACTGGCTCATTTAAAGGAGAAGGATCATAACAAGGCGTTTTATAAGCTGTGTGAACACATGGAGCCGTCTTATCACCAGTTCGAGCTGGATACACGGCTGTATCTGACCCATATGGATTTATCCGGCAAGCTGTACTGATGGATTGGCAGGCCATTGTTCAACCTATCGAATCGGCAACCGGTCAGCCTTTTAAGTTGCTCAAAGCCCAACCGTTGTCGGGCGGCGATATTAATGCGGCTTATCGGTTACAGGCTGAAAATGTCAGCTTTTTTGTCAAACTGAACACGCCTGAACGGCTTGCCATGTTTGAGGCCGAAGCCGCAGGCTTGCAAGCCTTGGCGCATACTCAAAGCATCCGCGTACCGAAGTTTATTGTTTGCGGCCAAACCACCGACCATGCCTTTTTGGTGCTTGAATATATCGACTTGCATAACCTGAATAGCCGCTCCGAACAGTTGCTGGGACAACGACTTGCGCAGCTGCATCGACAAAAACAGGCCTATTTCGGTTGGCACTGCGACAACACCATCGGCAGCACGATACAAGTCAACGGCCGCTACCACGACTGGATTGTATTCTGGCAAGAGCAACGCTTGGCTCATCAATTAACGCTGGCTGCGGCCAAGGGCTATGGCGGCCGCTTACAAACCCTGGGAGAAAAGCTCCGCACAAATTTAAAACCGTTGTTTTCCGGCTACCGGCCGCAACCGGCTTTGGTTCATGGCGATTTATGGGGCGGCAATGTCGCGGCGGATGAACAGGGCAATCCGGTCATTTACGACCCGGCCTGCTACTTTGGCGACAGGGAAACGGATCTGGCGATGACCGAATTATTCGGCGGTTTCAGCCCGACATTTTATCAGGCTTATCAAGCCGTTTATCCGCTGGATCCGGGTTATTCGCGCAGAAAAACGCTGTACAACGTATACCATGTACTCAATCACCTGAACCTGTTCGGAGCAAGCTATCTGCATCAGGCGGAAAATATGCTCGATAAGCTAGCGGCCGACCTATAACGCCTCATTATACGGACTAGATCGGGCCTTTAACTTTTAGCGTTTTTATCGGCATAAAATCTCGAAAAAGATCCCATTTTCCGTGCAAAAGCGGCATAATCAAGCCCTTTATATTGCGGCTGAGTTTCGATGTCCATCAATCTAACAGTACAGCACGTTTTTTCCTGGGCAACACAATTATCCGCCCAACAGGATTACCAGGCATTAACGCATAAGTTTCTAGACCTCCTTGCCGAGATTCCGTGGATTGATAGCGCCGCCGCTTATGAAATTTATACTCACGAAAGGAAAAATCCGGGAGAAACGGGTACTGTTCATGAACTGTTGGTCAGGCGATTTCCTTTGGATTTCACCAGAAATGACGAAGAAGACTATGGCGGTTTACTTAACGGACTTGATCATACGACTGATTTTCTTATCAGCGCTCCGGATCAAGCCGGTTTTTATAATTGGGCGGTTTTTTCTATCAGAGGAGGCAGCGGTCCTGAACGCGCCATTCATCTGCAAGGCGTATTTGATCGGGAGATGCTTGAATTACTGGACAATCTGCGCGGAGTCTATCGAAATCTGGTGATATTACATGATACCAAGGAACGGGACGTGTTAACCAAACTGCCCAATCGGCAGTCTTTAGATGCGCGCTTATTACAAGTTTGCGAGCATTACAGCGACTATCAAGTTATTGATACCGTCCAGGAAAAAAGCTCGTGGATTGCCATACTGGATATCGACCATTTCAAACGGGTTAATGATAATTTCGGGCATTTGTATGGGGACGAAGTATTGCTGATATTTAGTCAACTGATGGAAAAGTGCTTTCGTTACAATGACTTTTTGTTCCGCTTTGGCGGCGAAGAATTTGTTGTTATCCTGAGCTTGGCCACTCAAGAAACGGCTTTAACTACCTTCAATCGTTTCCGGGAAGTAGTCGCCAATTACAATTTCCCTACTGTCGGTCGAGTCACTGTCAGTATCGGCTTAACCCATATCGACGGCATATCCATGCCCACTACGCAATTGGATCATGCCGATAAAGCGCTTTATCATGCTAAAGACACCGGCAGAAACAGGGTCATTTTGTATGAAGACATGACCGTTCCGGTTCAGGATAACGACCACAGTGAAACTGAGTTGTTTTAAAAAACCGCGCCGGCACTCAGCCGCATCAGGCTATAATCCGCTAAATTCCTCCTACACCTAAAGAACAGGCAACGGCGGTCAACTCTCTCCACTCCTTCATGGGAAACAGCTAATGGCCGATATAAAATCTCCAACCGTTTCAAATCCCGGCGTATTAATCCCGGTCAATCCCGCCATTGAAAATTATATGCACGGTTTACTGCGACACACCGATCATCCGGTGCTGACCGAGATGGAAGCGCTGGCGCAAAAAAACAACTTTCCCATCATTGGCCGTCTGGTGGGCGTTTTTATTGAAGCGCAGGCCAAAATGATCAATGCTGAACGGGTATTCGAATTCGGCAGCGGCTATGGCTATTCAGCCTATTGGTTTGCCAGGGCGGTAGGCCCCAAAGGCAGGGTCATTTGCACCGATGCCGATTTTCTCAACCAGGAAAAAGCCCGGCAATATCTCAGTAGTGCCGGTTTGTGGGATCGAATCGATTTTCGGGCAGGCATGGCCCAAGATGTATTTGCTCAGACTGAAGGACTATTCGACATCTGTTATAACGATGTCGATAAGGGCGATTACCCGGCAATTTGGCTGATGGCTAAAGACAGGATTCGCCCCGGCGGACTTTATATTGCCGATAATGTGCTTTGGCGCGGCCGGGTGGCGGTAGAAAACCCTACCGACATTTTTCCCGGCTGGACCGAGGCGATTATTGAACACAATGAACTCATCTTTAATGATCCTGAGTTTGACACCTTCATCAATCCGACCCGTGATGGCGTGATCGTCGCAAGAAAAAAGACCGCATAAAAAAAGATACTCCTTCTTTATAAATAGCATTATGCTACTACTTTACATCAATGAGTCATGAGGATTCACTATGCCCTATACCAAAGATATTGTAGAAGAACTGAACGTTCTTGTTCGCTACAACCTGGCCACCACTCAAGAAGGCATCAAGGTACATAAAACAGCTTCACCGGAAACCATTGCCGCCACCCACCGGCTATTCGAAAAAGGCTTGGTATCGCAGGATGACGGCGGTTATTTGACCAACCTCGGCCTTGAAACGGCAAAACAGGCTCAGGCGGTTTTGGATATACTTAGACCGATTTAACATCATTGTCACGGTTACATCACCAATCTGTCTGAAACAGATTTGCATTTACCCGAAGGGCGTCAGGCAGGACAGCCTGACGTGAAACCGCAAGACAATAAAAAAGGCTTAGCGATCACATCGCTAAGCCTTTTTTGTTATGACCCCATGATCAATCAAGCGGCAAGTTCAACCGCAGCTCTCAATTTTTTCATCGCGTTTTGTTCCAATTGCCTGATCCGCTCAGCAGACACATTGTAACGTTCGGCAAGCTCATGCAATGTCGCTTTTTTGTCCATCAACCAGCGGCTTGACAGAATATCCAGGCTGCGCTCATCCAGCTCCGCCATTGCATCTGCCAATACATCCTGCTCATGACCTTCCCAATCCGAGTTCTCAAGCAATACCGCAGGGTCCGCGCCGTGCTGGTGAAGATAACTGGCCGGAGCAACATAACTTTCTTCCGTTGCTTCATCGACCGGCATGTCAAACGACATATCCTTGCTGCCCAAACGTTTTTCCATTTCGTAAACGGCGCTCACATCGACATCAAGGTCTTTGGCAATCGCCACCGCTTCGTCATTGGACAACCAGCCTAAATCCTGTTTCGATTTACGCAAGTTAAAAAACAGTTTGCGTTGCGCCTTGGTGGTGGCAACTTTTACGATGCCCCAATTCTTAATCACGTATTCGTGAATTTCTGCCTTAATCCAGTGGATGGCGAAAGAAACCAAACGCACGCCGACATCAGGATCAAACCGTTTAACGGCTTTCATCAAACCGATATTACCCTCCTGAATAATATCCGGCATAGATAAGCCATAACCACTGTAGCCTCTGGCAACGTGAACCACAAAGCGCAAATTGGTCATAACCAATTCGCGTGCGGCTTCCAAATCGCCGTCATTTCTAAATCTCAAGGCCAACTCACGTTCCTGCTCCACTGTCAATTTAGGCATTTGCCTGACGACATTTAGATAGGCGTCAAATGTTCCGACCGATAAATTAATAGGTAAAGCTAATGCGTTACTCATTGCGACTCCCAGGTAAAAAACTTTTTTTGGAATTCTAGCACTCTGCAAGAAAGAGTGCTAATAATTTTCTACTCAGGTTTTAATTGCCGCAACTGGAAATGAAGCACTATCCATGAACCCACCACACCCAGTACGGAGGAGATGAACAACAATGCCAAGGTTTCGGTAAAGCCGAAAAACAGTACATGGAAAGCATCATCGTAGAGCCTGGAAAGCTTTTCGACAGGTTGCTTTAAAATCAGCATGATCGTTGTAACAATAAACCATGCGGCTACTCCGGAAAAAAAGCCGATCCAAAAACCGCTGTACAAAAACGGCCTATGTATGAAACCGTTGGTCGCGCCGACCAGTTTTGCGATCACAACTTCATCGCGGCGGGTATGCAATTCCAATCGTATGGTATTGGCCGTAATGAACAGCACTCCCGCACCCAGCAACAAACTCAATAAAATAACGCCACACCTTGCCACTTCCATAATAGACTGTAGGCGTTTGACCCATTGCATATCCATCTGGGCAAAATCCACTTCCGCCGAGCGCTTAAAATCATCAAGCAAAACCTCAAGCGCCTGTTCGTTTTCAAATGAATTTTTGGGTAACACCTGAATGACAATCGGGAGCGGATTTTTTTCCAGGGCTTTTACCGCTTCACCGAATCCGCTGTACGACTGAAACTCTGCAAGCGCCTGTTCCTTGGTAATTAATTTAACGTCCTGAATATCCGGATTTTGCCTGATGATACCCGCAAATTTGGTTGCCCTCGCCTCTGAAATGTCGTCTTTAAGAAATAACGAGATTTGATTGCTGGCTTCCAAATTGCCCGCCAACTGCTGAAGGTTCGCTACCAAAATATAAAAGCCGCCGGCGAGTGAAATGGCAATCGCCAAAACAATGATTGTCATTGCAGAAGAAAAGCGCGATGCGACTAATCGTCCAAGACTTGAAAACAACGCATGCGCATGAAGATTCCGATAAGCATGAAACTTATCGACAAAATTACCGCCGGAAGTTTTGGTTTGCCAACGCGGTTCCTGTTTAACCGGTTTTTTATTAACGTGTTTCATCATTTAACTTGCAACCAGTTGGCCGTGATCCAGCTTTAAGATCCGATGATTCATTTGGGCAATCAATGAAATATCATGCGAGGCAATCAATATGGTGACGCCAACCTGTTGGAACTGTTCGAACAAATGCATTATTTCGGCGGACAGTTCAGGATCAAGATTCCCGGTCGGCTCATCGGCCAAAATCATCGGCGGCTTATTGACCACCGCCCGTGCAATCCCGACCCGCTGCTGCTCGCCTCCGGACAAGACAGCGGGATATTTTCTTTCTTTGCCCAATAGGCCGACTTTATCCAATGATGCTCTTACCCTTCGGGACACTTCGTGGTGTCCGTAGCCCGCTATCACTAACGGCAACGCGACATTATCGAAAACCGTTCTATCCTGTAGCAGTTTGTAGTCCTGAAAGATCAATCCCACTTTCCGGCGTATGAAAGGCACCTGTCTGTCCTTAGCCTGATTGAGATCTTGGCCGTCCAATAAAACCCGCCCCCGGCTGCAACGCTCAATAACCGCAATCAATTTCAATAATGTGCTTTTTCCTGCCCCTGAATGCCCTCATGCTGACATTATCAAACTTTAACATAGGCCTCTTTAGTCTTTAACAAACAATGCATTTACAAAAGTATCTGCATCGAAATCCTGCAGATCATCAATACCTTCGCCTATTCCTATAAAACGAATCGGGATTCCGAACTGTTTGGCCAGCGCGAAAATGACACCGCCTTTTGCCGTACCATCAAGTTTGGTTAGAACCAAGCCTGTCAATGCCACAGTTTCGTTAAACAGTTTTGCCTGCGACAGGGCATTTTGCCCGGTGCCGGCATCCAGCACCAGCAACACTTCATGAGGCGCTGTTTCATCCAGCTTACTCATAATCCGTTTTACCTTTTTCAATTCATCCATCAGGTTGGATTTGGTATGCAACCGTCCGGCCGTATCGGCAATCAACACATCGATACCTTTGGCCTGCGCGGATTGAACGCCATCATAAATCACCGATGCCGAATCGGCCCCGGTATGCTGAGCGACCACATGAATGTTATTACGCTCCCCCCAGGTTTGCAATTGTTCGACAGCCGCAGCTCTAAACGTATCCCCGGCGGCTAACATGACGCTATGGCCTTGTGCCTGCAAGCGTTTGGCCAGTTTACCGATAGTTGTGGTTTTGCCCGCGCCATTGACGCCGACAACCAGGATAACAAAAGGTTTATCCTGCTTTGGAATGTGCAAATTCAGGCTACAGGGCTGAAGCATGCTCAACAATTCCTGCTTTAAAGCGGCCGATAACGCCTCACCGTCATTGAGCTGCCGCCGCTCAACACTTTCAGTCAAACGCTTGATGATTTCCGTAGTCGCTTCAACGCCTATATCTGCCATTAACAAACTGGCTTCAATTTCTTCCAGTAAATCCTCGTCAATTTCTTGCCGACCCAGCGGAATATGCGCCAAAACCCCGCTAAGCCCGGAACGGGTGCGTTTTAACTGGGACTTAAGGCGTAAATATAACGACTCGGGTTCCGCTGCCGCATAAGCTTCTTCCGCTGACGAAATAACGGGTTGTTCAATTTCTTCGACAGGCTTTAGCTCTTCAGCATAAGCATTCCGACTGTAAAAACTGATGGCAATCAGCGGCAACATTAACAATGCTGCAAAAGCATTATGAAGCAACGCCGCCCATAAAGGCTCGCCGAGTCTAATGCCGATAATGCCTGAGCCGACCTGCATCAACAGCAACACACTCAGTCCTAAACCGGCTCTTCTTACCGGTTTAGAGTGATGCGCCGATGTCGCGCTCAACATCAACAACGTCAGCACGATAAAACTAACCAGCGCACCGATCCTATGCAGCCAATTTGCGGCGACTTGGGCATCGAATGCTACGACGCCGGTATATCCTGTGCTTAAGCCGTTAAATAAATCCAGCGCCGTTCGGTAATCGGCTGTAGGCCACCATGAGCCGTTGCATTGGGGAAACCCGGAACAGGCTAAAGCGGCATAGTTAGCGCTAACCCAGCCGCCCAAAACAATCTCTAAAAACAACACCGCCATTGCAAACCGGGCAAATACGACCAGACCATTGCTACGTGCAGCTAATCTCAAAATTCTTGGATTAACCCGAAGATATAACCAGTACAACAACCAAAACGTCATCATGGCCAACAACAAATGGCCGGTTACAATAATCGGCATAACGTGCAATTTTACGGCCCACATGCCTAAAGCCGCCTGCAATCCCACTAAAACGACCAAGCCCAATGCGGCCGTAACGACGGCCAGGCGGCTTTGTTGTTCGCGCCACGAAAGCAACGCCA
Organism: Methylobacter sp.; assembly: GCA_036741905.1. Lineage (GTDB taxonomy): Bacteria > Pseudomonadota > Gammaproteobacteria > Methylococcales > Methylomonadaceae > Methylobacter_A. The sequence goes on along the minus strand of DAINRH010000094.1, from coordinate 2,590 downwards.
ATAACAAGACCGTCAGGCCCAAGGTTCCCGCCAGATAACGGTGGCTCATTTCCTTCGAAGCTTTTTCAATATCGGGCGTCTGACCTGGAAATGCCTCCGCAGCCAATGCTTTAAAATCGGATTGTTCGTTAACAATGGCCTGCCCATAGCATCCAGGCCAATCAGGACAGCCCAGCCCTGCTCCCGATAAACGAACGTATGAACCTGCTACGATAACTATTAAAGCTAAAACAACGCTAAAGAGAGTTATTTTTCTAAACATTTTATTTTCCACTATCCGATTTGTGAGATGCGCAAAAGATGCATAAGATCACTTTTTACATTGTAAGGATCGAAACCCGGTTCATACTGCATCATTAAATTACCCAACGGGTCCATTAACAAAAGCATCCCGTCAGGAATATTGCCCTGCCTGATTGCGGCAATTTTCTTGATAACCGCATCATTGGGCTTAACCCTTAATAAGGTCTTGTCATCTTCCCACCATTTACCCGCGGTTTCCGGCGCGACGTCTTTCAAGACCATGACGATTCGACGGGTACGGGTCAACTCTTTATTCAACATGAGCCGTAACTGCTTGGTTTTATGAATAGCTTCGATACACGACTCATTACAATCGCCATTTGGAATGACATTTACCAGCAGCCAGTGCCCGGTAAGCTCGGACATATTATCGGTTGAAAACCGGTCGAAACCGCTCAGGTCGCCGCGCTCGGTTGTCAATGGCGGCGTTATCAACTGCCCATGATTGGTTTGTCCGTTTAACAGCTGCGGGTGTTCTTTTAAACCCCAAGCAATTAAAAAGGGGATAACCGACATCCCAAAGATAACCAAAATTAATATGTGATTTTTATTTTTTTGATTTTGCATCGTTGTTTTTAAAACTGTACCAAATAAATAGTATCGTTAGTGTCAATGCCAATGCAAACCATTGAATTGCATAAGCCGTATGTTGTTCGGGCTGCATAATGGTTGATGTATGCCATTCCCGCTTATAGCCCTCAGGTAACTCTTTTGCCAACTCGACCTGGAATTGAAATAATGGATAGCCTAATTTTTTAGCTAAAACTTCACTATCAACCACCTGCACTACCGCCGGCCAAGCCGCTGTTGGAATTTCCGCCCCGGCTAATTTTATACCAACGCTTGGGAAATTATTAATCCGTCCGGTAATGCTCGCTTCCGCCTTATTAATCTGCAAATCAGGAAGAATCGACCGATTCCGGTTTAAAGGAATCCACCCCCTGTTCACTAAAACCGCCTTGGTTTCCCCCGTCAAGATGAATGGCGTCAAGACAAAATAGCCAGCCTTCCCGCCGCTGATTTGATTATCTATCAAAAACTGGTGCGCCACATCGTAACGCCCTGTAACCTCGACATTCCTGTATCTCAGAGCCTGCGCATCATTTTCAACTGCTGTCGACAAATGCAGCATTTCAGCTGCGACCGCTTGTTCCTGTATTTTAAGAAATGCCCGCTTCTGTTCTGAACGATCCAATTGCCACATTCCGAGCGCAATCAACATCGGTAACAGGCATAAATAAACTAACGTTGGGATGATTTTAAACTTCATTGACGTATCCGAGGGATCATGCTTTTTTTCTTTATTCTATTGGCACAGGCTGCTAAATAACCGAGAATACAAAAACCTTAGCCAATCAACATCACCCTATCCATGATTATAAAAAGCATCGTTATTATCGCCTTTATCCTGATAATTATCAGTCTGGGTTCTGCGCTATTCCATCTGGTTACACACAAGACTCAGGAACAATCCGAAAAAACAGTCAAAGCCCTGACTTTTCGCATCACACTTTCAATCGTATTGTTCATTTTCATATTCATAGCTTTTGCAACCGGCCTATTCACGCCGCACGGCCTGGGCGCTCGAATGCACCAAACGCCAGTCGTCCCTGTCAAATAAAAACGACTCAACCATCCCGACAAAAAAAAAGCGCTGTCTGTTAGGCAGCGCTTTTTTTGATGCGGCTGTTTAGACTAAATTACATAAACAAATACAAATAATCCTAACCATACCACGTCAACAAAATGCCAATACCAAGCTGCGGCTTCAAAAGCGAAATGATTTTCCGGTTTAAAATGCCCCTTCCAGCTACGGAATAAAACAACGCTCAGAATGATAGCGCCTACGCAAACATGGAAACCGTGAAAACCGGTCAGCATGAAGAAGGTCGATCCATAAATGCCTGAACCCAACGTCAAACCCATCTCGGTATAAGCTTCATGATATTCGAACGCCTGGAATGACACGAACAAGAGTCCCAAACCGACAGTAGCCGCCAAGCCTTTAATTAACTGATCGCGGTTTTTTGCAAGCAAGCCGTGATGCGCCCAAGTGCAAGAAACGCCGCTAGTCAGCAGAATTAAAGTATTCAGGAAAGGCAATCCCCACGCCCCCATAGGCTCGAATTCGCCGCCGACTTTACCGGGGCCATTGGTAGGCCAGACAGCCTCAAAAGAAGGCCACAATAGCTCTTTGGTTGACGCATTAGCGCCTTCACCGCCCAGCCAGGGTACCGATAAATTACGCGTATACCAAAGTGTACCGAAGAAAACGGCAAAAAACATG
>DAINRH010000093.1:980-14955 GCA_036741905.1 Methylobacter sp. | reverse complement strand
CACAAACAGCAAACTGGACAGCATGTTCAAAAAATCAATGATGAAATAAATCATTGCTGATTTGAAAACAAAAAGCCCGGTGGGATTCCACCGGGCTTTTTTTTTGAGTATAAAATTCAGTGACGATGATTTGAGTTCAAGCAATGTGCGCACATGGTAGAATAAAGCTTTTTTCAGTTCATCACATTCATGCGTTTAGTTAGAGGATTATCTCATTTAGAACCGTTAAAAAACGGTTGCGTACTGACGATTGGCAATTTTGACGGCTTGCATTTAGGGCATAGAGCCGTGATAAAAAAATTGGCGGAGCGTGGCAAGGCATTAGCACTGCCTGTTGTTGCGATGACTTTTGAACCGCAGCCGCTGGAGTATTTCTTGGGGGAAAATGCGCCGTCACGGTTAATGCGTTTGCGCGAGAAAGTGATCCGGTTTTCTGAATTGCCCGTTGATGATTTATTGATATTGCGATTTAATCAACACTTCGCCGACTGCGATGCCGAGCAGTTTATTGAAGATGTTTTAGTAAAAAAACTGAATGTGAAGCACTTGGTCGTCGGGGATGATTTTCATTTTGGCAAGGCTAGGCGCGGAAATTTCGCCATGCTTAAGGACAAGGGCAGGCTATTCGGTTTTGATGTGGAAGATACCGGTTCTTATCAAGTAGCCGGCCTTCGAGTCAGCAGTACCCTGATCAGGGATGCGTTGGGCGGTGGCGATTTGTCCATGGCTGAACAATTGCTCGGTTGCTGTTATTCCGTTTGCGGACGTGTGGCGCATGGCGACAAACGCGGAAGAACCATCGGCTACCCCACCGCCAACATACAGATGTTTAGAAAAAATGCTCCTGTTAGCGGCGTGTTTGCCGTGACTATGACCGGTATTGATGGACGCGAATTTGAAGGTGTCGCGAATGTCGGCACCCGGCCCACGGTTGATGGCGGTTCAAAGGTAATATTGGAAGCGCATTTATTCGATTTTAATAGAGAAATTTACGGGCGTTATGTGGAAGTGCATTTCAAACAAAAGATCAGGGATGAAATGCGTTTTCAGTCATTGGATGAGCTTAAAGCTCAGATTGTAAAAGATGTGGCTGAGGCCAAAGCCGCGCTTAGCTCCCGGTGCGCTTGCAGCATACACGCTATCCCCGGTTGATTGCCGCGCCGGTTCCTGACCGGCTAGCGGCATACATACCCTCCCTGGTAATAAAGATTTTTGCCGAGTTTAATTGTTATGACAATGGATTATAAAAAAACACTGAATTTACCCAACACTGCATTCCCGATGAAAGGCAATTTGGCTCAACGCGAGCCCGAACGTCTTAAAAAATGGAACGAGGCGGACTTGTATAACAAAATCAGGCAGGAATTTGCCGGAAGGCCGAAGTTTATCCTGCATGACGGCCCTCCCTATGCCAATGGCGAAATTCATATCGGCCATGCAGTTAATAAGGTGTTAAAAGACATCATTGTTAAATCGAAATCGTTAAGCGGCTTCGACGCGCCTTATGTGCCGGGCTGGGATTGTCACGGCCTGCCGATTGAATTGCAGGTAGAGAAAAAAATCGGCAAAGCGGGCGTTAAAGTCTCCCCTGCCGTGTTCCGCAAAGCCTGCCGCGAATATGCCGGAAAGCAGGTCAATATCCAAAAAGAGGCCTTTATCCGGCTGGGTATTTTAGGCGATTGGGAGCGTCCGTATTTAACGATGGATTTTGCCTTTGAAGCCGACATCGTTCGCTCGTTGGGCAAGATCAGTCAAAACGGTCACATCGCGAAAGGCGCGAAGCCCGTACACTGGTGTACCGATTGCGGATCGGCGCTGGCTGAAGCCGAAGTCGAGTACGAAGACAAACATTCGCCTGCGGTCGATGTGCGTTTTCAGGTCGTTGATGAAGCCGGATTCTTGAATCGGTGCCATCATGTGCCCGACCATGACGGCACCGGGCCGCTATCGGTGGTGATCTGGACAACCACGCCGTGGACCTTGCCTGCAAACCAAGGGGTTGCATTAAACCCCGAGCTTGAATACGCGGTGGTGCAATGCGAAAAAGACGGCAACAAAGAGCGCCTAGTCGTTGCGGAAGCTTTGCTTAAAGATGCGATGCTGCGTTACGACATCGAAAACTACCATGTCATTGCCTATTGCAAAGGCGCGGCATTAGAACGCCAGTTATTGCAACATCCGTTTTATGATCGGCAAGTGCCGATCATTCTGGGCGATCATGTCACTACCGAGGCCGGTACCGGAGCGGTGCATACAGCGCCCGGACACGGCCAGGACGATTATGTGGTCGGCTTGAAATACGGCTTGCCGGTTGATAACCCGGTCGGTAACGACGGGGTTTTCCTGCCGAATACGGAAATCTTTGCCGGTGAACATGTATTCAACGCCAATGCCCATGTCTTGGAAGTGCTGGAACAACAAGGCAAATTGTTGCATCACGTCGCGATACTGCACAGCTATCCGCATTGCTGGCGGCACAAAACGCCGATTATTTTCCGGGCCACGCCGCAATGGTTTATCTCTATGGATAAAAATAAGCTGCGCGAACAGGCGCTGAATGAAGTCAAGCGCGTCGCCTGGATTCCCGAATGGGGACAGGCGCGCATCGAAAGCATGATGGAAGGCCGGCCCGACTGGTGTGTGTCCCGTCAGCGTACCTGGGGCGTGCCGATCGCGTTTTTTGTCCATAAGGAAACCGGCGAATTGCATCCGCGCACGGCCGAATTGGTTGAGCAGGTGGCTAAGCGCATCGAACAGCAAGGCATAGAAGCGTGGTTTGGACTGGAAGCGGCCGAGTTATTAGGCGATGAAGCCGAGCATTACGAAAAAATGACCGATACCTTGGATGTTTGGTTCGATTCCGGCGTGACTCACGCCTGCGTATTGGAAAAACGCGAACAGTTGCATTTTCCAGCCGATTTATACCTGGAAGGTTCCGACCAGCATCGCGGCTGGTTCCAGTCATCGTTGCTGGCTTCGGTCGCGATGAACGAGGTTGCGCCTTACAAGGCTGTGTTGACACATGGTTTTACCGTCGACGCCGACGGCAAGAAAATGTCCAAATCGAAGGGCAATGTGGTCGCCCCGCAATCGGTTATGAAAGACCTGGGAGCGGATGTGTTGCGTTTATGGGTTGCGGCGACCGATTATCGCGGCGAGATGAGTGTGTCGGATGAAATTCTACGGCGCACCTCGGACGGCTATAGACGTCTTAGAAATACCGCGCGGTTTTTACTGTCCAATCTGGACGATTTCGATCCTGCGCGGCATTTAGTCGATACCAAGGATTTGCTGGCTCTGGATCGCTGGGTAGTGGATAGGGCGTTAACTTTGCAGGACGAAGTTAAAGCCGCTTACGAAACCTATCAGTTCCAGCACATCTACCAGAAAGTGCATCATTTTTGCGTGATCGACTTGGGCGGGTTTTACCTGGACATCATCAAAGACCGTCAATATACCGCCAAAGCTGGCGGTTTGGCGCGGCGTTCGGCGCAAACGGCGATGTATCATGTGCTTGAAGCCCTGACCCGTTGGCTGGCGCCGATCATCAGTTATACGGCCGATGAAATCTGGCAATTCCTGCCGGGCGAGCGTAGCGAGTCGGTGTTTTTGGAAACCTGGTATCAGGGGCTGGTCAAGCTGGATGATGATTCAGTTCTGAACCGCGAGTTCTGGCAAAAAGTCATGGCCGTCCGGGCCGCTGTCGGTAAGGAACTGGAAAAAAGCAGAGCCAAAGGCGACATCGGTTCCTCATTGAATGCGGAAATCGAACTGTACTGCAATGCGGAGTTTTTCGATGACTTAAACCGCTTGTCGGATGAATTGCGTTTTATCTTTATTACCTCCAATGCATCGGTCATGGCTGAAGGCAATGCACCTGAAGACGCCATTCAGACAGAAATTGACGGTGTCAAATTAAGAGTCGTCGTTTCCGAGCATGAAAAATGCGTGCGTTGCTGGCACCAGCGGCCTGACGTGGGTAAACAAGCGGAGCACCCCGAACTGTGCGGCCGTTGCGTGGAAAACGTAGCGGGCGAAGGCGAAAACCGGCAATATGCGTAAATTCGTTATGTTGAAATGGCTATGGCTGTCGTTGCTGGCAGTAATCCTGGATCAAGTGAGCAAGCTTACTATAGCGGGCTCCATGCAGCTGTATGAATCCATCGAGATCATGCCGTTCTTTAAACTGACCTATGTGCATAATACCGGCGCGGCGTTCAGTTTCCTCAGCGAAGCGGGCGGCTGGCAACGCTGGTTTTTTGCCGGATTGGCGTTGGCGATCAGCGCGGGGATAGCGGTTTGGCTGACCCGGTTGCAGAAACACGAGACTTTGCTGGCGGTGGCTTTGGCACTGGTTTTAGGCGGTGCGGTCGGCAATTTGATCGATCGGCTGGCTTACGGTTATGTAATCGATTTTCTTGATGTCTATTACGAGTCCTGGCATTGGCCCGCTTTTAATATCGCAGACTCTGCTATTACCTTGGGCGTGATGCTAATGTTGGCGGAATCGTTCGGCGTGGGACAATCGAAACAGCCTGTTTAAAGAATTAACACCACGAACGACTGCAAGGATGCAGGAGGTAGAGCAATGCAGGAGCAATTGCCGAGACACGAAGGGCGCGAAGTTTATTTTTTCGTGCCCTTCGTGGTGAATAAAAAATGCCTGGTGGGTTATTCCAATAGGCTAAAAAGTCTCTGCCAGTCAAAAGATGAACCCGGATCGGTTTTTCGCCCAGGCGCAATATCACTATGTCCGGTAATGCGTTGCGTCGACAGCTTAGGATAAGTTGCAAGCAATGTGCGAATTACCGTCGCGAGTTGCACATATTGCCTGTCGGTATAATCGACAAGTTCGGCGCCTTCAAGTTCTATGCCGATAGAAAAATCATTACACCGTTCCCGGCCTTCATAGGCAGACTTCCCGGCATGCCACGCGCGTTTGTCGAACGGGACATACTGAATGCATGCGCCATCGCGCTTAATCAGTAGATGTGCCGATACGGTGAGTTGATAAATATCGTTAAAATAAGGGTGGTCATCAGGATTAAGCTGATTGCAAAACAGCCGGTCTATATAATGATTGTCGAATTCGCCGGGCGGAAGGCTGATGCAGTGGATAACCAGCAATGAAATATCCGCGGGGTCAGGCCTTTCGTCAACGTTGGGCGAAGGCGTTCGGGTAATGTCGGTTAGCCAGTGCCGGTCTATTTTCATGGGTTGGTTGAGAAGTAAAAAACGGAAATAAAACACAGTATTCGGGAGCAATACGCCTATTATTAGTCAAAACACTATCGGGGGGCTAGGTGATGACTAATTTATTTTTAAATGGCAGTAGAACTATTGCTATGGACAATCGGCAGCAAATAAATCCAGGTTTGAATAAGGTGAATAAGATCGAGATATTAGGCAAGATTAAGCCGATTTTTTTTCAGCATTTTGAGCAAGCGGTTGAAGATTTTTGTATGCGAATCGATCTTGAATTCGGTCTACAGTTAGGCAAAAATCGTGAAAAAATGGCTAAAGAGCACTATACAAAGTTGCTGGAATATCTTCGTGTAATTCGAGGAGATATTAAGCAAAACTATTTGTCCAAAGTTAACGATATTTTCGATGGCAATCAGCAAAACACGGAAGATGGAGAGAGTGGACCGTTGGATTTTTCTAAAATTTCGCTAATCGGAGATGATGCAGTAAAAGAAAATTATGCAGTTACCCTGATCATCCGGCAGTGCGAACATTTATTTTATGAGGAATTGATAGGTATAAATAGGCTCCTTGCCTTTCAACAGGGTCAGCAAACGATTGCGGGCGGTCAGAATCCGATGGTCCCGGAAAAGTTGGTTCGCGCCTTGGTTGAGGTCGTTAAGTCTCTGAAGTTAAATACAGAGGCACGGATTACGCTGTATAAAGCATTTGAAGCGAATGTCTTCAGCCAGCTGGGATTTATTTATGGTGAGCTAATGACTCGCTGCGAAACCGCTACGCCTGCACGGATGAAGGTAGAACAATACAGGGAGAGTGCGCCGAGCTTGGCGCTGTTATACGTAGTGGACGAGATTAGGGAAGCGGTTGAGCCGATTCCTGCAAAGATTGAACAGCCAAGCGCAGCGTTTAGGCTATTCCAAGAAAAGCTGGAACTGTGGCGGTTGGCTCATTTTCCTTCAGCTTACGATCTGATTTCAGCTGCCGGAAACTCATTTTATGAGCAGTTTGAAATAAAAAATGCGTTGCAGGTTATGCAGCAGGTTAATGACGATGCATATCCGGGTGAAAAGAAGCAGGCGCTAAAACGGCGAGTGCTAAAAAAACTGGATGAGCTGAGTTTTGGCGTCGATGTCAGAATGTTGGCCGGAGACGATGAAGATATGCTGGATTTTGTGGCTTTAATCTTTAGCGAAATAGAGCAGGATAAATTGCTCGAAGACGCTGTAAAAGCAGCTATTTTGAGATTGGAAATTCCGCTGGCAGCGGCCTCTTTGGGACAATACAGTATTTTTACAAGCCAGGATAATCCCATCAGGCAGTTACTTGATGATTTGTTTGAGGCGGGGATGTTTTTAAATGCGGATGAAGACGACGATCGGTTAATTCAGGCGCGTATTGCCAGCGCGGTTAGCAAAATGACCTTGGATAGCGGATTTGAACTTTCCGCTTGGGAGGCGGAGGCGGGAGAGTTTTCCAGCTACCTGAACAAGAAAAAACAGCGCAGCCAGAACATCGAACAGAACGCCAGGCAGTTGATGATAAATAAACAAGCATTGGCGTCAAGCCGGAAAGTAGTTCTTACAACCATTGAAAGCAGCATGAAGGGCAAAAAGCTGCCGACAGCGATAGTCGAATTTCTACGCGATGTTTGGGCGGGGGTTTTGCTGGAGGCTTATACGCATAAAGATGAACGGCCGGAACAGTGGGAAAAATCGGTGCGGGCCATGGGCGAACTGATTGTAAGCGTCATGCCCCCGGCGGATGATAATGAAAGAAAGCAGATATTAAAATTGTTGCCGGGACTGATTGCGGAATTAAGGAGCGGCTTGAAACAAATTTCATACGATAAACCCGCGCAGTCGCGTTTTTTTAAAGACCTTGCGGTATGGCATATTATCTTAATGGATAAAAAGGAAGCTAAAAAAACGCTGGGAGATACTGATAAAGCCGCTACGTTATCCGTTGAAGGCGAGCAAATAAAAAACGAAGCGATAACGGACCATAGTTCGGAGCAGGCTGACATTCTTGCCGAGGGAAGTTGGGTTGCATTCACTTCGGAATCAGGGCGGCAATGGGGCAAGTTGCTTTGGAAAAATGCCGAGAATATGCTGTTTGTCGGAAAAAACGGAGCAAAAATAGTTGAAACTCAAGTGACCGAGTTGGCGGGAAAACTGCGGTCAGGGCAGGCTGCCATTGTTAGAGGTAGTGAAAAAAAAATCACCGAACGAGTACTTTCAAAATTGATGAGCTTATGACAGAACAATTGAATAGGGTAGACATAAAACCCTTCCTCGAAGAGGATGTCGGTTCCGGCGATATAACCGCCGCTATCATTCCTGAAACGATGATGGCAGAAGCTGAAGTTATTACTCGTGAAGGCATGGTGCTGTGCGGTCAGGCGTGGTTTGATGCGGTATTTAAACATCTGGATGCAAGCGTTAAGATCAACTGGTTGGTCGCTGAAGGCGAGTCGGTCGATAAAAATACGCTTTTATGCACGCTCAGTGGTGCGGCGAGAGGTTTGCTGACCGGCGAACGCACCGCGCTGAATCTGTTGCAAACCTTGTCGGCAACGGCAACGGTTGCCGGACAATATGCCGATGCGGTTGCCGGCACGGGCTGTAAAGTGCTGGATACCCGCAAAACCATTCCGGGTCTTCGAAATGCGCAAAAATATGCAGTCGCTTGCGGCGGTTGTTATAACCATCGGATCGGTTTGTATGACGGGGTTTTGATCAAGGAAAACCATATTATAGCGGCAGGTTCCATAGCAGAGGCAATCCGGTCGGCGCGTGAGTTGACCTCGGTTCCGGTGGAAGTAGAGGTTGAAACCATGCAGGAGTTTCTGGAGGCCGTCGCCGCAAAGCCTGACCGGATCATGTTGGACAATTTCAGCTTCGAAGATATGGTCGCGGCGGTAAAATTAAATGCCGGGGCCATAGAGCTTGAGGCTTCCGGCAATATCGACCTGGACAATATCAGGGTAGTTGCCGAAACAGGCGTCGATTATATTTCCATCGGCGCATTAACCAAGCATGTCAGGGCGGTCGATTTATCGATGCGCATTAAGCTGGTGCATTAGCATGATTGAAAATGCGGAGACATTGGTCAAACAGATCAGTCACGGTGTTTATGTGGTCGGCGTCGGTGTCGGCGAGCGGCAAAATGCCTTTACGGCGGCCTGGGTGATGCAGGTGTCTTTCGAGCCTTTACTGCTGGCGATCAGCATTAATCCCGAGCATTACTCTTATCAATTGATGAAGGAAAGCGGCGTTTGCACGGTTAATGTGCTGGGGCGGGATCAGTATGCGCTAGCGGAGCATTTTGGCCGGTCCGCTCCGGATAAAATGGCAGGATTTCAATGGCAGACGGCCGAAACCGGCGCGCCGGTTTTATCCGAAAGTTTGGCTTATTTTGATTGCCGGGTCAGCCATTACACAGATGCGGGCGATCATAAAATCGCTGTTTGTAACGTGGTTGCAGCGGCAACGCTTAATCAGGGACGGCCGTTGCTGTACAGCCAGACCGGCGACATGGACGGCAGTAGCGAGTTATACGGATAAAGCTGTGCGTATTCAGGTCTTTTATTCACCACGAACGACTTGCATGGACAGATATTTGCTCCTGCAATATCTGCTTCACCACATCCCTGTGAATTATGCAGGAGGTAGAGCAATGCAGGAGCAATTGCCGAGGCACGAAGGACACGAAGTTTATGTTTTTTCTTCGTGCTCTTCGTGGTGAAAATTTCTATCAAACCAGCGGAAACATCTTATCGGGATTCAGTATGCCGTTCGGATCGAATTGGCGCTTGATGTCCCGCATCAGTTCCAGAGAATTCGCATCCAGTTCCCGATCGACAAAATCTCTTTTTTCCAAGCCCACGCCATGCTCGCCGGACAAGGTGCCGTTCAGCGCCAACACCAAGGAAAAGATCTCATCCAGGCAAGCGTGGGCTTTTTTGCCTTGCTCAGGCTGATCAGGATCGAGCAATAAATTAACATGGATATTACCGTTGCCTGCATGACCGAAGTTGATAATGGGCAGGTCGTATTTCTTTGAAAGCTCGCCCAATCCCGCTATCAACGCAGGCATTTCGGTAACCGGAACCACCACATCTTCATTGATTTTTTTCGGAGCCACCTTGCGCAACGCCGGAGACAGCGCCTTTCGGGTTTGCCAGAGCGCTTTGACTTCCGCCTCGGTCTGGGCCAGTCTAATATCCAACAATCCGTCGTTTTTTGCGGCAGCCGCCACTTTTTCAGCTGCCTTATCCAGGCCTTCCAGCTGCCCGTCGACCTCGATCATTAACATCGCGCCCGCATGTTCGGGCAGATCGGATTCCGAATATTGTCGAATCATGTTGATCGCATTGCCGTCGATAAATTCCAGCGCACAGGGAATCACCGGCTGCGACATGATCGCGGAAACCGCTTTGGCCGCATCGAAAACCGAATTGTAGATGGCCCTGAGCGTTTTGGTGGCTTCCGGCAGCGGCGTCAGTTTTAAGGTGGCTTGGGTAATAATCGCCAGCGTTCCTTCCGAACCGAGGATCAGCCGTGTCAGGTCATAGCCGACCACGCCTTTGCTGGTATGGACGCCGACGCGGATTTCCTTGCCCGCGCCGGTGACGGCGCGCAGCCCCAAGGTATTCTCTCTGGGTGTGCCGTATTTTACCGCTCTGGGTCCCGCGGAGTTATAGGCCAGATTGCCGCCGATGCTACAGAAGGCGGCACTGGTCGGATCGGGCGGCCAGAAAAAGCCTTTTTCTTTGGCGATGTCCTGCACCTGCTGGTTGGTCATGCCCGGTTCCACGATGATGTAGCGGTTATCGGGAGAAAATTCGACCAGTTTGTTCATGCGTTCCAATGACACAATCAGCCCGCCTTTAAGCGGAGTGGTCGCGCCGGTGGTGCCGGTGCCGCGTCCCCTGGCGGTCAGCGCAACGTTGAAGCGGTTGCAGGCATTAACGACGCCGACGACTTGTTCATGTGTGGTCGGGAATACCACGGCTTGAGGTAGCGCATGGCGGCGGCTGTTGTCGTAGCCGTAGGTCCAGCAGTCTTCAGGGGCGGTCAGAATGTCTTCGGCAACAAAAAACTCAGCTAACAGATTTAAGAAACCGGCAGGTAAGGGGGCAATATTAGTCAATGTATTCAAAAACCGTGATGATTTGATTTACGTCGGATTGATGTCGGGCCGCGTCGATGGCGGCAGCGCCTTCGTTTTTATGCACCAGCCCCAGCAGGTAAACCGTGCTTTTTTCGGTAACGACTTTTATCCAGGATGCATCGAATCCGGGTATTTGAGTCAGCGCTGTTTTTACCCTGCCGGTAATCAGCGTGTCGTTGGCGCGGAAATTAAAAGGGCTGGGCTGGGCGATAGTCAGCTTGTCATGTACCATTTTTACGTTGGGAATGACGCGAACGATGTCGATAATCCGGCTGCGGAATTCTTCTTTGGGGGTCTCGCCGGTGACCAGCACCGCGCCGTTGTAGGTGGTGATATTAAAGTGGCATTTGTCGCGCAAGTCGTAATAGGCGTTTAGCTTGGCGGCGGCATTATCTTCGATAGCCTCGTCAGCTAAAATGGCATCGCGGCTGCGGCGGTCGTTTAATAATGACAAGCCGGTTATTTCCGCGCCGCCCGCCGCAACCGTCGAACAGCCGGTCGTAAAAAAGCTCTGCACCAGCAGTAGCAATAAAAGTTTTTTCATGATTCAGCCGCCAAATAATTGATGGTCGATTAAGTCGCACAGGCAATGGGTAATCAATGTATGTGCTTCCTGAATGTGCGCGCCGGAGTTTGATGGTACGCGAATTTCTATATCGGTTTCATTAAGCAACGGCGCGATCATGCCGCCGTTATTGCCGGTCAACGCGATGACGGTGATGTCTTTGTCGTGGGCTGTGCTAATGGTTTTGGCAATATTGGCCGAATTGTTGCCGTCGGTATAAGCAATCAATATGTCGCCGCTTTGCCCTAAGGCCCTGAGCTGCTTGGCGAAAATATCGTCAAAATGATAGTCGTTGGCTATCGCGGTGATGGTGGCGGTGTCGGTGGTCAAGGCAATGGCGGGTAACGAAGGCCGATCGCGTTCGTATTGGTTAAGCATTGCCGATGATAACAACTGGGCGACGGCCGCCGAACGGCCATTGCCGCAAGTGATTATTTTTTTATCGTTAAGCAGGGTTGCGACCAGTCGTTGCGAGGCAAACTCGATCAGTTCGCCGAGATTGTTCATCGTATCCTGCTGGGTTTGGATGCTGTTAGTGAAGTGGTTGATTATGCGATTTTGTAAGCTCATGGCGAACGATTATAAAGACTATCAACTGAGCCTGCGACACTTTTTAAAGTTGGCAGGTTAAAGCTGCGGATCGTTCATGGCCGTATTTTCGGCAACGCGGAATGCCAAATACGCCGGTTACTAAGGTGTAGCGATTTAAAAGGCATTTTGTATCCAGTCGATGCTGCCATTGCCGGAAATGGCAACCACGTCAAAGCGGATGGGGCTGTCTGTTTTGTGGGATGTCAGGTAAATGTGCGTTGCTGCGATGATACGGGATTGTTTGGCGCGGGTGACGCTTTCAACGGCGCTGCCGTATTTATCGGTTTTGCGGAACCGGACTTCGATAATAACCAATGTCAGCTTGTCGGTCATTATTAAATCGAGTTCGCCTTGTTTGCAGCGGAAGTTCCGACATACCGGCTTGAGTCCTTTATCGATCAGGAAGCTGTGGGCTTGCTCTTCGGCGCTTTCGCCGCGAAGTAAATGCGCCGCTTTGGTCTTGAGCTTAGTAAACAGCATGGTTGGTCTGAGTTTTTGGCTCGGCTATTGCGCCGGTATTTTCGCCGCTAAAGCCGCTTATTTCAGGTTGTCCGTCCATGAACGTGGCACAGATCAGTTTGCGTTTGATGCGGTGGTCGGCGGTCAACGATAGATTTCCGGTGGCGCCGGGATAGGGAGCAATCTCCAGGTTATCCAATCGTGTCGTCAGGTTATAGGCATCGATGCCCATTGCAATCAGGCGGAAATAAGCGCTGGGAAATTGCTTCCAGGTTTCTTTAAGCGCGTCCATGCCGAGTTCTCCCTGATAGGCTGTATTGAATAACCAAGGGGTGTCGCAAAAAGTTATTTTATTGAGGTCGGCATCCAGCGATGCGTTGACTTGTCCGGTGTAAATGGTAGGTATTGCATAAACGGGGATGTCGCCCGCCTGATAAAATTGGAGTTGGGGGTTGATGGAACGCGCTTCTGCGCTATAGGCGCTTAACAATACGGCATCGGCATCTTGCCGCCTTCTCGGCGTATATTTTACGCCCGGTACCAGCGTAAGGATTTTATTGTAACGTTGTTCGCTTTCATCCAGGTTGAGCAGCTTTTGAATAGTCGCAGAAAAGTCGCTTTCCTTGGGGTTATAGGTTTGTGTTTCCAGGACAGTGCCGCCCTGGTTTTGCCAGTCTTCTGCGAGATAGTTGGCGGTACGTTTACCCGGCGCGTTTTCGGGAACAAGCAGCAGCGCTCTTTGATGGCCGTCCTCCCGCGCTTTATGGGTGATTTGATCGGCGTCATCCAGCGGGCTGAGGCTGAACTGGTAGAGCCGGTTTTTTTGCAGGCCCGGAATATGATTTAATGCCAGCACGGGGATGTTAAAGGTAACGGTTTCGGCCAGGCTTTGGATTTGCTCTTTAGCCAGCGGGCCGATGATCAGTTGGGCGCCTTCTGCGGCCGCTTGGTCATATAAGGTTTGCGGCGACGATTGTTCGCTGTCGTAAAAGCGAAGAGTGGCTTTGGCTGAGTTATCCGCATGGTTGTAAGCGGCCATAAAGCCTGCGCGGATGGCTTTGCCGGCCTGGGCAAAAGTTCCCGATTCGGGCAACAAGAGCGCGATTGATTTGGTTTGGGATGAATTTTCCGTTGTTTCCTGATTGGGATACAGGAAACTTAAGTCGGCAGGATGTGTCGGAAAGTTTGTCCGCCATTGGCTTATTTGAGCGTTAAAATCGGGCTGGTTGATATTTTTTAAAGCGATGGTTAAAGACATCCAGCCGGCTAAAGTGTCCGTTTGGCTGCTTTGTAAAGCGGTATCAGGCAGCAGGCGCAATGTTTCAAGAATGGATGCCTGATTTTTTTCAAGTTCATCGGGAGCGGTTATTAGCCGGTGTAGTTCGATTCTGGCTTTGACGCTGTCCAGCAGGTTGCCTGTTAATGAGTAGGCAAAGGCCTGCGATTGAAAGTATTTAACCTGATTGTCCCGGTTCAGCTGTTGCGGTTGAATTAGCGCCAAGCTTTCAATGGCTTGTTCGGCCTCGCCGAAACTGAGTAGGATCTGGGCATAAAGAAGGTGCAGCTGAGCGTGCTGTTCGGGTGACAGTTCGGCAGGGTTAATGGCGTCGGCAGCCTGTTTTGCGGACTTGCCGTCCCCGGCCTGGATTAATGATTCGACGGACTGTAAGCGCTGCTGATTTTGTTCCGGAGGCGATGGCGTTGAGGGATGCTGGTATAATTCAACCATTTGACTCGGCTGGTCGTTCCTTATTAGGGGATGTGTTATCAGCGCTTCTTGCTCAGGCAAGCTGCTGTCCGGCAATTGTTCCTGTATTGCCCCTTCTGCATTTGCGGTATTCGTGGCTGCGCAACCGGAAAAAAACAATAGACCGGGAAGCAGGGCGCACAATAATGGCGGCTTATATTTTGGTCGCATCTTTTTAGAGATTTTCAAGTGAGTGTATCGAATGTCAAGTGAATGCGGCAAATTATACGTTGTTG
>DAINRH010000093.1:0-970 GCA_036741905.1 Methylobacter sp. | reverse complement strand
TTTCAGAGCGGTTGAAATATTAAAACAGGTTGATTTGATTGCTGCGGAAGACACTCGGCATGTAAAAATGTTGCTACAGCATTACGGCATCAGCAATAAATTGATTTCGTTGCATCAACATAATGAAGATAAGGCTTCAGCCGGATTGCTGGAAAAGCTGCGCGAGGGTTTGTCTATTGCGCTGGTTTCCGATGCGGGAACGCCGCTGTTAAGCGATCCGGGTATGCCGCTGGTGAAAATGGTCAAGGATGCGGGGGTTGATGTTGTGCCTGTGCCGGGCGCCTGCGCGTTGATTGCTGCATTGTCCGCTGCGGGTTTGCCGGTTACGCGGTTTGTATTTGAAGGCTTTTCGCCGAGAACCTCGTCGGCGCGAAAAGCGTTTTTTAGCGAACGCTTAATGTGCCCGATAACCTGGGTATTTTATGAGTCCAGTCATCGAATTTTGGCTTCATTAAAGGATATGGCGGAGATATTGCCGTTGGATCGGCAGATTGTTATTGCCAGAGAATTGACCAAGTTGCACGAAACTATCGTGAAAACCAGCTTAGGCGAAGCGCTTACGTTGGTTGAAGATGATGCCAATATGAGGAAAGGTGAGTTTGTGGTGATTGTCGATGGCGCTGCCATCGACAAAACAGAGCAAATCATTACGCCTGAACAGCAGAAGATATTGAGACTATTAATGGGCGAATGTTCGATTAAGACCGCAGTTGCGCTGGCCGTGGAGATTACCGGGGTCAGGAAGAAGTTGTTGTATCAAGCCGCATTAGACATGGAAAGAGCGAATAAGGCTTAGTTGTTCCGTTAATATCGGCTGGAGTATATTTCTGGTCTGTTTTTTGCTTGTTAATGTGGCTGTTGCCTATCGCATTAATGTAGATCTGTGATACACTAGGTGCTGAAAGAGTTGGCTGGACAGTCGCTGTTTTATCGCAAGATAAGATGGAGGAAAGTCCGGGCTCCATTGGGC
>DAINRH010000092.1:0-15094 GCA_036741905.1 Methylobacter sp. | reverse complement strand
CATGCAGCATGCACCGCTAGTTAAGCGCATTGCCTACCACTTATTGGGCAGATTGCCCGATTCCGTTCAAGTCGACGATTTGATTCAGGCCGGGATGCTCGGCTTACTGGAAGCCATCAGGAATTACGATGCCTCTCAAGGCGCCAGTTTCGATACCTATGCCGGAATTCGTATCCGAGGTTCTATGCTGGATGAAGTCAGACGTAGTGACTGGACGCCGCGTTCCGTGCATAAAAAATCACGCATGGTTTCTGACGCCATACGCACGATCGAAAACAAAACCGGGCGCGAGGCCAGTGACGCCGATGTGGCTAAGTATTTAGACATATCCATTGACGAATATAATCACATTCTTCAGGATTCAAGCAGCTGCCGCATATTCAGCGTCGAAGAATTGGCGCAAGATGGCGATCATTATCTGGATGAAGCTTTGAATTATACAGAAGAACCTGTAGACGGCTTAAGTCGTGAAGGGTTTCAGAAGGCATTGGCAAACGCCATCATGGGCTTGCCGGAACGCGAGCGTCTGGTTATTTCGCTCTATTATGATGAAGAGCTTAACTTGCGCGAAATCGGCGAAGTGCTGAATATTAGTGAATCCAGAGTCAGCCAAATCAGTACTCAGGCCGTGTTGAGATTGCGTTCAAGACTGTCGGACTGGACAAAAGATTAGCCATCTGAACGTTAAAAAATGGACATTTTAAGCATCGCAGGTGTTTTTGTCGGCGTCGGTGCGGTTTTGTTGGGCATCATCCTGGACGGCGGCGACATCAATTCATTGGTCAACGTGCCTGCTCTGATTATTGTATTCGGGGGGACATTCGGGGCGACGCTTTTGCAATTCCCACCGGCTGTGTTTGTCAGAAGCATGAAAATGTTTTCGTGGGTGCTCATAGCAAAAGAAATGAATCTTTCAGAGCAAATCGATAAAGTTATTTACTGGAGTTTGCTGGCGCGGAAGGAAGGATTGTTGGGGCTTGAAGATGCGCTGCCCAATGAAGAAGATCCGTTTATAAAAAAAGGTTTGCAGCTGTTGGTTGACGGGAATGATCCTGATGCGATACGCGACATATTGGAAATGGACATGGATGCCAAGGAAAGTATGGGTTTACAGGCGGCTGGATTGTATGAGGCGATGGGCGGTTATGCACCGACTATCGGCATACTCGGCGCAGTGATGGGCTTAATCCATGTCATGCAGAATCTGACCAATCCGGAACTTTTAGGGCAAGGTATAGCGACGGCTTTTGTTGCGACAATCTATGGCGTAGGTTCCGCCAACCTGGTTTTTTTACCGGTTGCCAATAAATTAAAAGCCCGTGTGCTTGCCTTGACCCAAGCCAGGGAAATGTTGGTTGAGGGTATTATCTCTATTGCAGAAGGCGAAAACCCAAGAAATATCAAGCTGAAATTGGGCGGCTATTTGCATGACTCCTATAAAGACTAGGCTATGGCAAGGCGCAGGAAAAGACCTCTAGCAGATGCCAATAATCATGATCGGTGGATGGTATCTTACGCAGATTTCATAACCTTGTTATTTGCCTTTTTTGTGGTCATGTATTCAATTTCGTCGGTCAATGAAGGAAAGTACAAAACCCTGTCCGATTCATTAGATGAAGCGTTTTCAAGTAAAGAGCAACAGGGCAATGAGATTGTTCCGATTTCGATAGGTACATTGCCGACGACTATTCAGCCGATCCCACTAGAAAATCCAGCGACGATGGAAGTGGAAGAAAGATGCGAGCTGAGTGAGGAAATATTAAAAGAAAGAAAGCAGTTGAGCGAAGTATCAGGTCAATTCGAACAGGTTTTGGCGCCTTTTATCAAAGATAATCTGGTTTCAGTTAAGAAAAACGACTATTGGATAGAGCTGGAAATGAATAGCGAAATGCTGTTCTTGAGTGGCGAGGCGGCATTATCCAAAAAAGCGATACCGGTGTTGAAAAAGATTGTCGAAGTGGTTAATCCATTACCTAATATGATCAATATTGAAGGGCACACCGATAATATTCCTATCGATAATATAAAATTCAGGTCCAATTGGGATTTGTCATCCGCCAGGGCAACCAGCGTCGTACACGAGTTTGTTAAGGAGGGAATTGATCCGCCTCGCTTGTCGGCAATTGGTTATGGAGAATTTCACCCTATTGGCGACAACAAGATAGAGTCGGGGCGATTTAAGAACAGGCGAGTGGTTCTAGTATTAATGTCGCAGGCTTTTGCGCGTTATGGGGCTAACGATGCGGAACGCGCCAAATTACTGAATCTGCCGCCGACAGCGACGGCTGTTGGTCAACCCTAATACTGATTTAATTAACAATAGCGTAAAATGACTGTTACCATTAAAAATGAAATCATTATTTGCGCCAATATCAATTATAGGAGGTCGGTATGTCAGACATACAACCTGTATCACCCTCTTTTCCTATCGTAAAACCCAAAAAAATTGACCGGGACGATCATCGCCCTGAGAAACAACCGCGTAGAAAAAAACAAGACGTAAAAGAACATGATGCTGAACCCATTCAACATATTGATGAAATTGTTTAATGAATAATCCTTTGACAGTCGCCCTTATCATTGAGGGGGTAACCATTGTTGTTATGCTCGCGGTGCTTTTTTGGCTGGTGCGCGCTCAATTGAAACTTAAGCGCGATTATCAGGTTCTTAATGATATTGTTCACGGCAACAGTAATGATATTGCCGGTTTGTGTTCGGCCGCTTTGACAGTCGATAGCCGAATAGCGATAGTGGACAGTCGAATAGCCGTTACCGACGGGCAGATCGATGATCTGGCGGCAAAGATTGCCGAAGTCGAGCAAAATGACCAATCTTCTCACCCGTACAGCGGAGACATCCGAAAAGTAAGAAGCGGGGCTAGTGTTAATGAATTAATGCAAAACTCAGGGTTAAGCCATGATGAGGCCGCTTTATTGATTCGTTTGCATGGATCTAAAACGTCGTTGTAAAAGGGTAATAAAAAAGCCCGGCTTACAGGGTAAGCCGGGCTTTTTTATTTAGATCGATCGTAAAAAATTATTTAGTCTTCGCCGCTGAATACGCCCAGTAATTGTAACAAGCTCAGGAACAGATTGTAGATTGATACGTATAAAGACACTGTCGCCAAAATGTAGTTGGTCTCGCCGCCGTGAATTATTTCACTGGTTTGGAATAGGATCATGCCGGACATCAGCAGAATAAACATGGCCGAGACAGCCAGCGATAAAGCCGGGATAGTGAAAAACATCGCGCCAAGACCGGCCAAAAAGGCAACCAGCACGCCAACCATCAGGAAGCCGCCCATAAAACTGAAATCTTTGCGCGTTGTTAAGGCATAGCCGGAAAGGCCCAGGAATATAACGCCGGTGCCGCCTAATGCGGTCATGATCAGTTCGTGCCCATTGCTGAAGGCTTTAATATACATCGTTAAAATAGGGCCGAGAGTGAGTCCCATAAAACCGGTCAATGCAAAAACAAAAACCAGGCCCAGGCCGCTGTTGCTGAATTTTGTGGTTAAGAACAGCAAGCCGAAATAACCAACCAAGGTAATGATAGGACTGAAATGCGGCAGGTTCAGCGTCATGGCGGCGCCTGCGGTCATCGCGCTGAAAATCAATGTCATCGACAATAACAAATAGGTATTTCTCAGCACTTTATTGGTTGCCAGAATACTGGCTTCCGAACGTGGAATAGCGGTATTTAGTCTCATTTTATTTAGATTCCTTAAAATAAATGGTTAACGAAAAAGATGGACTGTTTAATCTTACAAGAGTTTGGCGGTCTTGGTAAGAATATTTAGTAGAATAGCGGATTATTGAAAGAATGATTGTTCAGGGCACCGGGTTATGACAGAAAGCAGATCATTAACACCGTACGATCACATAGGCGAAGAGAGGGCAATACTCAGTCTGGTTGAGCGGTTTTATTTTTACATGGACACCCTGCCGGAAGCTGCCGGAATTAGGGCCATGCATGCGGCGGATTTGTCGGCGGCGCATGATAAGTTATTCAAGTTTTTGTCCGGCTGGCTGGGCGGTCCCGATTTGTTCGTTCAGGAATACGGGCATCCAAGGTTGCGCCAGCGACATTTCCCCTTTGCGATAGATACGGCAGCAAGGGATCAGTGGATGTTGTGCATGACCAAAGCATTGGATGAAGTGAGCATGGCCGCGAATTTCAGGGAAAATCTAAGCCAAGCCTTGCAGCAACTGGCAACCCATATGATTAATCAAGATGAATAGGTTTGTGAATCGATTTAAACAAAAGGCGTTAGATGAGTGGGACGCACCCTACGCTACGTTAACCTAATGTTCAATGTCGATTTATGTCAAAGTGCATGAGTCTTTACTCCCAGTAATATAGAGAGCCGTCATTTCTAATCAAGCATTTTCCTACCAGATTCGGCGCAGTCAGCGCGCCACGCAGACGCGAATTATCGTAACGCCCGGTAAAGTCGAAGTGGTTGCGCCAATGAAAGTCGCCGAACATAAAATTCATCAGTTCGTTCAGGACAAGCAGCAGTGGATAATCCAGGCGTTAGCTAAAATTGCCGCCAAAAGCCGGCTGCATAATAAATTGGCCCCGGCTGTTTACGGACATGGCGCTGAAATTCCTTATCAGGGCGCATCGTATAAATTGGCGGTAAGGCCGACCAAATTAAAAAGGATAAAAATAGAATTCTGTCAGGAATTTGTTGCTCACGTCCCCGATGCATTGATGATTAAGGATCATAGTGCGGAGATAAAAGAAGCGTTAATACGTTGGATGAAAAAGGAATCGAAAAACCAGGTAGAACGGCTGGTAAAGCGGCATGCGGAAAAAAAACAGTTATTTCCCCAGACTATTAAAATCAAAACCCAAAAAAGCCGATGGGGCAGCTGCGGCATTCATAACGACATCAACATCAATTGGCTGTTAATCATAGCCCCGCCCGAAGTTCTGGAATACGTGGTGGTACACGAACTTTGTCATATCAAGGTCAGGAACCACTCCGCCCATTTTTGGGCGTTGGTCGCTGAACATTTGCCGGATTATCAAAGCCGAAGGCATTGGCTGAAAAAGCATGGAAGCAGTTTGATGATGGGCTTGTAGTCTCATCGGCGAGCGCCTGGATGGCCGGTGTCTATATTTTTTTACGTTCTTTCAGTTGCTGCAAAATTTCAATGCCTTTTTTACGCTGTACCCTGATAATTTCCAGTTCAGTTTGATAATGTTTGCTTAAATTATCGTCGTCAATCTGTTGCAGGGCGCGGGTAATTCTCCTCTCTTTTTTCTTGAGCTTAAGTAGGATTTTTCTTAATTCCTCAATGTGTTGCCTTTTTTTGTGTTTGTCGGTGTTAAAGAGTGCCTGTAATTTGTGAAGTAACTTTTCTATTTTCATGACTGTCACGGCAGGGTAGGGAGGTCGTTAACGGGTGTATCGATGACGCTATTGGTTGTCGACTGTTTGAACAACATCGTTAATTTCAGTTTCATTCAGGGTTAATTGTTGCTCAGCTTTAGCGGAGCCGGTATTGGTGTGTAAAAACAGCGTTTCGGCGGCTTTCAGCAGATTTTTTTTAATGTTGCGCATATAGGCGGCGTCATTGATCAGGGAAGAACCGGTTTCAGGCGTTATTTTTTGTTCTCTAATCAGGGTCTCAATAGCGCGATTCATGTGCATGTCGTCATTTTTAATGGTTGCTTTTAATGTATCTAACGATAATAACGGTAATTCATTGCTTTCAATTTCATGCCTGAAATTGTCAATCTGCTGGATATGAAGGACTATTTGGTAAGCAATTTTGTTGTACTCATTTATTGAGGTTTGATTGTTTGAGGCTCTGAAGCGGGTCCAGTTTTTTTGCAAGTGCTTGGTGTCTTTAATGGCTTCAACAATGTGCTTATTGGCTTCTCGTAGCCAGGAAAGTTTCGAAGACTGGGTCATTTCCCAAGTAAATCCGGCTCGGCTGATGAAGGCGATAATGGCGCTGTAGATGCCTTTTATTTGCTTCTCATAGCTGGCATCAATGTCGTATTCAATGGGATGATTGTTTCGTTCTATGAGTTGCTTGAGCGAGTCGTTTTTTTGGAGATCGGGTTTACGTAAGCCAAACGTGCGCAAAATAATATGGATGGCATTTTCATATAAATGAATGCTTTCCAGTCTGACCGATTCAACGACTGTTTCAGGGAAATCCATGGCCGATGAGTCTAAATATTTCGGTTTAAAAATAGCCGGGCGTTTTTCGATGAATATTCTTTCTAATAATATAATTTGTTGATTAATAAAAGGAAAAAATAGAACGATACCGGCGAGATTAAACAGGCTATGAAAGGTTGCCAGTTTCATGGCATTGTCCGAGACGGCAATTCCCAAATTTGCGCTGATGATGTCGACGGCGATGCCGAATTGTTTAATAAAAAGCAGCACAAAGATGCCGGTAAACAGGTTAATGAACAGGTGTGAGCCGGCCAGGCGTTTACCCTGGATATTGGCGCCGAAAGAAGCGATGATCGCGGTGACGGTGGTGCCGATATTGGCCCCTATTACCAGCGCCAGGGCATTGTCATAGGTGATTTGATGTACGGAAACCGCGGTAATGGTTAACAGCATTGTAGCGTGGCTGGATTGCATGATAATGGTGGCGATGATCCCTATGGCGGTGTAGACCAGTAACCCTTTGACGCCGGGCATGGCGTATTCGGCCAGATTTATGGTGTTTTCGAAGGCTTCAAAGCTTTCTTTCATGTAGTGTATGCCGAGCAGTAAAAAGCCCAGGCCGGTCAGGATATAGCCGATGCCTTTTAATTGTTTGCCGCTTTGAAATACGCATAAAACGCCGAAAACCAGCAGCGGCATGGCGTAGGTGGCAATATTGACTTTCAGTCCCAGACCTGCAATGAGCCACGCACCGGTGGTCGTACCCAGATTGGAACCGAAAATAATGCCGATACCGGCGACCAAATCAAGCAAGCCCGCGCTCAGGAATGAAATGGTGATGACTGAGACCAAGCCGCTGGACTGCATCAAGGCAGCCGACAGAAAACCAAAGCCGAAACTTTTCCAGGCTGTATCTGTGGTCTTTTGTAGAATCCGTTCAAGAACGCCTCCGGTAAAGGCTTTAAATCCTTGCTCCAGCGATAGCATGCCGAACAGGAAAATCGAGACGCCCGCCGCGATGCCTTTAAAGGCATCGCTTAGCCAAAAGCCGTAAGACAATAGCGGAATGACAATCAGCAAGAGGGCTTTATGCATGGAGAAGTTGGTTTTAAATGAAAGCCGATGGAACGGCTCGCCCAAGCAGGCTAGAGTGGCGGTTGTTTTGCGCCGGTCGATTTGATATGTATGGCATCGCCGACAGTCAATTGACCGCATTGATTGTGCAGGGCATTTTGTCCGAAATAGACTTTATTGTGCCATTTCCGGGTACGATTGAGCGTAGTGAGCGGTTCTTTGCCTATTTGCGCGGTTTCAGGGTCGATGCTCGGGACGGAACACCGGGAACAGGGTTTGGGGAGCCTAAAGTCTATAGCGCCAATGATGATTTCGCGCCAGCTGTCTTCTGCATAGGCGGGGCAGCCGGAAATGACCAGGTTGGGTCTGAAACGAGTCATGGGTAAGTTCAGCTGCATTTCATGATTTAATGCAGTCAGCGAGTTTTCTGAAATGAGCAGGAAAGGAAATCCGTCAGAAAATGCTACCTTATCGGTAGGCTTGGCATAATTGGGATCAACCGGGCGAATGACTTCATCGGGCTGGTAAACCAGTCGGCAATCCTGTTTTAAAAAATCGCTGAGCCATTGGTCGGCTTCCGCTGAAACACTACGGGCGCCGCATTGGTCATGCCAGATGGTGCTGTTAATGATGTACCCGTCAACAGGCGCAAGGGGCAGAGGGAGGTCTTCCATATCCGGCGCGGACAGGATCAGGGTTTTATCGGTCAGTGCGGTTTTAATTAAAGCCATTTTCGGCAATTTCCGCTGGCTGAGGAATTGCCGGTCGTTGTCGATAATCATCCATTTTCTGTCGTACTGAAAGCCTTTTTCAGTGACAGGCCAGCTATTTGCGCTAATGCCTGCTAATGACTTTACGGGATAGATGGCTATTCCGCTTAATATAAGGTGTGTCATTGACGATAGTATTTAACCTAGCAATGATTTTACCGCACTGTCGAATATTTTTCCGTGAGCTCCTAATGCTTGGAATGGATTGCTTTGAAAATCAGCGATAAGGTGGCTGAGCGCTTGTTGGGCTTGATCTTTATTTTTTATCGAGACAGCTTGGTCGCTGCTTTTTACCGGTGATGATGTAGACAGCTTTAATGATGTATTGGAAAGTTTTATCGTTTCCTTAGGGACTTGTAAGCTGTCGTCCCGATCGTTATCCGACTGGGTTTCGATAGTGGATTCATTATTTTCAGAGCTTTTCGTCCGTTGAGATGAGGCCTTGCTAATGAATGTATCGGGTCGTTTTTGTATAGAGGTTGTGTCCATTTCTATCTCCCTTTAGTGGTAAATGAAAGCCGTAAAAAACGGCGCTGGTTCTACCCTGATTTTAAAATGTAACCATGCAATCAGGATTATTTTTATTGATGCTGAACTCTTTGATGAGCGAAGTCAATATCCTATTTACCGTCTAGAGGATTAGCTCAATAAAATGCATTCGCTCAATGCTAAATAGACTTATTTTACAAACAGATGTGTTGGCGGTAGAGTAAAATTCTTGAAAATTTACTCCGTTAATTTTAACGGGTTTTGTCGAAAAACAAAACAAAGTTAATGAATCCGTTAAAATTAGCAACTGCACGATTTATTATTGTTAGGAAATGATGCGATCAATTAACTTGTTTCTCCGGATAACTATTCAAATTCTATTTATTATTCACTTGCTTAGCATTAACCTTGTTTATGCCGAAGCTAAGCAATCGATTAATATCGCTTATTTAAGGCAAGATCAAAAAATCCCCCCGCCGTTGTCTAACCTGGATGCTTTTATTCCGAACAAGGGCGTTCTGGGAGCAGAACTTGCGATTGACGATAATAATACGACCGGGCAGTTTACCGGGCAGCAGTTTGTACTGAAAAAATTCATCGTGCCGCTGGATGGCGATGTTGCCGATACCTTTAATAAGGATGTGGGCGATCAATATTCGTATGTCGTTGTTAATTTGCCTGCCGAGCTTATCAACAAAATCGCCGATTTACCCGCGGCAAAGCAGAAGCTGCTGTTTGATGTGGCGACAGTCGATGATGCATTACGCAATGAGCAATGCCGCAGTAACGTGTTGCATATTTTGCCTAACAGGGCGATGCGTGCCGATGCGCTGGCGCAATACATGATGAAAAAACGCTGGAACAAGTGGTTTTTAGTCATCGGCGCTACCGAAGAAGATCGCTTGTTTGCCGATGCTTTAAGGCGGGCGGCTAAACGCTTCGGCATGAAAATAGTCGAGGAAAAAACCTGGGAACACACCTACGATGCGCGGCGAACGGCGCAATCGGATGTGGCGGTATTCACTCAGGTTGACGATTATGACGTGTTGGTTGTTGCCGATGAGCAAGGCCTGTTTGGCGAATATCTGGACTATCGAACCTGGAATGCAAGGCCGGTGATCGGTACTCAGGGATTGGTTGCTACGTCATGGCATCGCACTCATGAGCAATGGGGGGCAGTGCAGATTCAAAATCGCTTTAAAGATCAAGCGGGGCGCTGGATGGAGGAACAGGATTATGCTGCTTATCTGGCGGTTAGGGCCATCGGCGAGGCGGCTACTCGCACCAAATCCAATGACGTAAACCGGCTTAAGGATTATGTGTTGAGCGATGCATTTGCGCTGCAGGGTTATAAAGGCAACCCGTTGTCGTTCCGGTCCTGGGATGGACAGTTGCGGCAGCCGGTGTTGCTGGCGGCGCCCAGATCGTTGGTTGCTGTCGCGCCGATTGAAGGCTTTTTGCATCCCAAAACCGAACTCGATACCTTGGGTTATGATCAACCCGAATCAAGCTGTAAATGGAGTAAATGATGAAGAAAAATGTTTTAGGGCTGTTTTTGACAGCGGCATTGACAGGTGTAGTGCAGGCTGAAACGGTGTTCGTTACGCTTGAAAAAGATAATGCGCTTGCGGTTGTAGATCCGATTTCCGGCAAGTTAATCAAAACAGTAGAAATCGGTCTGCGCCCCAGAGGCATCGCGATCAGCCCCGATAATAAGTTTTTGTACGTGGCAACCAGCGATGAAAATACCATCAAGATTATTGATGCCGAGACGCTCAAAGAAACGGGAAAATTGCCGTCCGGCGAAGATCCTGAGACCTTCGCGTTAAATCCTGCGGGCGACCGGCTCTATGTGTCCAATGAAGATGACAGCCAGGTCACCGTCATCGACATCAGCCATAAAAAAGCCGTCAAGCAGATTAAGGTGGGTGTGGAGCCGGAAGGTATCACCGTAAGTCCTGATAATCTCTGGGTGGCCAGTGCTTCCGAAACGACCAATATGGTGCATTGGATCGATACCAAAACCAATGCTATCGTCGAAAACACCCTGGTTGACCCGCGGCCCCGCGCATTGGGCTTTACTGCCGACAGCCAACAATTGTGGGTCACTTCGGAAATGGCCGGCACCTTGATGATTCTGGATGTTAAAACCAAACAGATCATCAAAACGATCAAATTTGATGTGCAAGGCGTGACTGCCGATAAAATCCAACCGGTCGGCGTGGTTATCGATAAGGACAGAAAGCGCGGCTATGTGGCCTTGGGGCCTGCAAACCGGGTCGCGGTAATTAATGCCCAGACCTTTGAAGTGGAAAAATACCTGTTGGTTGGTCAACGGGTTTGGAACCTGGCGTTTTCACCGGATCAAAAACGGCTGTATACCACTAACGGCACCAGTAACGATATTTCGCTAATTGATCTTGAAACTCAAACGGTGACCAAATCGATCGGCGTGGGTACTTACCCTTGGGGAGTCGCAGTAAAACCATGAACTCGTCTATAGCGTTATCCGTCGAAGATTTGAGTTTTTCCTATGGCGGCAAAAAAGCACTGTCCCACGTCAATTTTAAGATTCAGCCGGGAGAATGCACGGTTTTGTTGGGCCCTAACGGCGCAGGAAAGAGCACTTTGTTTTCCCTGATTACCCGGTTGTACGACACCCGCGACGGGCGTATCGAGTTGTGCGGTTTCGATATTAAGCGGCAAACGCTGCCGGCGTTGGCAAAACTGGGTGTGGTTTTTCAGCAAACCACGCTGGATATGGATTTGTCGGTGATGCAAAATTTGCGCTATCACACTTCCTTGCATGGCATGGGCCGGAAACAGGCCGAGCAAAGAATTCAGCAAGAGCTGGAGCGCTTAGCTATGTATGACCGGCGCTTTGAGAAAGTGCGTCAGCTCAATGGCGGACACAGGCGGCGCGTAGAGATTGCCAGGGCATTATTGCATAAGCCGTCGGTGCTGCTGCTGGACGAGCCTACCGTCGGTTTGGATGTGCCCAGTCGGCTGTCCATCGTCGACTATGTGCATCGCTTAGCCGTCGAGGAAAAGTTGGCGGTGTTATGGGCGAGCCATTTGATTGACGAAATTTATCCGGACGATCATTTAATCGTGCTACATAAAGGGCAGGTTAAAGCCAATGGGCCGGTTGATGATGTGCTTAAAATAACCCGCACTCCGACAATTAAAGATGCTTTTTATACGTTGACCCAAGGAGAGCAAGGATGAAGTTGCTTCATTATTGGCGTGCCATGTGGGGCATCATCTGGCGTGAATTATGGCGTTTTGTCACCCAGCGCGAACGGTTTATTTCCGCGCTGGTCAGGCCTTTGGTCTGGTTGTTCGTTTTTGCGGCCGGATTCAGGGCGGCATTAGGGCTTGCAATCACGCCGCCTTACGAGACTTATATTCTTTACGAGGTTTATATTACGCCCGGCCTGATCGGCATGATTCAGCTGTTTAACGGCATGCAGAGTTCCTTGTCGATGGTTTACGACCGGGAAATGGGCAGCATGCGCATACTGATGGTTTGCCCGTTGCCGCGCTGGTTTTTATTGCTCAGCAAGTTATTGGCCGGTACCGGCGTATCCGTTTTGCAAGCCTACGTCTTTTTAGCGATTGCGTGGTTTTATGATATTCAAGCACCGTGGCAAGGCTATTTGTGGATATTGCCGGCACTGTTGCTATCGGGATTAATGCTCGGCGCTCTGGGCTTATTGTTGTCGTCTTTTATCAAGCAATTGGAAAATTTTGCCGGTGTGATGAACTTTGTGATTTTTCCGATGTTTTTTATGTCAACCGCACTGTATCCTTTATGGAAAATCAAAGAGTCCAGTGCGCTGCTTTATAATCTGGCCCAATATAATCCCTTCTCCCAGGCAGTTGAATTGATCCGCTTTGCTCTGTACGGCCAGTTTAATCAACAGGCATTTATTTATACTCTGGCCGCTTTTATCGTATTTATGACGGCGGCAATTATTGGCTATAACCCATCAAAAGGGATGATGATGAGAAAAGGCGGGGCTTGATAGCTCAAACAATAACTTGCGTTATTGACGAACCATGCAAGGGCAAGTGTTTGTTAGATAAAGCTTTCGCCCCTTAGCTGCATAATCCGCATGGATGTGGTGAATACAGATATTGCAGGAGTAAATATCTGTCCCTCTAGGCGATGTAAGGCATTAAAATACATTCGGTGAATATGTGAAGAACTCTTTTTTTCTGGTTATTCCAACACAGCAAAACAATCCCCAACGTCTTAAAGAATTTGAAGCAAAGGCGCTGCAACATTGGGTGACTGAATTGCCTACGGCTAATCCCGGCTTAGCTACCCGCCTGCTTCACGATTTTCTTATCGATTTCAATACCGTTGAAATGAGTACCCAGTTAAGGCTGGATGCGCTGGAGCGCTTAAGCCCAAGTGTGCATGTCATTGAAGACTATCTACGATCAAGACTGATTAAAGCGGGTTTCCCAAAAGAAGAGAATGATAAGAAAATTTTGACCGTATTGATCTCAATCGAAAAGGAAGCCACTATCGGTTATTGGATAGTGCTTAAGGAGCTAACCAAGCGCGATGTCGGCTGGTTTCAAGGTAGGAATGCGGCATTAGCGATCCAGCGCTGCATTAAAGGGTTGAGCAGTATTGTCGTCAGTCATTTTATTATGGGGATGCCGATTCCTGATTGGGTCTGGATAGATTTACACTCACTTTACAATCTGAGTGTGGCAATAAAAAACAGCACCACCAAAGTCGCCAATGATATAACTCAGTCCAATAAGGCCAGTAGTCCTGAAGAGTGCTATCGACAAATTCTTTTGCTCAGTCTTGCCGATCCGACCGGCTTGATGCAAAAAGAACTGTTGTTGGTTTATGACTTTATAGAAACGATAGGTTCCTTGGTCGGGCTAAAAAAAGAGCCGGTGAAGGATCAGTCAATACAGTGCATTGTCTTGACAGACGAAGACAAAGCGCCG
The DNA here is from genome assembly GCA_036741905.1 of Methylobacter sp. Taxonomy (GTDB): domain Bacteria; phylum Pseudomonadota; class Gammaproteobacteria; order Methylococcales; family Methylomonadaceae; genus Methylobacter_A. The sequence continues at coordinate 1,642 of DAINRH010000092.1, read as the reverse complement.
CATTACCAGTTTGAAACAAGCGCTAAAAACGATTCAGCGATGTTGTATCTGGATTTTAGTAAATTGTTCAAGGCTCTCAAGCAGAAAGAAAAATTGATTAATGCTGCGGAGGCAAGGTTTAGTTCGATGCATGTGTTGAAAAATGACATCGGAAAACCCGCTGCGGAATTACTCGATTATCTTGAGCAACGATGGTTAGGGGTTGATCTGCAGGGCGTGCCTTTTTTTAGCGATAGAACGGATCGCTATATTGCCGTAGGTTTGGAATCGACCCATGAACTGCAAAATGCGTTGGAATCGGTCAGCGAAAAAGATCCGGAATTTCTCGTTCAATCGGCATCCGACCGGCTATTGTCCGGCGTATTTAAAAAAACGGGCGTCCTGTCGGTGGGGAGCTTGGTCAGTTTTAGAAAAACAGACGGTCCTGAGCACAAGCGCTCATTAGGGATTGTCAACAAAGTCATTGTCGATAAGCAAAGCGGCAGAATAAATTTCGGTATGCAGTTATTGGCCCATCAATCCATTGCCGTCACCTATGTTCAATTAGATGAGTCGGGTAAAGATAGTCCGCAAAAAGGCCTTTTTTATAGTGCGAAAGAATTGGAGTATGAAAAGAACTACATCATTACTGATAGTTTTATGCTGAAAGATGACGACGTTATTCGAATGTTTATGAATAACGAAGATTTTCCTGTTGTATTGAGTAACAGGAAAAATGTCGGATTAGGGTACTGGCAGTTTGAATGTCGACGGGTAGCCGAAAAAAGCAAGCCGATAACGGCGCAGGCTAAAAAAGGTTACGATTTCATTTAAATAACGCATGTTATTGAAATATAGTGCTATATACATATAGCACTTGAAAAGTTTTTTTATCGTGGTAAGTTGGCATGTCAAGTTGATTATTGGTGATGAAGTGTCGGCTTTTTAAAGTGGACATCCAAATAAAACTCAAGGGGCTAACTCGTAGAAGGATTGTTTTCTGTATATGAGTTATCGAGGCAATCAGGTAATATGCCTTCGAGCAAGAACCTGAGAATAATAAAAAATTAAAATTGTGAGGATACGAAATGAGTAATGAAGAAAACGCTAAAAAAACGGTAGATGCGGCAAAAGAAACAGCGGGCCAGTTGATTTCATCAATGATGAGCTTAAAAGAAAAAAATCCAAAAGTATTTTTCGGTGCTATTGGGGGCGTAGTTTTACTGCTGATTATCATTATGGTGAGTGGCGGTGATTCTGGCGTTGTTTCCGGACCTTCAGCCAAAAATCTTGTTGCCGGACAGCGCTATGTTTTAAAAAATCCCAATACTTACGAAATTGAATCGCCTATTCAATTGCTTGCCGTGCCTGGTGCTATAGCGGCATTTGATGATAGTGAAGATGTAGAAAAAGGCAAAGTTGAATCTTGTAGACGTATAGCTCAGGGAGCCGCGGTAACTATCGTAGATTTCCAAGATTTTGCAGGAAAGAAAAATGCATTTGTTAAAGTCCAAGTTGAGGATGGAGAATGCAAAGGTAGCGCGGGTTGGGTTTTAGCAATTGATGTCCAATAAAAAGTTGACAAGATTAAAAAAGAGCTTATAATGGCCAAATAAATTGAAGCGCGGGAATAGCTCAGTGGTAGAGCACAACCTTGCCAAGG
>DAINRH010000091.1:6729-15201 GCA_036741905.1 Methylobacter sp. | reverse complement strand
AATGGTATTTGGGCTGAATAATTTTTCGTTTCTATTCTCGGACAGCCTCCTAGTATCTAGACCTTCCAGGTTTTTAAAACCTGGAAGGTCTGCCGAACGCCAGATCCAGGACTGCCGGAATAGAGACTTGCGTATAACGGCGGGCGTACGGGATTCGGGACGCTTGAGCATCCCTGACTCGGTTACCACGCCGAGTAAGGGATGCCCCTATCAGTTCGATAGCTTGAGTACCCTCTTTTCGTTACCCGTAATTGCTTTATTCCGCCATTAAATCGCCGGCCATATCCCCCAGTTTTTTTAGCGCCCGTTCCAAGCGGTCATTCCAGGGCACGGCGCAACTGAGCCGGATGAAGTTGCCGTATTTCTTTTGCGTAGCGGAAAACAGCGGCCCCGGCGCAATAATGATGCCTTCCAAACTCGCTTGCCGATGCAATTCCATCGCATCGACATGTTCCGGCAATTCAACCCACAACGCGAAACCGCCTTCCGGCTGGGTCACTTTGGTGCCTTCGGGAAAAGACCGGCTCACGGCCTTGACCATGCGAGTCACGCTTTGGGCATATTCCTGCCGGACCTGGCGCAGGTAACGGTCATAACCACCCTGTTCCAGCAAATGGGCGACGATCAGTTGATTCAGCGTCGGCGTGGCCTGATGCAGCATGTATTTCAGGTTTTCCACTTTTTTCATATGTCGGCCGGGAACCAGCCAGCCGACGCGCAAGCCTGGCGACAAGGTCTTTGCGAAAGACGAGCAATACAGCACCTCGCCCTGTTGGCTCCAGGCCTTGGCGACCGAAGGCCGCTTTACTCCGAAACCCAAATCGCCATAGACATCATCCTCGATCAGCGGAATCTGACTTTTTTCCAACAGCGCGACAATAGCTTGCTTGCGCTCGTCCGACATGCAGGAGCCGAGCGGGTTGTTGTAATTGGAAATCAACAGGCAGGCTTTGATCGGCCATTGTTCGATAGCCAGTTGCAGCGCTTCGATAGAAACGCCCTCACGCGGATGGGTCGGGATTTCCAGCGCTTCCATGCCGCAGGATTCGATGACCTGCAACAAGCCGTAAAAGGTCGGCGATTCGATAGCGATCACATCGCCCGGCTTACAAACCGCCAGCAATGCGAGCCGGACCGCGTCCCTGGCGCCATGCGTTATAACGATGTCCTCGGGGCTGACGTCGCAATTCAGCTCGACCATGCGTTTTGCAATCTGGCGGCGAAGTTCCTGATTGCCGAGCAGTTCGTCGGTGTCGAAACAGCGTTTTTCAAACAGGCGCGCGACTTTTTGGGTGGCTTGTTGCAGAACCCGCGTCGGTAAAAATGCAGGGGAAGGTACCGAAGATCCCAGGTTGATCTGGTAAGGATCTCTCGCAGCCAGCAGAATCTGCCGTGTCAGGGACTGGCCCGTCACTCGGGAAGGCGTCGTTGACGGTTCGGAAATATCGGGTTCGGTGATCGGCAGTCGGCGCACGGTGCTGACGTAGTAGCCGGATCGCGCACGGGCCTGGATTCGTCCCTGATCCTCCAGCAGCCGATAGGCTTCAAGCGCGGTCGATACGCTTACGTTCAATTGTCGGCTTAAACGGCGAATGCCCGGCAAGCGTTCGCCTGAACGGTAAACGCCTTGTTCGATATGGGCGAGAATATTCTCTGCTACGGTTTCATAAAGATGTTTCATTGGTTTTGGATCTCTGCGGGTTGTCTGTCCGGCAAATTTAGCACAACTGTATCGCTTAATGGTTTAATTTTTTTATATTGTATCGCTCCTGCTCGCTCCAACCCTATCCTATATCGTTCCCACGCTCCGGCGCTCATCTTTATACACAAGTCTGTTCAAGACGGGACGTAGGCCGGAATAAGCCCGCCCGGCGACAGCCAGGGTGGCGTTTCCGGCATTTCGGAGCCTCGGAATGCCGGAAACGCCACCTCGCGCTACGCGCTTGGATGGCCTTATTCCGGCCTACTTCGAGATGTGTATAAAGACGAGCGCTCCGGCGTGGGAACGCAGTTCGGGATGCTCCAGCGTCCCGTTCCACTAAACCACAGCCTTAAACAAATCATATCCGAACCCGCTAAACCGGGCTTCATAATCCGTACGGCACTCGGATGAAGCCGACACTGGAGCATCTGAGTCTGCATTCCCACGCCGGAGCGTGGGAACGATATAACTAATTATCCATAACAGTTATCCGGTTCATTAAGCAGAACAGATCGTCCAAATCGCAATCTGTGCCTAATAAATTAATACATTTCTAAATCTGTTCCGCTTTCTTTCTCGCCAGTAAAATACGTACCGTCAATCATTTAAAGGGGTGACGTTTATCGTCCTCCCTGTGTCGCATATCAGATACAGGGATTTTTTACTAACAACCAGAAGAATTTCATGCCGGCAATTCAAACACTGGCTCAGCAAAAAATCTTCGCATAGGTTGTCAAGTAAATTGAAACACACAGTATTCCGAGGTCATGTTATGCGTAAAAAGTTGCTTAACACACTATTCATAAGTAGCCCGTTGTTACTATGTTCCGCTTTTAGTCAGGCGGCTGTTGATTTACCTGCTTCAGCAAAAATTCCATTGGGTGCAGTCGAGGAGGTTTGTGTCGATTTCAATCCGGCTTCGTGGCGTGATGCGCAAGAAATCGATGGCGTCAAAATCCAGGAGTCACGCTTGTGCGATCCCGACAACCCTGCCGACATTGCCGCTTTTGTCAAAGGTACCAATAACATTTCCATGGAAACCTTGATGCACACGCAATTGGCTACCGATGCCGTTACCCTATCTGACGATGTCGACGGCGACGGCGACCCGGATAAGGTCATTATCAAATTGGAAGTAGTCGAGCTGAACGGGCATTCGCCCGATGTTAAAGAACCGATCACCACTTTCGATATAGCGCCGGGCATACAGCCGACCTTTTGGGTGTTTGCGCCGAAAACGCGCGATATGTCCACCATGAATCTTTATGATACCCGCGCCAATCCTACCTTGCGTGCTCCATCGCCGACTATACGCGTGGAACAGGACGATGTTGTTTGGATTGTATTGGAAAACACTCATTTTTTACCGCATTCCATTCACCTGCACGGCGTTGATCATCCGTTCGCGGATCAGGAAGGCACGGGCAATGATGGCGTTTCGCAAACCAGCAATCGGGACACTATGCCGGGTGAGAGCAAAACCTATGTGGTTAAGCCGCGTCAACCCGGCACCATGTATTACCATTGCCATGTTCAATCGCACACCCATATCCCCATGGGTTTACAGGGGATGTTTGTGGTAGAGGAAAACCGCCCCAACAACTGGCCGCAAACCTTGAATGTCGGTGCTGGCCAAGTGCGTCATCCCTCGGTCGCGGTGCTGGAAAAATATTCCCGGGAATATGATTTGCATTACCAATCCGCCGACAAAGAACTACACGAAACCGTGGCACGATCCGCCAACGATCCCCGTTTGCTGGCGAAACACTTGAACATGGATTACGACACGACCGATGCAAGCAACGATTATTTTATGCTCAATGGCCGCTCGTTCCCTTATACCTTAAGGGAGTCTTTGATTCACATGGATAAGGATGAAAAAGTAAAGCTGCGGGTTTTGAATGGCCATACCGAAACCCTGGCCCTGCACATGCATGGACATAAGCCCACTAGTACGCATTATGACGGCGTGGATAACGGTACCGGCTCCCATATGCAAAGAGACGTGCATGGCATGGTAACAGCGCAACGGCTCGACTTGGAACTGAGCGGACAGGATGATGGTTTGCACAGCTTCGGCGAAGGTATCTGGATATTTCATGATCATGTCGAAAAAGCGTTCACTACCGACGGCGTGGGTGAAGGCGGCGACATTAGCCTAGTTGTCTATAAAGGCTTTTACGATGAGCGCGGCATCCCCAAAGTCCGCGGCATGAGTCTCGCACCTTACTTTACCAAGGAGTTTTGGCAACGAAACTATCCCATCTGGCAAGATTATGATGCTTGGCGTAGCTTAGGGCTTCCTGAGTTAACAGTCGGTGTTGCGGCAGCTGAACAGGCAACAACCGATGGCGCGGTAACAACGTCAATTCCGCAGCAGTCACGGCGTTCGACAACCAGAGTCTTGTTATACGGCATATTACTGGGCATTGCGCTCTATGTTTTAACGATTCGGCGGCATTCTATCTTGAGCTGGTTTCGGCAAAAACAGTCCGGTTAGAAAGCTATATGAAACAACGGGTAGCGATTACAGCGACTGTTCCGGCGAAAGCCGTCATACCGGAAGGACGCAGGAACAGTTGCTGTTCAACCGCCGCCCGATAACTTAATGAAATTTAATCAATTTGGAAGGTCACCATGAACAAATTAGCAATTTTTAAAAACCTGTGTTTAGCATTAGCGGGTCTGGTTTTTTCTGTGTCTGTGCAGGCGCATGGCGGTGCGGCAGGAACCGACACCGACCAGTGTAAATTCGAATTGGAACCCGGTCACTGGCTTCACTATACCGCTTATCAGTCAGAAATATACCCCGCCCAGGATTTTTGCGGCAAGCTCCCTGCACTCAACACGCTAACTCAGTTGGTGTTTGATTATCAGGACATGCGTTATCGCGATATGGCGGTAGAGTTTGAAGTGACCAAAGAACCTGAGGGAACGCGCGTGTTTTTTGAAGAAGCCAAAAAACATAAATCGGGAACGGTGGCGCTCTCTTTGCCCAAAGGCGTGGCTGAACAAGGCAAGTACCTTATCCATATCACCTTATTAAAAAATGATGGCGAACGCTTGGATGCGCACATGGGCTTCACGGCAGGCGCGGGCGAGTCAATTTCTTATAGCGCCTATGGCTTATACGCGCTGTTTGCATTTGCGGGGCTTTACGTACTCTATCTTTCAAGCGCCGGATTTAAACGTCAGGTTGACAGTAGCTTAGAAAAAATTAAAGCGTAATTCATCCATCAACGCCGCACTAAGTCATGAACGGTGGTATTGAGAGCTGCGGTTTCTGGGATTTGTAAACCGTACCGATAGCACCGTTTCATGCGCGCGGCAAGCAAAGAGGGACTCCCTATGGCTCACCTATTTTCAATCGCAATATTAACGGCTTTGTTGTCATCGACCGTGACCGCAAAGGAATACGAAAAACACACGGTGCTGATGGATCATGGCAATGGCCATCTGATGGACATGAACGGCGGCATGGTGATGGGGCAAAATACCGATACTTTGCCGGGCGGATGCGACAAAATCAAGGCCACTAAAGAAATCACCGTGCATGCCGGGCACAAATACGCAGAAAAATTTCCTGGGCGGATGTGGGCTTTCGATCAACAAGAATTAAAGTTTGAGCCTTGCACCAAATTGACCGTACATTTCGTCAATGACGACCATATCCGCCACCAATGGATGATGCACGGTTTACCTAAGTACCTTTATCCGCATGGCATGTTTCATTTGGAAGTAACAGGTCCAGCGGAAATAACCGGCACGTTAATCTTGCCCCCCGGCGATCAAACCTACCTGGTGCATTGCGACATGGCAGGACACATGGAGAAAGGCTTAAAAGCCCAGCTTAAAGTCGGTAAAGGCAGCGGCGATTTGCCCAGCATTCCGGGCATCACCGCGAACCTGATTGAAGATAACTATAACGAAGCCATGCCTACGTTGCTGCCGACCAAGACTGCTGCTGCGCTTGTTAAAGTTGCATCCACCGAAGAATCGTTTATTTCCAGCACCTTACTGATCGGTATAGCAATGGGATTGTTGCTGACGTCCTATTTGACGCGGAAATTTAAAGGCATGAGTGTTGCTAAAATTATTGCTTATATTTTTCAGCTTTTAACTACTTTGTTTAAATTTTTATTCAAGCAATTGGCCTTTTTAATAAACCTAATATTACCTAATAAAGTTTCTGTTTAAGCGCAACTGACGCTTTATATCGGTCTTAACACCTATCAGTTTAACGAGGCAGCAGACTGGAGTTTAAACTGGATGCTACCGGAACTCTAAGCAGATGACAGCAGGGGCTTGTACCGAATCTCGGCAGACGGACTCTGAGCAAACGCATTAAAAAGGGCATCCATACCCTTTTTAATGCCGCTATATCCAGTCAACAATAGAGTGCGAGGCTATGAACATCGTTACCAGAGAATTTAAAATCAGCGGCATGCATTGTTTCGGCTGCGAACAAACCATAAGCGATAGCCTCAAGGAAATGCCCGGCATCGTCAAGGCCGAAGCCGACTACCGACGGCAAAGCGCTACAATTGAATACGACCCTAGCTTAATCGACGAACTTGCGATACGCCGGTGCATAGAAGCCAAGGGCTACGGCGTTGATGAAGCTGCCGCGTCATGGTCCGGGAAAGCGATACGGAGCCTGATCTTTTTGCTGCTGCTGGTTTCCGTCGGCGGACTGGTCTGGTGGGGAAAAAGCCTGATCCCCGGCATTTTGCAACAAATCAATCCGCACATGAGCCATACCTTGCTGTTCGGCATTGGCTTTTTGACCGGTTTTCACTGCATCGGCATGTGCGGCGGCTTTGTCGTCGGTTACACCATTGCCGGTCAATCCAAGGCCCGGCAATTAGCCGCGCATTTACTCTACGGTTTCGGCAAAACACTGTCGTATGCGACGCTGGGCGCCGGTTTCGGTTTGCTGGGATCGATCATTGCGATCACACCGCAAATGCGCGGCACGGTTACGTTGTTGGCCGGCGCTTTCGTGCTGCTGTACGGTTTGAAAATGCTGAATGTATTTGCTCTATTGCGGCGGTTTAGCTTGCGCTGGCCGCATGCCGTCAATCGGCAGGTTGCCGGCAATTTGCGTCGGCAGCGCAGCCCTTTTGCCATCGGTTTACTGAATGGGCTGGTACTGGGCTGCGGCCCCTTGCAAGCCATGTATGTGATGGCCGCAGGCACCGGCGACCCGAGGCAAGGCGCATTATTTTTGCTGTTGTTCGGCTTGGGTACGCTAATACCCTTGATCGGCTTCGGCTTATTTGCCGTTTTGTTATCCCCGGCCACCATGCGGCAACTGGTAAGGGTTTCCGGGGTATTGATGATCGCGATGGGCCTGATGATGACGCAACGGGGCTTGAAGCTATTTCGTCCCTCAGCCGCAATGACGCCGGCACATCTGCAAGCTCCGGCTCCTCTACCGGAAAACCCGCCAAAAATGCAGACGGGTATGTAACTCGGCAGGATGCGCTGCCTAACCTCCCTCCACATCCAACAGTTTTGGCGTTAAGCGAAGCAAATGCCGATAGACAGACCTTCCAGGTTTTTACTGGAGCCATCCATGGCAGATAACCCGCATGAAATCAGTTGAGCGGCTTGAGCTGTTCAACGGCCACTGGGCAAAAGTTAAATCCTGCCGATCTCTGAGCTCCCGAGGCGCGCACGGCACGCCCTACGTCGGCTGTCCCCGGCATGACGGCTCTTGAACAACGTTATCTCTCGTTCCTACGCGCCGCGTGGGAATGCAGTTAAAGGCGCGCTGCGCCGCGAATCACGACCAGCGTCTTGCGTATACGGGACGCAGCGCGTCCTGCACTGCATTCCCACGCGGCGCGTAGGAACGAGGTAACGATCCAACTCACTCACATAGCGTTTTCCCTCTTTCACATATCGTTCCCACGCTCCGGCGTGGGAATGCAGTTCGGGATGCTCCAGCGTCCCGTTCCACTAGACCACAGCCGCACAGTTTCGCCGGAAACACCCACCCTTGCTTACGCCGGGCGGACTTACTTGTGCCCTGTGGGTATTCCGGGCCTACGTCCTGTACGGTACTCTGATGAAGCCGACGCTGGAGCGTCTGAGACTGCATTCCCACGCCGGAGCGTGGGAACGATAAAATCCTGGGTTTCCATAACAGTTATCCGGTTTATCAAGCAGAACAGATCGCTCAAAACCGCAATCTGTACCCTAAAAATCGTTTTTTCCTGAATCTGTCAGCAATTCTGTCCCGTTCGTAAACTATCTCCCGTCAATTCCCCTCAGAGATTTGACCGCCATAGTTCTCCCTGCATCTCCTGATGCAGGGCTTTTTTACTTATTACGAGGAATATTCCATGCCGGCAGTTCAAAAACCAGCTCACGCCAAAGGCGATTTTTTTGTCGATTACGAAGAGAAAGTATTCGAGGACGTTAAAGCCGAACCGGGCGAGAAAGCCCTGGTCAAATTCCACACCGTCGCCTTTGAAGGCTCTATCGGCTACGTAAATCTGTTGCAGGCGACCCGCTTGCAACGTAAGGGTTTTGAAACTTCGATCCTGCTGTATGGGCCGGGCGTGACGCTGGGGATTCAGCGCGGCTTTCCGCGTTTGGGCGACGAGGCTTTTCCGGGCCACCAAAATTATACCAATCAAATCAACAAATTCATGGCCGAAGGCGGCAAAGTTTATGCCTGCCGATTCGCGCTGCAAGCCTTGTACGGTCACGGCGAACCCAGCCTGATCGAAGGCATCCGCCCGGTCAGCCCGCTGGATGTA
>DAINRH010000091.1:0-6719 GCA_036741905.1 Methylobacter sp. | reverse complement strand
GATCCATCGCCGCGAGAACGCTTTCATCCTGGATACCTGGACGATGTAAATCATACCCGAACACAACAAAAAGACGGTTAGTCCACGAAAGACACGAAAAACACGAAAAACACGAAAAACACGAAAGACACGAAAAACACGAAATAAACCGCATATATCTACCGTTAATATTTTCGTGCTTTTTGTGCTTTTCGTGGACCAACGGCTTTTCCCAGAATAATCAGCAACAGGAGTACAGATTGTGACATCGAAAAGAATTGTCAGGGCGGCGGCAGTACAGATTGCGCCGGTGTTCGATTCGGCCACCGGCACTATCGACAAAGTTTGCCAAGCCATTAGCGATGCGGCCAAAGAAGGCGCTCAGCTGGTGGTGTTCCCGGAAACTTTTGTGCCTTACTACCCGTATTTTTCGTTCGTGCTGCCGCCGGTTGCCGCAGGCCGCGAGCATCTAAAGCTCTACGAACACGCGCCGACCGTGCCGGGACCGGCCACCGATGCGGTTGCCGCCCTGGCCCGCTCGCTGGGCGTGGTCGTGGTGCTCGGCGTCAATGAGCGCGACCACGGCAGCCTTTACAACACCCAACTGATTTTCGACGAATGCGGCAACCTGGCATTAAAACGCCGCAAGATCACGCCGACCTATCATGAACGGATGATCTGGGGCCAGGGCGACGCGTCCGGCCTGAAAGTGGTCGAGACCGGCATCGGACGCATCGGCGCTTTGGCCTGCTGGGAACATTACAACCCGCTGGCCCGCTACGCATTGATGGCGCAGCATGAGGAAATCCATTGCAGCCAGTTTCCGGGCTCATTGGTCGGGCCGACTTTTGCCGAGCAGATCGAGGTCACTATCCGCCACCACGCGCTGGAATCCGGCTGCTTCGTGATCAACGCGACCGGCTGGTTGAGCGACGAGCAGATCGAGTCGGTGACGCCCGATGTCGAGTTGCAAAAAGCCCTGCGCGGCGGCTGTTGCACGGCGATTATATCGCCCGAAGGTCAGCACTTAGCTGAACCTTTGCGCTCCGGCGAAGGCATGGTCATCGCCGACCTGGATATGTCGCTGATTACCAAACGCAAACGCATGATGGATTCGGTCGGCCATTATGCCAGGCCTGAATTGTTAAGCCTGAGGATCAATGACAGGTCGGCTGCGGCGATGTTCAGCGATGAATCGATTCCTTTTCCAATCATCCAAAGCAGCGAGCAAGCCAGCCATGAATAGAGCCGAACCGCAACTGATTACAGAGCTGCAATCGTTGGGATTGCGGCTGGAGGACGCCGAATCCGGCCTTGCCGTCCGTCGCGGCGGCGCCGGTCCGTCCGACCATAAAGCCGTCGGCATTGGCGGTAAAACCGTGATGGTGCCTATCGCCACCGTCGGGGCGATCAACTCGCCGTTTACCGCCTCAGCTCCCGATGAACAGGGTATCAGCATCATTCGCCGCGATGGCCGCGTCATCGATTCAATCGCATTCCCCCGCCAGCCGCGTTTTTACGGCTTGCAAACCGCTGACGGCGTTCCCTATTCTCATATCGCCACACTACATGCGGCGGACGTGCTGGCTACGACGGTGTTGCAATCCTGCATCCGCTACGGCAACCGTAAAAAGTCCTGCCAGTTTTGCGCGATTGAGCAATCGCTGAAAGCCGGTCGAACCATCCTCCGAAAGACGCCGGAGCAATTGGCCGAAGTCGCCCGTGCCGCGGTAGCGCTGGACGGCGTCAAACACATGGTCATCACCACCGGCACTCCCAACCTGACCGACCGCGGCGCGGCGATTCTGTGCGAGAGCGCTCGCGCGGTGAAAGCCGCCGTCGATTTGCCGATTCAAGGCCAATGCGAGCCGCCGGATGACGATAGCTGGTTCGGACGCATGAAAGACGCGGGCATCGACAGCATGGGCATGCACCTGGAAGCCGTCACCCCGGAAGTCCGCGCCCGGATCATGCCCGGCAAGGCCGGTGTGCCGCTGGAACGTTATCTGGACGCTTTCGAGGCGGCCGTTGCGGTGTTCGGCCGGGGCGAAGTCAGCACCTACATCCTGGCCGGGCTTGGCGATAGCGCGGAGGCGATCCTGTCCGTTTGCGAGCAATTGATAGCCAAAGGCGTGTATCCGTTCGTGGTGCCTTTTATACCGATTACCGGGACGCCCTTAGCCGATCATCCGTCGCCCGAACCGCGCTTCATGCAGGAGCTTCTGCAACCGCTCGGCGCGATGTTGAAACAAGCCGGGCTCCGCTCCGCCGATATGAAAGCCGGTTGCGCCAAATGCGGCGCTTGCTCGGCCCTTTCCAGTTACGAGGCCTGACATGCTGAACGAAGCTATCAACCGTTTTGTCCCCAACGAGTACCTAGTCAAATGGGTGACCCAGGACTGGGAACGCGAGCAAATGCTGCGCTTGCGGCAGGCGGTGTTTTGCGAGGAGCAAGGCGTTTTCCAGGGCGATGACATCGACGACATCGATCGGGTTGCTACGCCGATTGTCGCTATCGCTTGTGTCGGCGGCCTGCCCGATGCAGTGGTCGGAACCGTCCGCATTCATCAAGCCGAACCGGGCATCTGGTGGGGCTCGCGGCTGGCGGTCGCTACCGACTACCGCAAACAGGGCAACCTGGGCGCGGCGCTGATCCGTCTGGCGGTCACCAGCGCCCATGCCCAAGACTGTCACACTTTTTTGGCGCAGGTGCAAAGCCGCAACGTGCCGTTGTTTCGCCGCCTGCACTGGCGTTCGCTACAGGAAATCGAACTGCACGGCAGGCCGCATCATTTGATGCAGGCCGATTTGGCTTGGTATCCGCCCTATGCCGACGGCGAGACCGGTTTTATTGCGACCGGCAGGATTGCGGCATGAACGATCTATCCCGGTTGACTCAAAACATAAGGCAAAGCGTCGGTCTGGCGCATAAGCGCGATATTGCCGCAGTGACGGATATGCTTCCGTTGCCGGAAGGTGCAATTCCGCTGGGCGACGACTGCGCCGCGATACCCGAGCGGGACGGATTTTTATTGTTCGCGGCGGAAGGTTTCCTGAACGAATTTGTCGCCAGCCAACCCTGGTTTGCCGGTTACTGCGGCGTGATGGTTAATGTCAGCGATATTTATGCGATGGGCGGCAGACCGATTGCCGTGGTCGATGCGATCTGGAGCGACGGCTCAGAGCAAGCCCGGCCGGTGCTGGAAGGCATGGCCGCGGCCTCGGAGATTTATCGCGTGCCCATCGTCGGCGGGCACAGCAATCTTCGTAGCGACCGCTCGCAACTGTCGGTGGCGATTCTCGGTCGCGCCAACAAATTGCTCAGCAGTTTTGCGGCAAAAGCCGGACAAAAGCTGCTGGCGGCGGTCGATTTGCGCGGGCGTTTTCACGAACCCTATGCGTGGTGGGATGCCAGCACCGGTTCGCCGCCGGAAAGATTGCGCGAGGATCTGGAAATTTTGCCGCAACTTGCCGAAGCCGGGCTGTGCGCGGCGGCGAAGGACATCAGCATGGCCGGCACGGTCGGCACAGTGCTGATGTTGCTGGAGTGCTCCGGCTTGGGCGGCGTGATCGACGTGACCGCGATACCGCGCCCGCCGGATATTCCGTTAGAACGCTGGCTGTGCTGTTTTCCCAGTTACGGCTTTGTGCTGAGCGCCGAAGAAGAACATAGCGAAGCCATCATCGGACGTTTCTCCCGGCGCGGCATTAGTTGCGCTGTAATCGGTGAAACCGATGCGTCCGGCCAACTTCGTCTTGCCGATGGTGGCAGTGAAGAACTGTTATGGGATTTGAACGGAAGCCCGTTGACCGGCTGCGGCATAAAGCCCAAATAGGGATGTAGGGTACGCTGCGCGTACCTTTGTAAATTGATTTTTATAACAGTTATAAAAGGTACGCACAGCGTAACCTACCTATACAATTTTTACGGTAAGAGGTCTTACCCATGCCTGAAATGCGTTTTCGCGTCCGTTGGCCGGACCAATCCACCAGCCTTTGTTATTCGCCATCGCAGGTGATCAAGGATTTTTTTCAACCGGGCGAAAGCTACGAATTGGAAGATTTTCTCGCCCGTAGCCGGGCTGCTTTACAGATCGCCAGCGAGCGGGTTCGACAGAAATACGGTTACACCTGCTCCAGTGCTATGAGCCAACTGGCTGAAATTGAAGCTATCGCGGTGAACTTTTCTGATATTGAAAACCCGACGGTCTTGATCGAAGCGTTTATCGGATAAGTTCATTAAAAGCAGATGTAGAGCGCTAGATGAGAAACCGGCCGATAGCCAGACCTTCCAGGTTTTCAAAACCTGGAAGGTCTAACTGACAGTTAACGACAAGCGCGTTGCGCCACTGCCATTAAGTAAAGCGCATCAATACTCCGTAGGCGGGCTGCGCCCGCGATATTTGCACAGCGATTGCAGCGTTGTAGCGCATCATCGCGGGCGCGGCCCGCTCCTGCAACGCTTAACTTAATGCCAGTGGCTCGCTACGTGGAAACGAGAACAATCACAAACTGCTACACAACAATAAAGAGAGAAGCCCATGAACAATCAACAAAACAATACCCGCCCACATTACCAAGTCATCATCGTCGGCGGCGGCCAGGCCGGTTTGTCGGTCAGCTATTACCTGCAAAAGCTGGACATCAGCCACATCGTTTTTGAAAAAAACCGGGTCGCCCATTCCTGGCGTAACGACCGCTGGGACAGCTTTTGTCTGGTGACCCCGAACTGGCAATGTCGCTTGCCGGATTTCCCGTATCAAGGCGACGATCCGCAAGGCTTCATGCTGAAAGACGAGATTGTCGAGTACGTCGAAGCCTTTGCCGAAAAGATCAATGCACCGCTGAACGAAGGCGTGGCCGTGACCCGCGTCTGCCGGGGCAAACAGGGCTGGCTTGAGGTGACGACGAACATCGGCGAGTTCACCGCCGATCATCTGGTCGTCGCAACCGGTGGTTACGATATTCCGATTGTGCCGGACTATGCCCGCAGCCTGCCCAAACATATCACCCAGGTTCATTCCGTGAATTACCGCAACCCGCAACAACTGCCGGAAGGTGAAGTATTGGTGGTCGGTTCCGGCCAATCCGGCGTACAGATCATGGAAGACTTGTACTTAGCGGGCCGCAAAGTGCATCTCGCGGTCGGCAGCGCGCCGCGTTCGCCGCGCCTATATCGAGGCCGCGAAACTACCGAATGGCTGTACGAGCTGGGTTTTTACAACTTGACTGTCGATAAGCACCCGCTCGGCGATGCGGTTTGCCATAAAACCAACCATTATCTAAGCGGACGTAGCGGCGGCCATGAAATCGATCTGCGCAAATTCGCGTTGCAAGGCGTTCGCCTGTACGGCAGCATGAACAGTATTAACGGCACGATGCTGGAATTTAAGCCTGACCTGACCCGAAACCTCGACGAAGCCGACGAGGTGTATATACGGATACGCGAGGAAATAGACCGCTATATCGCAGAAAACAACATTGATGCGCCGGAGGAGCCGGCATTTGAAAAACGATGGGAATGGAAATCCGAATCGGGTCCCGTGCGTATCGATGCCGATGCCGCGGGCATCGCCTCCATCGTTTGGGCAATCGGTTTCCGCCCCGATTACAGCTGGATCGAACTGTCCGCCTTCGATGGCAAGGGACATCCCCGGTTCCGGCGCGGCGTATCGAATGTCGAAGGACTGTACTTCATCGGCTTGCCCTGGTTGAATACCTGGGGTTCAGGCCGTTTTCTGGGAATCGCCGAAGATGCGCAATACCTGGCCGGAGTCATTCACGATAAGCTGGAGGCTGTGCAGAGCCAAACCTGCACTTCACGCAGGCCCGCCGTGGCCTGATTATTACAACCCTATCATTTATCCTATCAACCAAACCTTAACCAGCTAACGCAAAAAGCTCCGTCATTCCGGCATGGATGCCGGAATGACGGAGCCAGGCAGGGTGACTATCCCTCGCAGCCGTATCCGATTTAGGCATTATGCCAAGTCATACATTCACATCCATGTGACTGGATACGGGCATCCATGCCAGTATGACGGCGCTAGCTGAAGCAGCTGACTAATCAGGTGGTGTAAAGCGTTTGCAAAAAATTATCAATGTTGGTTTTTGATAGCATGATAAAACCTTAACCCTTTTTAACAACAACCCGATGATGCGCAATCCGCTTTATGGGCTGCGCCTTTAGTTTCCGCCGCAGGTCTTAATGCACCCGACGCATGGCGCCAGTTTTGTGGCGTCTGTTCCTGCACAGGGGCAATGCCGATAAAGTGGTCGGCGTAAGCTCCGCCGGTGAGCAATTTACAACTGCGCTCACAGACTGCCATGCGTTGCCCGCGATAAAAAACATGGCCTTCATCGTCATACACTTTAGAAAAAGGTCCGCGATAAATCACTGCATGACCTTTGTCCAGACAGGGCTCGGATAATGGTTTGATTGCGGTAATGGTGACTGAACGAAACTCAATACCTTCAACCACCTGCCAGGCTTGGCTTTCCCACTTGTCATAAGCCACCGCGACAAAACCTGCATCAACAAAGGCCTGTAAAAACGCATGCTCCTGTAAAGCGCCTGAAATACAGCCGCTCCACAAATGAGCGTCGGCTTTCAAATGCGGAGGCACAAGTTCGTCGCTGACAATATCGGAAATAGCGACCCGTCCGCCGGGTTTAACTACACGATAAATCTCTTGAATCAATTGCGCTTTGTCGCTGTCATGCACCAGATTGAGTACGCA
>DAINRH010000090.1:0-15779 GCA_036741905.1 Methylobacter sp. | reverse complement strand
TTTTACCTTTTACCTTTTACCTTTTACCTTTTACCTTTTACCTTTTACCTTTTACTTTTTACTTTTAACCTTGCACCTTACTTACTTATTCTTCTTCCAGCTTATCGCGCAAGGTCTTGAACAATAGCTGCAACAGATCTTCCGCGCCTTCGGCAGACGGGGGCGGCGTACCATCCTGAGTCGCGCTGCTTTGTTCGGTCGCATTGGCTACAGTCGCGGTCACCATTGTTTCTTCGCCTTCTTGTTTTACAGTGAGCAGATAAATGGCTGGATCATCGCTTAAAAAAGAAGTCGCTTTGGCAAAAAAACCGCTTCTATCCGTTGTATCCTGGGTAACGTAATAAAGCCCCTTATCGCGTTCATGATCGGTTATTTTGATGCCGCTTTGTTTCAAGGCCCGGCCCAAGGTATTCCACGCATCGTCAAAAGGCTGCTTGATCGTCAATTGCGTTGGCGCATTCTGATAGACATCGGAGCCTAAACCGGTGCGGTCTTTTTTCCTCGGAATGGAGCTGTTGTCGACGACGCGCTGTTCTCTGCTCGGACTGCTGTTAACTACCGTTGGCGGTCGTTCAAGCGCTTCGGTATCGCGGTAACGACTTTCCTCCGAAGCGGTTCCGCAGGAAGCCAAAAAACCGGCCAGTAATAAACTTTTAACGATTACGCGCATATTTTCCTCAAAAAAAACGACGATGATTCAGCGCCGGAAATGCGCCTCGCACTTTTTCCAGACGCTCCCTATCTATTTCAGCGGAGACAAAGCCGCCGCCGGTTTTGTAGCAATCCAGCACCACGCCCCACGGATCGATAACCATGCTGTGCCCGAAGGTTTTACGGCCATTAAGATGAAAGCCGCCCTGATTCGGCGCAATCACATAACACAGGTTCTCCACGGCGCGCGCCCGCAGCAATAACTCCCAGTGCGCAGCTCCCGTTTCTGCGGTAAATGCCGACGGAATGACCAGCAGGTCCATGTCCATTTTACGAAAAAACTCCGGGAAGCGCAGATCGTAACAGACGGCGACGCCCAATCTGCCGAAAGGCGTGTCAATCACCAGCAAGTCGGCACCCGGCTCAATAGAGTCCGATTCGCGGTAAACGTCGTTACTGCCTGGAACGCTGACATCGAACAAATGTACTTTATCGTAGCGTGCAACCCGTTCGCCTTGGTCGTTATAAACCAGACAAGCCGCCCGTACTTTATTGCTGTCGTCACCCGCGATCGGAATGGTGCCGCCAATCACCCAGACACCGTATTTTTTAGCAACCGATGACAAAAAGCTCTGGATAGGCCCTGAGCCGTCGACTTCCTTTGCTTTGATTTTGTCCAGTTCATGATCACCCATCAGCGCGAAATTTTCCGGCAAAGCCACCAGTTTTGCGCCCGCTTTAACCGCTTCCGCAATCAACTTGTCGGCTTCCAGCAAGTTAGCGCTGATATTGGGACTCGATGCCATTTGTATGGCTGCACATCTACTCATGTTATTCTCTCTTTAATTTATAACCACTCAGCCATCAAATACCATGAAACGCAGCGTATTCGATGAAAATCTTATTTATCCGCGTTCTATTTTTCTAATTGCTGGGTAGTTTCTTCTTGCCGTAACCATGGAAAGTCGGTGATGCCGCTCCAGGTTTTCTGTAACAAGCCATCGTTTTTATGCATCGGAATAACCTCTGCATTTCCCCAGGCGCCTTTTACCCGATATTGGGAACCGAAGAAAAATCCTTCCTGATCTTTGCCGGTCAAAGACCGCCCGACCAAGGCCGCGACTTTACCCATAATTGTACCAGCAATAGGCACTGCATCCGCACTTTTAGGTGTGACATTAATAATATGATCAACGGTTTGACCTACTAAATCAGTCTCTCCGCTGATGGCGATTTTTGCCGGAACCGCATCGACAACCAAATCATGAGTTGATGCGATACCGCCTGCCAAATCAAAATGCCCCTTGATACTGTTAAACGTCAATCCTTGTTCATAAATATCGCTAAAATCAAGCTGCGCCCGCTTTATCCACTGGGCCAGCGCCAGCATGCCCAGCACCCGGCCGAATCCGGGCTCTATGCTTAAAATACGTCCGCTTTTGAATTTAATATCCAGTCGGCCTTTCAAATCCGCCAACGAAAACTGATACGGCGCCGCGTTCCAGTCAACCGTAAAATCAACTGCCGCTTCGGTTTCGGTCAAATCCTTGGTAATGTCCAGCTGCGCCAGAAGCTTCCCGGCACGAGGCACTTCCAGACGGCCGTGAGCATGGGTTACCACTTGCCCGCCGCTTGCTTGCCAGTCGCCCGACAACACCAGTTTTTGATTTTCTCCGGCCAGCTCTACGTTGTTAAACCTCATGCCGCCCGGCATGCGCTCGGTTGTCAATGACAAGCGGCCTAAATCAATCGACTGCCACAGCGTTTTTTGACTGGTGACGGTCAATAAAGGCATAAGCGCCGGCGATACTGTCTGCAGGGGCGAGCCGTCTTGGTTTCCTATTTGCTTTAATGCCGAAAGATCCAGTAACGCCATATCCAAACTGATTCTGTCCGTATTGTTAAAGCCAACCGGAATTTGGATGTTTCCCTTTGCGAACGGACTGTCTATAGCCCCGGCCCAATAGTTGCCTTTGGGTTTTAAGGCCAGATCGAAAAGACCTATATCGGTTTTCTTCCACAGTGCGTGCTCGCTATGAATCTTCAGCTCCCTGACGCCTTCTCCCGCGCCTTGGGCAACGGCCAAGCCCAACCAGTCCTGCAAAGCCAAGCGATCCCGATTGATCTCCAGCTTTAATCCCGCCTCCTGAGTCTGGGCGACCTCTCCGACGCCCACCAGAACATGCCCCGAATAGAGGGCCTTTTTTCCGGTATCCAACTGAATCGCCGCTTTCAGTTTATTGTCGTAATTTAACAGCACCGGTAATAACTGCGTATCGCCTAAGTTAAACGTCAACGACAAGGGTATTTTTTGTTCCCGCGTCTTAGCCAATGGCTCAGGCAAATCCAGCGACACGCCGGACAACATCGATTCCACAACCAGCTCCGGAGCGATATTCCCGTAAGGCAAGTCCAGCTTTAACCGGTAATCCGTCTCTCCGTAAGCGATTGTCCACCAGGGCATGTCGAATTGCGCCTGTAGGTCGCTAACTCCGGCACTGCCTTCGACGTTGACGGTAGTTTGACTCTCCGAGCTGTTAATGTTGATTTGTATCGGATGACCCAAGGCCGCGGCGCGAATGGTCTCGCTATATACGCCCTGCTCATTGAATTTGAGTTCGCCGTTAATTTTTGTGACCGGCAAATCCAGCGACTTCACCCGTAATCGGGCATCTTTCAATTGCGCCATGCCATCGACCTGGGTTGGTTCCCCGTCAACCAAGGGAATTTTAAGATCCAGCGTTACCAGGGTATTTCCTTGCGGGGCAATGGCTTCCAGCAGCGAATTCACCGGCGAGCTCAACGGCGTCTGCTGCATAAAGGCCAAAACCTGGTCAATTCCGCTTTCAGCCTCGCCCTGAATCAGCAACTGTTTGCTTTTATTTAACTTAGGAATAGTGACTTCGGCTTGCTTAATGATCACGTTACCGGATTGCCCTTGCCGGACATTAACGTTGAGACTGTCCTGCGAAAACATAACCTCGGCATTCATACCGGTTATGTGCGGCCATGCCGGAGCGTATGCCAAATCAAACTGCTCGCCGTTAAATACCGCTTCGAAAACGCCCGGCGCGGTGTTAAACGGAAAATCGCTCAGATTACCGTAAACCAACAAGCCGCCGTTGGTCATGCTGCCGCTGACAAAAGCACTATCCAGCCAGGCGACGACATCTTCATCCATAATGCCCACCGGCAGATAATGTTTAACTTCCCTGGCGTCTTCGCCGGCAAATGCGCTTTGCAGATCCATAAACACAGGCTTCCCGGTTTTGGGAATAGCCACCCGAAAGCGGGTTTTGCTCTTAAAGTTCAAGGAATCCAGTTCAATGGTTGAACTGGCCACAGACCAAGCATCTTCCGTCTGCCGCCAGTCGAGCGCACCTTGAAGACGGCTGACCGGCAAAACGTCGCGGAACAGATTCGGCGCTATCAGCCGGGCATCTTTAGTCGCAAGCGTAATAACGCCCTGTTTTTCACTGCCCTTTATGCGGCCGGTCAAATTCTCTGCGCCGGGAACTGACAACAACGGCGCGACACCGATTCCGGAAAACCGGCCGTTCAGGGCGACCGACTGGGTATCCTGGTCGGCGAATAAGGAAAAATCCTCCAGCGTTCCTTGTAACCGGGCCTGCGCCAGCGTGTTAGCCTGTTGCTCCGGCAACGGGGCGAAGAACTGCGCCAACTCGGACGCTTGCCGCACATCCACCCGCTCAACATACAGTGCTAATTTATGTAATGCGTCATCGTCCATGCGCTGCCCGGAAACGCTGAAGACTGCGGCAGGCCATTTTTTAACGCCGCCTTTGGGGTTATCCTGGGTTTCCAGTGAAAACTCGTTTACATCGAGTTGCCATTGCTTGCCTGCGTCATTCAGTCCCCAGTGAAGCCGGGTGTTCAGCTGTTTAACCGAAAATTCCCGCTTATCCTGCCGAACCAGCGTCATCTGTTGAATTTGCGCATCAACATCCATCGACGCCAGCTGCGACTGACGCCAATCGCCCCAGATTTTAAAGTCGCCGGTGCCGGCCTTGATATGCATGCGCTCCCCGACTATGGCTTGACCGAGCGCGGCCAATTCAGGCAACAAAACGGCTTGCCCCTCCAGATAAACGCGACCCTCAATAGTTGAAGGCTCAAAAACGTTGCCTTTAAAATCCATGGATACTCTTAATGTATTGCCGACTTTTTTCGGCAACTTCACCAGCATATTAAGTCGATGGCGCTCGCCCTGATTGCTGATCGCCAAGTCTACTCCATTAAACGACAACGGTCGGGCACTGCTTGTTTCGTCCTGCCAGATAATTTCACTTTGCAAGACTTCGTATTTCCCCCCCTGCAATAGCCACTGCGGCTGTCCGTCACTGGCTTTTAACCCGACAATAACGATGCTGCCATCCTGTTGCCGTTTAACGGCAAGCTTGGCGCCCACCAAAGTGACCCATGACGATGACAATGCATCCCTGCTGACCAGCATATCCAGCAAGTTAACGCCCAAACGTATCTCATTAAACTGGATAGCGGGCTCTTGGTTCGCTGCAAGGGCAATCCGGGATGAAATAGCGATGTCTTTTAACACCAATTCAGGATTGAATCCGCGCATTTTTGCGCCCATACGACCTATGGTTACCGGCGTGCCGACAAGGGTGCCGATATGGGTTGCCAAATCGGACTTATAGTGTTCAATCCCCGACAATAGCAGGCGTACGCCAGTCAAGCCGATGGCTGCCGCGATCAAGGACCAGAAAATGAGATGCCGCGTTGCACGCGTAATATGATGGATCATTAAAGGTAAGGCGAAAGACGAAAGGCGAAAGGCGAAAGATTCATGACTAACAACTCAGGATCGAAAAATGGAACGCTGATAACTATTTAAATAAGATTTTTAGGGGGTTGGATTAAATAATCCCAAACGGACGGAGCAACAGCCACGACCGAAACGTTTTGCGTTGCTTAAGCGCACTGTTATCGTTTAAACGTTAGAGGCGGATTTTACAAATCTCGCGCCGTAAGTTTTCAGCCGGAGTGCAAGCTTTGCTTGCTCTTACAGGCGAAGCCTGCACTCCGGTTATTGGCAACTTGCTCAAGTTATTTTGCGCAGGCTCCTTAATTGCCTGATTACCCACACGCATCATATTCATCTACGTTCTATTGTATTTTTGCAACATATACTTTTCGCCTCCTGACTATAAAGATGCTTCAGCTAACGCAAAAAACTCCGTCATTCCGGCATGGATGCCGGAATGACGGCGCTAGCAGAAGCTGCTTACTAATCAGGTTGCCTTGAGTCCTTCGCCTCAAAGCAACACCACATCATACTGTTCCTGATTGTATTCAGCCTCGGCCCTGAATTTGATACGCACCCCCAAAAAGACTTCCAATTCAGCCAGCATATCCGCTTCCTCATCAAGCAGCATCTCCACGACTTCATTGGAGGCCAGAACCAGTATCTTCTTGACTTTGTACTGCCGAACTTCGCGAATAATCTCCCGAAATATTTCCAGGCACATCGATTCCGCGGTCTTCAAAACACCCCGGCCGCCGCAGGCGCTGCACGGTTCGCAAAGTATATGCTCCAGACTTTCCCTGGTTCTTTTACGGGTCATTTCCACCAAGCCCAACACCGACACTTCGGTAATGTTGGTTTTCGCATGGTCTTTTTCAAGATGCCTCTCGAACGCCTGCAACACCTGCTTTTTGTGATCCGCACTTTGCATATCGATAAAATCGATGATAATGATGCCGCCGAGATTGCGGAGTCTAAGCTGTCTGGAAATGGTCTGCGCCGCTTCAAGATTGGTTTTAAAAATAGTCTCTTCCAGATTGCGGCCGCCGACATAGCCGCCGGTATTGACATCGACGGTGGTCATCGATTCGGTCTGGTCGAACACCAGATGGCCTCCCGATTTCAGGTTGACTTTGCGGTCCAGCGCTTTCTGGATTTCATCCTCGACGCTGTAAATATCGAATACCGGACACTCGCCGGTGTAATGTTCGATAACCGGCACGATTTCCGGCGCAAAAATCTCCGCAAACTCAACCAGCCGATGGTAAGTTTCCCTTGAATCGACCCGGACTCTTTCGATACCCTCTCTATATAAATCCCTTAAAGTTCTAATACTCAGCGGCAAATCCTTATGGATAAACTGCTTGGGCTTGGCGCCGGCAATCTTGGCGGCTATCGACTCCCACAGTTTCAATAAAAACGTCATATCGGCAATCAATACCGCCTCATCCACGCATTCTGCCGCGGTTCTTGCGATAAAGCCGCCGCATTTATTCTCCAGCCTGAACGTGTCAAGACAGGTTCTTAAGCGGACGCGCTCGGTCTCGCATTCAATCCGCTGGGATACGCCGGAATTGTGCGCATAAGGCATATAGACCTGAAACCGCGAAGGAATCGATATTTCCGTAGTTAAGCGTGCGCCTTTGCTGCCCAAGGGATCTTTGACCACCTGCACGATAATATGCTGGCCCTCATGCAGATAATGCTCGATATTTTCCGAAGCTTTTTTTTCCAGATCCTTGGCGCACAAGTCGGAAAGATGCAGAAATGCCGCCCTGGGCAGGCCAATATCGACGAAAGCCGCCTGCATACCGGGCAAAACTCTGCACACTTCACCTTTATAGATGTTACCTACCAAACCCCGCTGCCGGGTTCTTTCAATGATCAATTCCTGCAGGACGCCGTTTTCAATAACCGCAACGCGCGTCTCTGGCGGGGTAACATTGATTAAAATTTCTTCACTCATTTGAACAACCCGATGCCTTGCCTGGATAAAAGTTCAGCGGTTTCAAACAACGGCAAACCGACCACGCCGGAAAAACTGCCGCTTATAGATTCTACAAATACGCCGCCCATGCCTTGAATTGCATAACTGCCGGCTTTATCCACCGGTTCGCCGCTTTGCCAGTAGGCCGCTATTTCGCATTCCGTTAACACCCTGAAAGTCACCTCGGTAATACTGACCGCCTGACCGTGCTCACGGCCCCTGAGCGAAATTGCACTGTAAACCCGGTGCATTTTACCGGACAACCGTCTCAACATGGCAAGCGCATCTTCCCGGTCTTTGGGCTTCCCCATAATCAGGTCGCCTAAAACTACAGCGGTATCCGCCGCCAAAACCGGCAAACTGCCGCCCAGTTGCGCGAGGCATACCGCCGACTTCTCGGCAGCCAATCGCCGCACATAGTCCAGCGGCGCTTCATTGGGCAAAGGCGTCTCGTCAAGATCGACCGGATTGACGCTATAAGTAATCTTAATCTGATCCAGTAATTCCATGCGGCGGGGCGAGGCGGAGGCAAGAATAATCTGTGCGGTCATTAGCGATGATAGGGGTGGTTATGGAGGATGCTCCAGGCACGATAAAGCTGTTCGGCCACAACGATACGCACCAGCGGATGGGGGAAGGTCAGTTTCGACAAACTCCATGATTCCCGTGCCAGTTGTTTGACCGAATCGGCCAGCCCTTCCGGCCCGCCGATCAATAACGAGACATGCTGCCCGCTTTCCAGCCAACGTTGCATCGCTTCCGCCAATTCGGGCGTCGTCCAGGGTTTGCCGGGGATGTCCAGGGTTACGATATGCGTGCTTTGAGGGATTGCGGCGATCATTCGCTCGCCTTCCTCTTTGACAATTCTGGCGACATCGCTGTTCTTGGTGCGCTTGCCCGGCGTAATTTCCTTAAGAACCAGCTCGCATTCGCGGGGTAAACGTTTGGCATATTCATCATAGCCCTGCTGCACCCAACCCGGCATGCGGTTTCCTACTGAAATCAGATTTATTTGCATGCGGTGCAGGATACAGGAGAACAGGCTTCCGATGCAATGCAGTCTGTACGGACATATCCCGCAACAAAAATAGCCGCTTAAAAAACTTAAGTAATCGACTTGTCAGCCGCTACATTGGCAAACCGATACAGGAGTTAATACCGTGAAAATTAAATTTTTAAAACCCGCATTCACACCCTTTCTGGCGATAACAGGCTTAGCCGTCAGCCTGTTGATGACCGCTTGCACAACAGCCAAAGCACCGCCTACTGAATTTCTGCCGCATAAAACCATAAGCGCCATCGGCTATGGCACCGTCGAAAAAAGTGATCGCTATTCGCGTTCGCAGATTAAATTAATGGCCATACGAGCATCTAAAATGGATGCTTACAGAAGTTTGGCCGAGCAGCTTAACGGCATTCAATTGCGTGGGCAAACTACGGTTGAAGATATGGAAGTCACCCATGACAGCTATCAAGTTTATCTTAATGCTTATTTGCGCGGAGCAAGGGTAAAAAGGACTTCTGCTATCGGCAGCGACATCTACGCCGGCGACGATACCTTTGAAACGGTTGTGGAGCTGGATTTGACACCTAGATTCTATGAATGCATTAACGGCTCAAGCGAATTGATTAATCAGTGTCTCCAGCAAAACCCGAACAGTCCGGCGCCCGGTTTTGACCAAAACCCTCCCAAGGTATCGAGCATTAATCCAGGATGCAATGCCATTGATTGTTACCGTTATCCGAATAGCAAGGGATTTAATCGCAAATAACCTGCGCAAACTGTTTTGTTGCAAATCTTTAATTGTTGAGCGAATTTATAAAGCAGTTTCTACCACGCATAATTTTCTTTAAAAATTATCATAAATAGCATTTAATGATGGTTATGCAGGAGCCGCTTGGTTATTTTCAAGCCCCCGCTCCTGCTTGATCTCCTTACTTACACCCACTGTAAGCACAGCAACAAACCGAGTCGATGAATGGCACAAATAGTATTCAAATACATAGTGGTAGCGCTAGTTTTATTAAGTCAATCGTGTGCCACTGTTCAACCTCGCGTTAATGCGATAACCGTTGAAGGTCAAGCCGCCATTAACAAAAGCGCTCCCCTATTAGCTAAAAAACAAGCATTGCAGGACGCCCTCCGCCAGGCATCCATGCAATCGTCCGTTAATATCCACAGCCAGACCTTGGTCAGCCAAAATAACGTTTCGCTCGATACCGTTTCCATGCGCACCGCTGCTGACGTGGGCAATGCTAAAATCATCAAGGAATGGACTACCGATAATATTTATCATGTCGTAGCCATGGTCGAATTATCCGCCGACAATTCCTGCACAGCCCACCATCGCAAACGCATCCTCGCAACAGCCTTCCCCTTAGTTAAACAAGAGCAGGTAAGCGGTTACGAAACCCAAGATTTATATAGCGGCATTCCACGCGAGCTTAATAACCTTTTAATTGAATCCGGCGATTTTATCGGCACTAACGCCACCAATATCAATTTATATCCGAGGCCCGACTTGGCCCCGGAATTACAAGACCATACCGCTTATCGCCCCTCAAAAGTGATGCAAATAGCCGCCTCAAACGGTGTGCAACTCGTACTGTCAGGTACGATCAGGGATTTGGAAGTCGAATCCACCGACTATATGAGCGGCGCGGGACCTTTGGCATTCGCCAGAAGCTTGGCCCGCGAAGTTGTAGCCAGACGCGGCATTGGCATTGATGTTTATGTACATGACGGACTTACCGGCGCCTTACTGTTCCAGCAGCGTTATGTTGATGACGTCATTGGCGACGTGTGGATCCCCGCAACTTATACGGTAGGCAGCGAGCGTTTTAACACCACCTCGACCGGTGCAAAAATAGCCAAAATCATAGATCAAGCCAGCAATGATATTCGCCGGACTTTAAATTGCTACCCCTTTACAACGCGTATTATTGAAATTAAAGATGATAAAGTATTTATTGATGCGGGCGCACAGGAAAAACTTAATATCGGCGATCAGCTGGTGGTTTATAGCACAGGCAACACCGATGACTTACATCTTGATGGCGGTCTCAGCTTTATAGGTAAAGACAAGCAACCTACCGGCGTATTAACCATACTGAATGTAACGCCCCGTTATTCTATAGGCCGTTTGGAAGCCCCGGCTCGGGATCTGGGGATCAAAGTGGGCGACTGGGTAAAATCCTGGTAAACAAACCCATCACAATCAAGCCTTGCTATACTGATCGCTTTAGATTATATATTTATTTTTTTATTTTACATTTACCAGAGTCCATCATGGAAATTAAATCTAGTTTTTTCGGCGAACAAACCATTGACCCCAGCACTATCATTAGCTTTCCTAGCGGAATCCCAGGCTTTGAAGACCAAACCCGTTTCAAGCTCTTTCATCAGGAAGGCGACAATCCCCTCATTTTTTGGCTTCAATCATTAGATGATGAATCCCTTGTCTTTTCAGTTGCGCAGCCATCTATTTTCAATATCAATTACAACTTCGTATTAAACGATGCAGAAGAAGCCGCATTGGGAATTGAAGATACCGCTGACGCACTTGTCTTGATCATTCTGCTTAAAGACGAATCCGATCAACCTACCGTTAGAGGCTCCATTAAAGCGCCCCTGGTTATTAACAGTGCCAAGAGAATAGGCCTGCAAAAAGTGCTTACTCAAATAGAACAAAGCATAACGCTGACTGATATTAGCAATGAAATTAACGTTTCTGAAAGCGCATAAAGTCGACAGCATAATGCATGCCTCTTCAAAAAGAAGTACGTTAACCGTTTTTTAGGCGCGGGACACTTAACAGCTATATGACTACTGCCGCTTTTTAGCGGCAGTTTTGCTTCGGAGACAGGGATTCACTCCTCGACAATTGTTCCTGCATTACTCTACTACACGCCATCCATGTGGGTTATATAGATGCATGACCGCATGGATACAGAAGGCAGAGCAACGCAGGAGCAGTTGCCGAGGCGAGAAAGCTTTTCAATATGTCCGACACCAAGACAACATCCGAGCTAAAAACCACTCACGCATATTCAGGATTCCCAGTGGTAAACTCCGCTCTATTGCTGACACCCACTATTGAGTCAAGACATTGCTTGCTCTAATCGGAAGGATACTCAAAAAACAGCATCCAAGACAGGTAATCAGACAGAGGCAGCCTGAACGGGAATCGAACTGGCCGAACGCTGAACCTGATTCTTTTCATTAAAATAAATCAGGGTAGGCTTATGATTTTCGGCTTCCTTTTGATCCAATATTGCAAACGCGCAAACAATAATCAGATCGCCGGGACACGCCAGACGGGCAGCCGCGCCATTAACTGAAAATAACCCCGATCCTGCTTCGGCACGAATGGCATAGGTTGTAAAACGGGCGCCATTGTTGATATTGTAAATCTGTATCTGCTCGTATTCCCTGATACCCGACAAGTCGAGAATATCGCTGTCAATCGCACAAGAACCCTCATAACCCAATTCTGAATGAGTCACCGTAGCCCTATGTAATTTCGCTTTAAGCATCGTGATTTGCATAATAAAACACTATAAATACCCTTGAGAACCGCGCATTATCCATTATTAGCAACAATGCATCAACTTTTAGCATTTTCCAAACCGCACAAACTCTGCTAATGCCTATCTGGAAAAGCACACATTATCGATTAACCGAGTTTTGCCGAGCCTTGCCGCCGTCAGCAAAACCAGCTCCACATCATCCATCCCTGCTTTTCTTAAATCATTCATCCTGCACACCTTAAAATAATCCGGCTGAAAGCCTGATTCCTGCAAAAACAACAACGCCCTGCGTTCTATTTCTTCATAAGATTGCCGCCCAGCCAAAACAGCGTCACGCGCAACGCATAATGACTGATACAGTTTTGCAGCGACTGTTTTTTCCTCTGCGCTTAAATAGCCGTTTCTGGAACTCATCGCCAAGCCGCTTTCTTCCCGAACCGTTGCTACACCGACTACGTCAACGGGAATATTCAAATCCCTGACCATAGTCCGTATCACCGTTAACTGCTGAAAATCCTTTAAACCGAATATGGCGACATCCGGTTGTACCATATTGAATAACTTACAAACAACTGTTGCCACGCCGGCAAAATGCCCCGGCCTGGACGCGCCGCAATACCATTCGGACAAACCGGTTACCGACACGACCGTTTTGGCATCGGCAGTATAAACCTCAGCAACAGTCGGTTGAAACAACAAATCAGCGCCGGAGGCATCAAGCTTTTCCCGGTCTTCACGCTCGGTACGGGGATAAGTCTCAAAATCTTCACCGACGCCGAACTGAGTAGGATTGACAAAAATACTGACCACCACCCGATCCGCCTTTTTTTGAGCCTCATTCACCAGCGTTAGATGCCCGGCGTGCAAATTGCCCATCGTCGGCACCAATGCAACACTCTGCCCTGCTGAGCGCCATGCCTTAACGGCGTCGCGCAATTCCGATACGGTGTCAACTATGCGCATGGGCCTAAAAACTATGCTCAGCCGCTGGAAATCGGGACTGTTTGACCGCCTGATGATAAGCATTGACGGCTTCCTCAATACTCGTCGCGTCACCCATGAAATTTCTGGAAAAACGCGGGCGTTTGATAGTGCCTATATTGAGCATGTCGTAAAGCACCAGCACCTGTCCGTCGCAGTCTACACCGGCACCGATACCTATCACGGGAATCGTTAACTGCAAACTGATCTGTTTAGCCAAACTTGCAGGAACGCACTCCAATACCAGCAAACCGGCGCCCGCTTGTTGTAATTGATGAGCATCGGCAAGCATTTGCTCGGCCGCTGCCTGTTCCTTGCCCTGAACCTTGTAACTGCCCAATTGATTAATCGATTGCGGCAACAAACCCAAATGCCCGCAAACCGGAATACCCTGATCGACCAGAAACCTGACGCAATCAATTCTCGCCCCTTCCAGCTTAACCATTTGCGCGCCACCAGCCTGCATTAATTTAGCCGCATTTTTAGCCGCCATAACCGGCGTGGCATAAGTCATAAACGGCAAATCGGCGATGATAAACGCCCGCTGTCTCGCCTTTCTGACGCAGCGGGTATGATAAACCATGTCCCTAATGGTAACAGGGAGCGTAGTCTCATGCCCCTGAATCACCATACCCAGCGAATCACCCACCAGCATCATATCGACGCCCACCTTGTCGATCAGTGCGCTAAATCCCGCGTCATAGGCAGTTAAACAGGAGATTTTCTCGCCGCGTTGTTTCATGGCGGCCAAATCGGTAATCGACAATGGTTTTAGCGTAGCCGTGGAAGAATATTGATTCATATTATTTAAAGAAATATC
Organism: Methylobacter sp.; assembly: GCA_036741905.1. Taxonomy (GTDB): domain Bacteria; phylum Pseudomonadota; class Gammaproteobacteria; order Methylococcales; family Methylomonadaceae; genus Methylobacter_A. The sequence goes on along the minus strand of DAINRH010000090.1, from coordinate 2,027 downwards.
GGGGGTCACTAAAGCAAAAATCAATCCAGCCGCTTCAGTTCATTCATTGGACAATGGGTAAGCAGATCGGCAATATTGCCTTTTCCGGGCACCACCAATTGCGGAGCGATCTCAAATAGCGGATACAAGACAAAAGCCCGGTCAGCCAAGCCCGGATGCGGCACCACTAAATCAGGCTGCTCAATAAGCTGATCGCCATAGATCAACACATCCAAATCCAGCGTTCTTGCTCCCCAACGCTCGGTTTTCCTGACCCGGCCATGGTCGTTTTCGATGCGTTGCAGGCAACGCAACAAACCTATCGACGGCAAGCCAGTTGCGACACACATCACCGCATTAACATAATCAGGCTGATCCTGCGGCCCCATAGGCGCACTATGATACAAACTGGAAAATGCCAGCTCCTGTACTCCCGCTATCTGCGCTATGGCAGCGCGCGCTGATTTTATTTGTTCGGCAGGGTTTGCAAGGTTACTGCCTAAACCTATATATGCAGTTACCAAATCAGTTTCTGAATTTTCCATAGCTGTCGAATACATTAAGACTCTGTTTTTGGAGTGCTATCTTTACCTTTTCTAGGATAGCTTCTTTTGCGCCCTGACTTTTTATTTTGCGCATTACGCGGCGGCTGAGTCATTTTTCTTTGCTCATTTTCACTGGCATTCTGATACGTGGTCCACCACTCGGCCAACTCGGGATCGACTCCACCGGTCTCGGCGCGCAATACCAAAAAATCATAGCCCGCTCTAAAGCGAGGGTGACCGATCAAGCGGCTGGGTTTAGAACCGATACGCGCCTTAAATTTGGGCTGTATATTCCAAACCTCGCGCATAGCCATACTAATGTGGCGCGGCAGAGCCGTACTTCTGATCTGACTGGCAATAACCTCGCTAGCCGCGTCCTGATAGGCAACAAATTCAATCTCGCCTTGCGCCACTTTTTCTTGGGCCAACATCCGCACAGGTTCCCACAAAAAGGCCGCCAATAAAAAGTAAGCGGTAACCGTTTTGCCCTCAGCTATCCTCTTGTCCGAATTTTCCAGCGCCTTAATCAACAACAATCGGGGAAATCCGCTTTCTTCAACTGCCAAGCTGTTCTCCGTGGCAGGAAACAGCACTTGAAAAAGCCCGTAATGCCTGAGCATTTCAAAAGTTTGCAGCGCATAACCGGATAAAAATAATTTTATCGCTTCATCATAAAGCCGGGCGGACGGTATGCCGGCCAGTAACTGAACGTCGTTGTGTATCGCTTTCTCGCAATCGCTGTCCAGCTTAAAACCTAGCTTAACGGCAAAACGCACCGCCCTTAACATGCGCACCGGATCTTCGCGAAAACGCATTTCAGGATCGCCGATAAGCTTGAGCGTGCCGGTTTTATGATCGGCCATACCGCCGACATAATCGACTACCGAAAAATCCTTGATATTGTAATAGAGTGCATTGACGGTAAAATCCCTGCGCCACACATCTTCTTCAATCGTGCCGTAGACATTATCCCGCAATAATCGCCCTTCCTTGTTGAGCACCTGTTTGTCGTTCTGCTCTTCTCCCGCACCTCGAAAAGTCGCAACTTCAATAATTTCGCGGCCGAAATGCACATGCGCCAAACGAAACCTGCGCCCGATTAACCGGCAATTACGAAATACTTTTCTAACTTGATCAGGATCGGCATTGGTAACGACATCAAAATCCTTGGGTTCCCGCCCCAACAACAAGTCACGCACACAACCGCCGACAAGGTAAGCATCGAAGCCCTCCTTTTGCAACCGGTACAAAACCTTCAGCGCATGCTCGCTGATCTGAGCTCGCGAAATATTATGTTCCGCACGTGAATATATTTTGACTCGCGCGTCAACCGGTTCAGCTTCATTTCTGGCTGACCCTTCGCCCCTGCCCAGTACGGGATTAATAATTTTTTTAAAGAAGTTTAAAATAGCCTTCACACCTTGTTTATTTTTCTAATTGTTTTGATTATATATCATTGCTAATGAATTCTAACCCAATCCGCAAGTTTCTTTTACATTCCCC
>DAINRH010000089.1:2596-15816 GCA_036741905.1 Methylobacter sp. | reverse complement strand
TATCATCTCCCAATGTTTTTGTTGTTACAATAGAGTTTCAAGTATCTATGACCCATCTAATGATGTCCAGCATTTTGTCAGTCTCCCGCTTTAGGGCTTTTTAGAATGATGTTGCAGGACTTATTGGAAATCGGCTGCGATGTTCCCGGCAGGATAATCCCATGCTCCAGGCAAGCGGCATTGCAATAATACTAATGCAGCTAAATAATAGCGGTAGAACAATACGGGCTAGGGACGCTGCTTTTGTGCTATTCTCGTTTGTCCGCAAAGGTGTTGCATAAACCTCCGTTAAAATTCTTTAGACACACTGACAATCATGCAAAAACAACTGACTATCAGGGACTGGATTCTCTATTCGCTCCTTAGCTTGCTGATACTATTGCTGGTGCTGGCTATGTACCAGATCGACCGGCAGTGGCTGAAACTCACCGAGATGCAAACCTCGATGTCGGAACAGGCAAAGAGCCTGCGCGAATTGCGTAGCGCCATTGCTTCCGGCGCAGTATCGGCTGCAAGTCCCGCGACAGCCGAAAAAATCGCCCCGGCTTTCAAGCGTGCCTACGCGGCTACCCGTCTGCCTGATTATGCGCAGGGCGATTGGAGTGTGGAAGCTTTCGGCACCAATCTCAAGACCATCACGCCATTGGTTTCCACCGATGCCTATGCGGCCAATGTGCAAAGCTATGTGCTGGAGAGCCTGATCACTCGCGATCCCGATACTCTGGAATGGCAAGGCTTAATTGCCAAAAGCTGGAAGGTCAGCGAGGACGGTTTGGTGATCAGCTTCCAGATGCGCGAGGATGTGCGTTTTTCCGACGGCGAACCGTTGACAGCGGAGGATGTGGCTTTCACCTTCGGTTTTATTATGACCGATGCCATTCAGGCGCCGCGCGACAGGGCCTATCTGGAAAAGATTAAGGAGGTAAAAACCAACGGCAAATACGAAGTTGCGTTCACCTTCAAGGAACCGTATTTCGAAGCGCTGTCGCTGGCCGGTGGTATGTCGATTCTTCCCAAGCATTTCTATTCGGCCTATTTGAAAGAGCCGCAAAAATTCAACGAATCCAAAGGCTTGATATTAGGTAGCGGCCCTTATAAGTTGCTCGATCCCAAGAGTTGGACGCCGGACAAAGGCAATGTCGAGCTGGTGCGTAATGATCGCTATTGGGGCGATGTACAGCCCTCATACAGCCGCATTCTATGGAAGATTATTCAGAACGACAGCGCCCGGCTGACCACCTACCGCAACGGCGACATCGATTCTTACTCTGCCCGCCCCGTCGAGTACCAAGAGCTGAAAAAGGATGCGCAAATCATTTCCAAAAGCCAGAATTTCGAATATATGCCTCCGGTAGTCGGTTACAGCTATATCGGCTGGAACCAGCAGCGCGGCGGCAAGCCGACCCGCTTTGCCGATAAGCGGGTCAGGCAGGCGATGACTTACCTGAGCGATGTGAACCGCGTTATCAAGGATGTTTTTCTGGATTACGCCGAGCCTGCGGTCAGTCCGTTCGGTAAGGCCGGTAAGCAGCACGACAGCGCTTTACAGCCCTACCCATTCAGCCTGGATAAGGCCAAGGCCCTGTTGAAAGAGGCCGGTTATGAAGACCGTAACGGCGACGGCGTATTGGAAGACAAAGCGGGCAAACCGTTCGAATTCAAGCTGACCTATCTGGAATCGAATGAAGATACCAAACGCATGGTGCTGCTGTTGAAAGACCTTTATGTCCGTGCCGGCGTGCGGATGATCCCGTTCCCTCAAGAATGGCCGGTGATGCTGGAAAATCTTGATAAGAAAGACTTCGATGCGATCACGTTGGGCTGGACCAGCGGCATTGAAACCGATTTGTACCAGACATTTCACAGTGCGCAAGCCGTCAGCAACGGCGACAATTTCACCGGTTACAAAAATCCGGCGCTGGATAAGCTGATCGATGAAGCGCGCCGAACTGTGGACGAAAGCAAGCGTATGCCGTTGTGGCAGCAGGCGGAGCGGATCGTTTACGAGGATCAGCCCTATACCTTCCTGATGCGCCGCAAGAGTTTGCTGTTTGTCGATAAACGCATCCACAACCTGCAAATGACCAAGCTGGGCCTGAACCTGGGATCATTGCCGCTGGAAACTTATGTGCCTGCCGCTCAGCAAAAATATACGCCATAAGCGGAGGAGCTTTTAATGTTGACCTATCTGCTGCGTCGCTTACTGCTGATGATTCCTACCCTGCTGGGAATTACGATCGTGGTGTTTACGGTGATGGCGATGTCGCCGGGCGGTATCAGCGCACAGACCTTAGTCGGCGGCATGGATATGAAGCCGCAGGAAAAGCAGGCGCTGCTGGCGTATTACAACAAGCGTTACGGGCTCGACCAGCCGGCGCCGGTACAATACCTGCGCTGGCTGAATAATGTCTCGCCGATCGGATTTGTAACCGACGAACACGGCAAGCGCGGCGAGTTTTCCTTCAGCAAGGGCATGGATTTGGGCACCAGCTTCCAATACGGGCGGCCGGTATCGGACATTCTTGCCGAACGTATTCCGATCACACTGCTGCTTAATCTGGTCACCATTCCGTTTACCTATCTGATCGCGATTATGGTCGGCATGAAATCCGCGACCCATCGCGGCAGCGTTTTCGATGTGGGAACCAGCATGTCGATGCTGGCTTTGTGGTCTATCCCCACCATGCTGGCCGGCGTGCTGTTGCTGGGTTTTTTCGCCAATGTTCAGCATTTTCATTGGTTCCCGACCGCTGGAATCAGCAGCCGCGAGGCACAGGACATGCCGTTCCTGCCGCATTGGGACGAAACCGGTTTTGTACGCGGCTTTTTGCTGGATCGGGTGTGGCATTTGGTGTTGCCGGTGATCTGTTTGTCCTACGGCAGTTTTGCCGCATTGGCGAAATTAACGCGGACATCGATACTGGAAAACCTGCATTCCGATTATGCGCGGACTGCCAGGGCCAAGGGCTTGGCCGAAAATGATGTGTTATGGAAACATGTGTTCCGCAACAGCCTGCTGCCGCTGATTACCATATCGGCAGGGTTGTTGCCCAGTCTGTTGGCGGGCTCTTTGATTGTCGAAAACATTTTCAGCATCAACGGCATGGGGCAGCTCGCCGTGGAAGCGGTCAAAGGCCGCGACCGCGAACTGGTGTTGTCGATTACCTGGGTCAGCGGTTTTCTGACCTTGATAGGCTATTTGATTGCCGACTTCTGTTATACCTTGGCCGATCCGCGGGTAAGCTATGACTGAGCATGCCGTTAGCCGCGAATCCTTCGCCGCGCGTATTTGGCGCAAGACGCTGGATGGAGCAGGAGTAAAAGTCGGCCTGTCCTGGGTGGCGCTGCTGGTGTTCGCCGCCGTGTTTGCGCCGTTTCTGGCGAATTCCATGCCCTTACTGATGAGCAAAAACGGCGTCATTTCCGCACCGGTATTGCAATATTTATCGGTGGAAGATACGTGGGTATTGGCGACTTTTTTTATCGCCTTGGCTGTATACCGGCTGCGGGTCGGTAGCGCCAAACGCATCCTGTTGTTTTTGCTGGGCAGCGCGCTTGCCGCCGTGCTGGTCAACCTGTTCGTCAAGCCGCCGGTACTGGTGATTTACGACGATTTTCGCAGCGCCGCCTATACCGAAGCGGATTGGCGGGTCATGCCGCCGATTCCGTATGCGCCGACCGATTACTTGCGCGATTTGGGCAGCAAAGGCCTGGAAGCGCCGTTGGCAACCGAAGGCCGTATGCACTTAATGGGCACCGAAGAAAACGGCGCGGACGTGTTGAGCCGCATGATTCATGCCTGCCGGATTTCGCTGAGCATAGGGCTGATCGCTTCCGGCATCGCCTTGTTGATCGGCGTGGTGGTGGGCGGCTTGATGGGCTATTTCTCCGGCATCGTCGATATGCTGGGTATGCGCTTGGTGGAAATCTTCGAAGACATTCCAACCTTGTTTTTGCTGCTGACCTTCGTGGCGTTCTTCGGTCGCAGCCTGTACATGATGATGGTGATTATCGGCGTCACCGGCTGGTCGGGTTATGCGCGCTATGTGCGCACCGAATTCTTGAAGTTGCGCAAACAGGATTATGTGCAGGCGGCGGTAGCCGGCGGCTTGCCGCTCAGCTCGATCCTGTTTCGGCATATGCTGCCGAACGGCGTGGCGCCATTGCTGGTGGCCGTCAGTTTCGGCGTGGCCGGTGCAATTTTGTCGGAGGCAACCTTGAGTTTTCTGGGCTTGGGCGTAGTGGATGCGCCATCCTGGGGGCAAATGCTGGATCAGGCGGTCAAATCGTCGACATTTAATTGGTGGATGGCGGTATTTCCAGGCGGCGCGATTTTCATGACCGTGTTTGCCTATAACCTGATCGGCGAGGCATTCCGCGATGCGATCGATCCGAAGCTTTCGAGTAAAGCCGGGGTGAACCGATGAGCGGACAGTTGTTGGAAGTCCGTAACCTGCGTACTTATTTGCAAGCGGACGGCCGGGAAGTCAGGGCGGTCGACGATGTCAGTTTCAGCATTCCCAAGGGAGACACTTTTTGTCTGGTCGGCGAGTCGGGCAGCGGCAAGTCGGTCAGCGCGTTATCGGTGATCCGCTTGTTGCCGCAAGATGTGGCCTCCCATCCGAGCGGTGAAATACTGTTCAACGGCTGCGATTTGTTGAAACTGGACGATCCGGGGATTCGGGCGATTCGCGGTTCGCAAATCGCAATGATCTTCCAGGAACCGATGACTTCGCTGAATCCGGTATTGACCATCGGCGAACAAATCACCGAAGCCTTGCAATTGCACCGCCCGGAGATGAGCGATGCCGAAGCCGAACAACGCACGATTACGGCGTTGGAGCAGGTGCAGATGCCTCAAGCTTCACGCCGCTTCCGCGATTACCCGCACCAATTGTCCGGCGGCCAGCGGCAGCGGGTGATGATAGCGATGGCTTTGGCCTGCCAGCCGCAATTGCTGATTGCCGATGAGCCGACGACTGCGCTGGATGTGACCGTGCAGGCCGAGATTTTGCGGCTGATGCGCAAGTTGCAGGACGATACCGGCATGAGCATGCTGTTTATTACCCACGATTTTGGCGTGGTGGCGCAGATGGCGCAGTGGGTCGGGGTGATGCAACAGGGCAAGATGGTCGAAGTCGGCCCTTGTTCCGAGGTGTTGCGAAAACCCCGGCATTCCTATACCAAGCAATTGCTGGCGGCGCTGCCGGAGAATTTGGTTAAACCGGTATCGGTACGTCCGCATTCTCAAAATGCGACTGATCAAACGCCGCTGCTGCAAATTCGAGATTTAAAGGTTTGGTTCCCGATCAAAAAAGGCTTGCTCCGTCGCACCGTCGATTATGTGCGCGCGGTAGATGAAGTGTCGCTGGATATTCCGCAAGGCCAAATCGTTGCGTTGGTCGGCGAATCCGGCTGCGGAAAAACCACATTAGGGCGGGCCGTGCTGCAATTGGAACCGCCGACTTCCGGCAGCATCCGGATACAAGGGCAGGAGCTGACCGGGCTTTCCGCCCGTGAATTGCGGCCATTGCGGCGCAAGATGCAGATTGCTTTCCAGGACCCGCAATCGTCATTGAACCCGCGCCTGCTGATCGAAACCACGCTGACCGAACCGATGAAAGTCCACGGCATAGGCGCAAATCATGAGCAGCGCATCGAACTCGCAGGCCTGCTTCTGGAAAGCGTACAGCTCAACCGGGATTTCCTGTGGCGTTACCCGCACGAATTTTCAGGCGGACAGCGGCAGCGAATCGGTCTGGCGCGCGCGCTGGCGCTGAATCCGGAATTTATCGTCTGCGATGAAATCACCAGCGCATTGGATGTTTCGGTGCAGGCGGAAATTTTGCAATTGTTGTTGAGTATCCGTCAGCAGCGAAACCTGACGCTGTTGTTCATCACCCACAACATCGGGGTAGTGGAATATCTGAGCGATAGGACGGTGGTGATGTACAAAGGCAAAATCGTCGAGCAAGGCGAAACCGCGCAAGTGTGCGGACAGCCTCAACATCCTTATACGCAGAAATTATTGGAAGCGGTGCCGAGATTGTCGCTTTAGGTGTTTCGCATCAAACTGGCTACTACATTATGACTTCTTAACTTTGTGGATAAACTTATGAAAAAACAAATCCTGCTTGCGGCAACAATGGCGCTCGGCGCCTTAGCCTTTACGGCATCAGCCGAAGAGATCGGCGATGTAACCACGACATTTAAGCTGCTGGGAGCCAATCATAAAATTGTGATTGAAGCCTTCGACGATCCGGATGTTCCGGGAGTTGCCTGTCATATATCGCGCGCTAAAACAGGTGGCATGAAAGGCGCGGTAGGTCTGGCCGAAGATCCGACAGAAGCGTCAATTGCCTGTCGGCAAATAGGCGCAATCGATCCGGGCAAACTGGATAAATTAAAAAGCGGCGATGTGGTGTTTAAAGAAAGCCTGTCGCTGGTTTTTAAGACCCTGCAAGTGGTGCGTTTCTATGACAAAAAACGTAATGTCCTGGTCTATCTGGCTTACAGCGATAAGGTGATTGAAGGCTCGCCGAAGAACTCTATTTCATCGGTGCCGGTTATGAAGTGGGATTAGTAACGCTTTGGATATCGGGCATTTGTTTGGGTATACGGTGGTTACGATAAAAACACAAAAATGAAAGCAATGGAAAAACTTAGCGTGCCGAAAAACACCGGGTCTTGCAAAAATCTTTTAAAGGTTTCAATCAGAATGGCGCCTCCCAGAAGATAAACAGGGAAGACATAAACAGTGGTCAAATGGCCCATGTCTCCAGGCAGATAATAAAATATGAAGGTGTTAAGGAAAAAGTTACTGGAAATATTGACGAATATTTCCAGTAACAACGCCTCTACAGAGATCACCGCAGCAAAAATATAGGCTTCATGTTTAAGGTTAAGGGACTGAATCTTGTTTTGAACGAAATAAACATGATAGCCATAGAGCGACCACTGAAAAAACGCAAAAATCGAGGTATCGCCATTGTGTACGGGCGTCACCTGATATATCCAAAGAGAAGAGTCGAAAACGGCCCTGCAGAAGCTATTGATAGCCACCTCGCTAATGCATCCTATCAGGGCGAGTGTTCCTGAATACATGTAGACTTCTTTGATTTTTATCTGCGTTGAACTATTGATCAGAGCAAAGCCTGCAAAATAAATAACTGTAACCAAATACAAGAAAAAAATGATGAGGTTTGTAACCATAAGGGAGTTCTCTAAACTGATTTAATCGTCAAAGTTGGGCGGGGCAGGTTGCCCTGTTTGGAATCTTTTACGTGGGTTAAGGCGTGTAGCCATTTAGCTCGGACATCGCTGAAGCGTTAGGGGCGGCGTTGTAATCCCCGTCCCGCAAGGAGGTTTCATCAAAATAAGTGGCTACAGAGTAAATTAGATGGCTATCGTTAGGTTTATGTAGGGTACGCCGAGTTTGCTTTACGGTCTTAAATGGCCGCCATAAACGACCAATCAATGCTCAAATCCGGGAACCGTTGTACAGCGGTAGCTTCATCCATGCCGAACACGCCGGGCTGGCCGTACCGTCCTTGTTCGTCCAGCGTGTACACCAAAAGCCAACGATCTTCCGGGTGGATAATCCAATATTCCTGCACCCCATGCAGTTGGTAAAGGCTGCGTTTGGTGTTCATGTCTTTGAGCGCGGTGGAAGGCGAAAGCACTTCGACAATCCAATCCGGCGCGCCGCGGCAGCCTTGTTTGTCCAACTTGGCCGGATCGCAAATGACGCTTAGGTCGGGTTGCACTACCGTTTCGACACTGGCGTCGGCTTCATCCTTGCGCGGCAGGCGCACGTCGAAAGGGGCGGTATAGCCTTTGCAGGGCTTGCCTTGCAGGTAATTGCGGATTTGTCCGCCCAACTCAAAGACAATATCCTGATGCAACCGTTGCGGGGCGGTCATGGCATAAGGTTCGCCGTCAATCAGCTCCCAGCGCTCATCTTCAGGCCAGTTGAGATAATCAGCATAGGTGTACTTTTGTTGCAATTGTTCTGCGGTACTCATGGTTTGCTCTCCAAAGTGGAAGCCATGTAACTTACAACATCAAGGTATGGATTCATCAATAATGTGATGGGCAGAAAAAGATAATTGACTTAAATATATCACCACGAAGGCACGAAGAGCACGAAGAAAAATATAAAACTTCGTGCCTTCGTGGTGAAAAATCAACCCGCCAACCGCTCCTGCCATTCGGCGATTTTGATCTTCAACTCATCAATATTAACCGTGGTCAGGTGACGTTGCTTTAACAAACGTTTCCCTGCCACCCAGACATCGGTGACTTGCTGGCGGCTGGCGGCGTAAACGATCTGCGAGATCGGGCAATATAACGGCTGGGTTTCTAAATGCGATAAATCAATGGCAATCACGTCGGCGGCTTTGCCGATGCTTAACGAACCGGTTTCATGGTCCAGTCCTAAGGCTTTCGCGCCGTTGATGGTCGCCATGCGCAGGGCGGTCATGGCCGGAATGGCGCTGGCATCACCGGCAACGGCTTTGCCGAGCAGTGCCGCGGTGCGCATTTCGCCGAACATATCCAGGTCATTGTTGCTGGCCGCGCCGTCGGTGCCCAACGCCACATTGATGCCTGCGGCGATACATTTGGCAACCGGGCAAAAGCCGCTGGCCAGTTTTAGATTGGACTCGGGGCAATGCACGATATGAGCGCCGGATTCTGCATAACGGGCGATTTCGTCATCGGTCATCTGGGTCATGTGTACCGCGATGAACGACGGATCGATCAGGCCCAATTCATGCAATCTTTGCAAAGGCCGCTGCCCGGTTTTTTCCAGTTCCTGCTCGATTTCGTGCAGTGTTTCGTGGACATGGATATGGATCGGCAGTTCCAGCTCATCGACCAGGGTTTTGATTTTTTGCAGCGGTTCGTCCGACACCGTGTACGGCGCATGCGGCGCAAACGGCGTGGAAATCAGCGGGTGGTGGCGCAGTTGCTCATGCAAAGCCAAGCCTTTTTCAATATAGGCCTCGCTGTTTTCGGCCCAGACCGTCGGGAAATCGATGACGATCAGGCCGACGCTGGCGCGGATGCCGTGATGAATGGCTTGGGCTGCGGTGATTTCCGGAAAGAAATACATGTCGTTGAAGCAGGTCGTTCCACCCAGAATCATCTCGGCTATCGCCAGATCGGTGCCGTCTTTGACGAACGCCTCGCTCATCCATTTTTGCTCCAGCGGCCAGATGTGGTTTTGCAGCCAGTCCATCAGCTGCAAATCGTCGGCAATGCCGCGCATCAAGGTCATCGCGGCATGGGTGTGGCTGTTGATCAGGCCGGGCAGCAGCGCGTGATTTTCCAGGTTCTCGGTCGTCGTGCCCTGGTATTTTTGCTTGGCAAGTTCGGTAGGCAGCAGGTCGATAATTCGGCCGCCATCGATAACCAGCGTATGGTGTTCATAGGTTACGGATTCCGGTTCAACGGGTATAATCCAACGAGCATGGATGAGGGTATCGACAACTGTCATAAGGTATTCCTGTATTGGGTTGCCGAATTATAACTTTTTACCATTGGTTTTTGATAAAAATGACTATGCAAAATAAATTGACTGTACAAGCCTTGCAATGGACAGGCAGCGCCTTAAAAGTGCTGGATCAACGGAAATTGCCGGATGAAATCGTTTACGATGAATACACGGATGCGGTCGGCGTCACCGAAGCCATTGTCGGCATGCGCGTTCGCGGCGCACCGGCTATCGGCATAGCCGCCGCTTACGGCGTGGCGCTGTCGGTTCGCAAGCATTACGCCCAGTCCAACCATTGGCGGCAAAAAGTCAGCGCCGACATAGACATGCTGGCAAAGTCGAGGCCTACGGCGGTCAATTTGTTTTGGGCGCTGGATCAGATGAAGGCCAAACTGGCCAAGCCGCTTGACAATCCTCCTGCCGCTGTTCTGGCTTGCGCGGAAAAAATCCATAACGACGATATTGCCGCCAATCACAAAATGGGCGAATTGGGCGCGGATATTCTGGCAGGCGCCAAAGGCGTGATGACGCACTGCAACGCCGGGGCCTTGGCAACCGGCGGCTACGGCACGGCGCTGGGCGTCATCCGTAGCGCTTATCAACGGGAACGCCTCAACGTCTATGCGGGCGAAACCCGGCCCTGGCTGCAAGGCGCAAGGCTGACCGTTTGGGAATTGGCGCAGGACGGCATCCCGGCGACCTTGATTGCCGATTCGGCGGCGGCATGGCTGATGAAGTCCGGCGCGATCGATTGGATAGTGGTCGGCGCGGACCGCATTGCCGCCAACGGCGATGCCGCAAACAAGATCGGCACTTATTCCCTGGCCGTGTTGGCCAAACAGCATGGCGTAAAGTTGATGGTGGTCGCACCGACCACGACTATCGACTGGACCATGCCTAGCGGCGACCTGATAGAAATCGAACAACGCAACCCAAACGAATTATTGCCTGCCTGTTATAACAACGAAGGTTCCCTGGTTAGCGCCTGGAACCCGGTTTTTGATGTGACCCCGGCGGAACTGATTGCGGCGATTGTGACCGAGCGCGGTGTGGTATTGAATCCAGCCGGGCAAGGCGTGGGAGGTTTAAAAAATGCAATTTGATAAGAAAGGTAATAATCCGGTATTAGCCATCGGCTTTTTATTGAAGGGCCTGAGCTTATTGACCAGTCCGGAATTGCGCAAATTCATCATCATCCCCATGTTGATTAACGTGGTGCTGTACAGCGCCGCCTTGACCTTGGGATATTTTTATATTTCGGACTTGATCGATCAATTCATTCCCGGCTGGCTGCATTGGTTGAGCTGGGTGTTATGGCCGCTGTTTTTTATCAGCTTTTTTATCGCCGGGTTTTTCACCTTCACGGTCTTGGCTAATCTGCTGGCCGCGCCTTTTTACGGCAAGTTATCGGCAAAAACGCTGGCAATGGTCAGCGGAAAGCCCCTGTCAGCTGCCGAACAGCCTTTAGTTAAAGTTCTTTTTGCGGAATCAAAGCGCATGGGCTATCTGGGGACTCGAGCCTTGCCGTTGCTGGTCTTGTCGATTATCCCCGGCATCAATGTCATTGCGCCTTTTTTATGGGCGCTATTCGGGGCCTGGGGCATGGCGCTGGAATACATGGCTTATCCGCTGGAAAACCAGGGCGTATTGTTTTCCGAGCAGAAAGAGCTGGTTAAAAGCGTAAGGCTGGGCGCGTTAAGCTTTGGAGGTCTGGCGGTGCTGGGGCTGACCATTCCGGTGCTGAATATCATCGTCGCTCCGGCTGCGGTGATTGGCGCTACGCTTTATTTTAATGAGATTAAGCGGGATTGAGTCCTAAATGGTAAAGCGTTTACTGGCTTAAATTAAGGTGTCTATTTGTCGTTAGGAAAAAGCTTTCGAACTTCACAGAACCCAACAATCACAATGCATTATTAACAGTAATAGATCATGTTTAGCTACAATACAGACAACTACAACAAAGTGTGAGAATTTAAAACATGGCTATTTATGCAATTTGGAATAACAAAGGTGGTGTTGGCAAAAGTTACTTAACTTTCCAATTGGCATCAGAGTATGCCCGCCAACACCCAAATAAAAAAGTGCTGGTGGTTGACTTATGTCCGCAAGCAAACTCATCATCTATGTTGCTGGGAGGTATGGAAGATGGTGAAGAGCAACTTAATAATATTCACGGAAAACAGCCAAGATTAACTATCTCAGGATATATTGACGATAGAATCCGTAGTCCTTATGTCCCAACAAAATCGGGTGCTGATTATATAACGCAGGTTTCTCGATATAACAAAAATGTTCCTAGCAACGTATATCTAGTTGTGGGCGATGAAAAATTAGAGCTTCAATCATCACGAGTGTCCAGTGCAACAAATCCTGGCCCCCATGATGCTTGGCAAATAGTTCATTTGTGGATAACAGATTTAATTTCAGATATTAAACGTTCGTGGAATGACGAAGAGTGCTGTGTGTTTATTGATTGTAATCCTAGTTTTTCTATTTATACCGAATTGGCATTAATAGCGGCAGAAAGATTGTTAATTCCATTTTCTGCGGATGGCTCATCAAAGAGAGCTATTAGAGCCGTACTATCGCTTGTTTATGGGCAAAGGCGGCAACTAGGCGACACACAATCAGAGTTCTATCTTGAAGCTAGTAGAAAAATGCCACTACCCGAAATTTATATGTACATAGGCAATAGGTTGACACAAATGAATAACTCATCGGCTTCGGCGTTTAGAACAGTCGTAAACGAAATTAGCGAGGAAATTTATTCCGTATGGCAATCAAGTGATACTCCATTTTGCATCCATCCATTTGGAGCGACCAGACCCACTAATAAAAAATCATTTAAAAGTATGTTTCAATTCGAAGTTAATGACGCAAATACCGCTTCTGTTGTTTCAGGTGCGTTGGGAATTCCTATAGGTGTTCTTACAGCGGGCCAAAGAAAAGTAGCAGTCATGTAGGGTACGCTGTGCGTACCATCAATGCCGAACGCCGAAAGGTACGCACAGCGTACCCTACATGACTTATGACTATATTGTTAATTACCGGAGTTTTCCGCATGGAACAGATTATTAATCTTCATATTGAAAAACTACCTGAAGGTGTTTATTTAGCTACCTCGGACGATATTTCCGGCTTGATCGCCCAAGGACGAACAATAACCGAAACCTTGGAAATTGCGCGTGATGTGGCCAAGAAGCTTCTTGAGGCGCAAGCCGAGCACCATCAACTTTCCAATCTCAAGCCATGTAGGGTACGCTGTGCGTACCATTAATGTCGAACGTTGAAAGGTACGCACAGCGTACCTTACATGACTTACGACTATATTGTTAATTACCTGAGTTTTCCGAATGGAACAAATTATTAATCTTCATATTGAAAAACTACCTGAAGGCGTTTATTTAGCCACCTCGGACGATATTTCCGGCTTGATCGCCCAAGGACGGACAATAACCGAAACTTTGGAAATTGCGCGCGATGTAGCCAAGAAGCTGCTTGAGGCGCAAGCCGAGCACCATCAACTTTCCAATCTCAAGCAAACTGAGGATTCATTCGACTATCCGCTGGTTGTGGGCAGCTAAATGGGGCAGCTGGGTGGTTTTTGTTATCGTGAAATCATCAAACGATTAAAGCAGTTAGGGTTTCAATTCGACAGGCAGGCCGCAGGCAGTCACGAGATTTGGTACAACCCAAGCACCAGCCGTTATACAACAATACCCAA
>DAINRH010000089.1:0-2496 GCA_036741905.1 Methylobacter sp. | reverse complement strand
GCAGTCACGAGATTTGGTACAACCCAAGCACCAGCCGTTATACAACAATACCCAACCATCCGAGCGATATGCCGGAAGGCACTTTGCGTGCGATTTTGAAGCAAGCGGACATTTCCGTGACCGAGTTTTTATCCCGATAGATGGGCAGCAGAATAAGAATAATTTTACCTAGTTCCCACGCGCTGCGTGGGAATTCATGCAGTCCGCGCTGCGGACTATTTCTCAACGCAGCGCGTTGATACTGCATTCCCACGCAGCGCGTGGGAACGAGTTAATAATTTTAGCCATAAAACCCAATGAAATTCGCCATTCAAGTTAACGCCAGCCCTTACCAATCCAATGCCGGGTATACCGCGTATCAATTTATCAATGCCGCCTTGGCCGCGGGACATGAAGTGTTCCGGGTGTTTTTTTATCACGACGGCATTTACCATGCGTTCAAATACGCCACGCCGCCGGATGACGAACTCCAGTTCACCGCGCAATGGAGCGAGCTGGCAAGGCTGCATCAGATTGACTTGGTAGTGTGCATTTCCGCTGCGCAACGGCGCGGCTTATTATGTAGCGACGAGGCCAAGCGGCAGGGCAAGCAGGATAATGACCTAGCCGAAGGCTTTCGCATTTCCGGTTTGGGGCAGCTGGTCGAGGCCACGCTGGAAGCCGACCGCTTTATCGTATTCGGGTGAGGGCATGAACCTAAAAATCACCCACTCTCGGAAATCATTCCAAAATCCCGCTTTCCCTTCGACAAGCTCAGGGCGAACGGGATTTTGGAATGCTCAGCTGCAATTTTTAATATGAAGCGTTATTTATTCGTACTACGCAAGCCTCCGCACAGCGGGGCACAGGTCCAGGAAATGCTGGATATTATTCTGACCACCGCCGCGTTTGACCAGCACGTCAGCCTCTTGTTGCTTGACGATGGCGTGTTTCAGCTGAAAAACGGCCAGAATCCAGAAATCGTGGGCATGAAAGATACCGCCTCTATTTTTAAAGCGCTGGAAATCTATGATGTTAACGACATCTACACCGAAGTGGAGTCGCTGCAGGAGCGCGGCTTAAAGCCGGGCGATTTATGTTTGCCGGTGCAGGAGTTTTACCGGAAAGACATAGCAGGATTGATGAAGCGGTTTGATGTGGTGTTTGCTGGGTAGGTTGTAGGGGCGCCCCTTGTGGGTGCCTAAGACATGACGCAAAACAGGGCACCCACAAGGGGCGCCCCTACGAACACCAATTAGCCAGTCAATTTCTTATACTTCAACCGATGCGGATTATCCGCATCGCTACCCAAGCGACGATGACGGTCGGCTTCGTAATCTTCATAGTTGCCTTCAAACCAGACCACATTACTGTCGCCTTCAAACGCCAGCATATGCGTGGCGATCCGATCCAAAAACCAGCGGTCATGCGAAATAACCACCGCGCAACCGGGGAACGCCAGCAGCGCTTCTTCCAACGCGCGCAGGGTTTCAACGTCCAGATCGTTGGTCGGCTCATCGAGCAACAACACGTTGCCGCCGGTTTTAAGCAGTTTGGCTAAATGCACCCGGTTGCGTTCGCCGCCGGAAAGATCGCCGATACGTTTTCCCTGGTCTGCACCTTTAAAGTTAAAACGACCGACATAAGCCCGTGATGGCGTCTCATATTTGCCGACGGTAATCAAATCCAGTCCGTCGGAAATTTCATCGAACACGGTTTTTTTCGGATCCAGGTCGTCGCGCAACTGATCGACATAGGCGAGTTGAACGGTTTGTCCCAGTGTCAAGGTGCCCGAATCGGGCTGGTCGACACCGGCCATCATGCGGAACAGCGTGGTTTTACCCGCGCCGTTCGGGCCGATAATGCCGACGATGCCGCCGGGCGGCAGTTTAAAGCTCAAGCCGTTGATTAACAGCTTGTCGCCGAAAGCCTTGCTGATGTTGTCGGCTTCAATCACCACGTCGCCCAAACGAGGTCCGGGTGGAATGTAGATTTCCTGGGTCTCGTTGCGTTTTTGCACGTCGGATGACGACAGCTCTTCAAAGCGCGCCAATCGGGCCTTGCTTTTGGCATGGCGGCCTTTGGGGCTGGAGCGTACCCATTCCAACTCTTCTTTCATGGCTTTTTGGCGGGAAGATTCCTGTTTTTCTTCCTGCAACAGACGGTTGCTCTTTTGCTCCAGCCAACTGGAGTAATTGCCTTCCCACGGTATGCCGGAGCCTCTGTCCAGTTCCAGAATCCAACCCGCCACATTATCCAGGAAGTAACGATCATGGGTGACCGCAACCACGGTGCCCGGATAATCGTGCAGGAACCGTTCCAGCCACGCGACCGATTCCGCGTCCAAATGGTTGGTCGGTTCGTCCAATAACAGCATGTCGGGGTTGGACAGCAACAACCGGCATAAGGCCACTCGGCGTTTTTCGCCGCCGGACAGTTTGGTGACATCGGCATCCCAATCCGGCAAGCGCAACGCGTCGGCGGCGACTTCCAGCTTGCGTTCCAGGTTATGGCCGT
>DAINRH010000088.1:0-16216 GCA_036741905.1 Methylobacter sp. | reverse complement strand
CCAAAACACCGACGAGAATGAGTAATGAAATTAACCAGATCATGGGATGTTCCTTAAATAATCACACAGCCAAGTTATATACTTGTCCACGAAAAACACCAAAAGCACGAAAATTTTTTATACCACAATCCGTTCGTCAGTCATGGCGGGTTAGCGTAGCCTGACTAGGCTTCCTTTGTTATTGACCGAAATGTTTCTTCTGTAGCCTGTCACACTTCCCTGTTTCAGAGAATTTATCAATCAACGGTACATTAACCGTAACCTTTGAACCATCTCCCTTTACCATCTCAATGTCTTGGTGCCCGGTGAGTGTGTTCTTTTGATAGTCGCAAATGCCATTCCCTCTAGAAATCAGAGCACGCCCCACAAAATCAAAGTCGTAGGTAAATATCTCCTCACGCCCATGTTCCGCGGTGTAGCTTGTCATCCCCTTGATAACCTTAACTCGCTGCATTTCATCAATGTCATTTAGCTTTGCCGATGCTGCTGTGCTAAATGCAGCGAGTAATACGGTAATTAAGGCCCGATTAATTGTCATATATATTTCCCGTGTCAGAAAGTGTTGGTCTTCTCAGCCCTAATGCAAAACTCAGATAAGGTTGGGCATATGTAACATGCTCAACCTAACTTAAAATCAATTACGTAACGGCTTACCTGTTTTTAACAAATGCTCCAGCCTCGCCAGAGTGCCCGGTTGCCTAACCAAATGCAAAAACGCATTCAGTTCCAAGCTCAACAAATCGTCTTCGCCGAGCGGCTCAGTGATGTCGCACTGGCCGCCGCTAAGCACATCTGCCAATTGCTGCGAAATTTCCACATCATAGTCCGATATTTTGCCTGCCAGTTTAAAATTATTGATCGCTATATCCATTGCGGCTTTGGCGCCGGTGCCGGGCAAAGGATAAATACAAGGTTTAGGCGGCGTATAATCCTGTGCCAGCTTCAGCGTTTTGGCCTTGGCGTCGGCCAATAAACGGTCTTTGTTCATGGTAATACCGTCGGTGGTAGACAAAAACAGCATCTCCTTGGCTTCCGCCGCCGATTTGGATACCTTGGCCATGCCGATCGTTTCAAAAGCTTGGGCAATGCCCGGCATCGGGCCGCCGGGACGCCTCGCAAACTCCAGCCGGCGGCGCAGATATTCCTTGCATCCGCCCCAACCCGGAACCAGACCCACGCCCACTTCGACCAAGCCGATATACAGTTCGGCATGAGCTTGGATCGCATCGCAATGCAGCAGGATTTCGCAGCCGCCGCCCAGAGCCAACCCTGAAGGCGCGCCGACCACCGGGAACGGTGCATATTTCAACGCTTTATACGTCTGCTGGCCCTGTTTGATCAATTGCTCTACCGCAGGCCAGTCCTGGCTGTGGATGGCCTGCACCAATAAAGTCAAATTAGCCCCGGCCGAAAAATTGTCGGCATCGTTATGGATGACCAGTGCGGAAAAATCGCTTTCGACCTTGTCGACGCTTTGCCTAACCAACGCCAAGCTATCCATATCCAGCGTATTCATTTTGCTGTGAAACTCCAGACAGGCAACACCGTCGCCAATATCCCACAGACTGGCCGACGGGTTTTCCAGTAGCGCCGGAGCCGACAATTTAATATCGGATAACAACAGGACACCGTCTGTTCGGCGGACGGGCTGATAATTGCCGGACAAATCGACAAACGACCGCGTGCCTGAATCGATCGTGTACAGGCTGCGGCTCGTAGGGGCAATCCCTTGTGGTTGCCCCAATTGGGCAGGCACAAGGCCCGCCCCTACGGTTGCCAGTAGCGGCGGCACATCACGGCTTTCTGCGATCAACCGGTCAACAAACCAAGCCACGCCGATCCGATCCAGCAGCTCGAACGGCCCGAATTTCCAGTTATAACCCAGACGCATCGCGATATCGACGGCAACAATATCATCGGCAATCTCGGGAATCAGGCTGGCGCTATAAACCAAAGTGTTGGACAGCACCTGCCAGGCAAAACGACAGATTATGTCGTCGCCTGACAAAAAACGCCTTAATTCATCCTGCGTTTTGGCTACCTCCGGCAAGGCGAACTTTTCGCTAGGCTGATAGCCGCCGGTTTGCAGGTTAATGGATTCCTTGACGCGCTTTCCGCTTGTTTCGTTCAAACGATAAAAACCGCCCTTGCCTTTCCTGCCGGTGTAACCGTCGGCTATCATGGACTGAACCAACGGAGGAAACGTGTTGACCTGATGGAATGCATCTTCCTTGGGTAAAGCCAATTTCATCCCGCCCAAAATATGCGGAATCAAATCGAGCCCGACCAAATCCAGCAACCCGAATATGCCGGTTTTCGGTATGCCAAACGGCGCCGACATCACCGCATCGGCCTGCTCCACGGTTAAACCCAGCTTGATCGCCTCCAACAGCCCGCATTGCAGCCAATAAATACCGATACGGTTGCCGATAAAGCCCGGCGTATCCTTGCAGGTAACGCTGTCTTTGCCCAGATGGGTGTCGGCAAAACAACGAACCGTCGCAACCAGTTCCGGCCGGGTCTCGGCACCTGAAACCAACTCCAACAGACGCATATAGCGGGGCGGGTTAAAAAAATGGGTGATCATGAAACGCTGTTTGAAGCTGTCCGGCATGTCGCGGGTCAGCAGTTTCAACGGCAATGTCGAGGTGTTCGATGAGATCAGGGTATCGGGACGGCAGATGTTATCCAGTTTCCGGTAAAGTTCCTGCTTGATGGCCGGGTTTTCAAGCACCGCTTCAATCACCCAGTCAACGTCGCCCACCCAGTCAAGATGGTCTTCAATGTTACCGGGAGTAACCAGCTGAGCATAGTTCTTATGCATGAATGCGGCGGGTTCGGCTTTAAGCAACTTGGCAATGGCTGATTCGGCGATGCTGTTCCTGCTTCCAATATCCGATTGCCCTGAGCCTGTCCTGAGTTCAGCCGAAGGGCTTGGTCGAAGGGTAGGCACTCTATCCAGCAAATAGACGGGGATGCCGGCGTTGGCGATATGGGCGGCAATGCCGGCCCCCATGACCCCCGCGCCAATCACCGCGACTTTTTTGATGTCCATTAGATAGCCTCCAAAATAGTCGCTATGCCCTGCCCGCCGCCGATACATTGGGTGGCGAGGGCAAACTGCTTGTTTTCCCGTTTCAACAGGCTTGCGGCCTTACCGGTAATTCTGGCCCCTGACGCGCCCAACGGATGGCCTAAAGCAATCGCGCCGCCGTCCGGATTCAATTTTTCCAACGGGATCGGCAATTCTTTTAGTACCGCCAAAGATTGCGCGGCAAAGGCTTCGTTCAGTTCGACAATGTCGATATTCTGTAAGGTCAAACCGGCCCGTTTCAAGGCTTTTTGGGTGGCGCTGACCGGTCCTATGCCCATGATTTCCGGCGCACAAGCGGATACGGCTATAGCCCTGATCCGGGCAAGTTTTTCCAAGCCGTGAAGGTCTGCGTATTTCTCGCTGCACACCAGCACCGCGGCCGCGCCGTCGGTTAACGGCGAGGAGGTTCCGGCCGTAACGCTGCCGTTTTTAAGGAAGGCCGGTGGCAATTCGGCTAATGCCTGAAGCGTGGAATCCGCCCTGATGCAGCCGTCGTATTGAACGGTTTCGCCGTCAGCGCGTTTAATCGGGATGATTTCAGTGGCGAACAAGCCGTTTTGCTGGGCCGCGCCCGCTTTTTGCTGGCTGGCTACGGCGAAAGTTTCCTGGGCCAAGCGGTCGATATGATATTGCAAAGCCAGATTCTCCGCCGTCTCGCCCATGCCGATATAGGCTTGAGGATAGGCTTTATAAAGACCGGGGTTGGGCAGGTAATTAAAGCCGCCCATCGGCACCCGGCTCATGGACTCAACACCGGCGCAGATAAACACCTCACCGGCATTCATTTGAATCGCTCCTGCCGCATTATGTATGGCCTGCATTGAGGAGCCGCAAAAACGATTAAGGGTAGTGCCGGCTATGGTCATAGGCAACTCGGCAAGATGAACGATTAACCGCGCCAGATTCATGCCCTGCTCTCCTTCCGGGAAGGCGCAGCCTAAAATTAAATCTTCAATATCTCCCGGATTAACGCCGGTATCATTGATTAAGCCTTTGATGACCTGTGCGACAAGATCATCCGGCCTGACTTTAGCCAATTGGCCTTTTTGCGCCGGAGTGAAAGGCGACCTGCAATACCCTGCGATAACTACATTTTTCATTTTATTGCCCCCATATTTGTTGTTTTCACCACGAAGGCACGAAGGTCGCGAAGAAAAAACCAAGGTAAAACCTTCGTGCCTTCGTGGTGAATAAAAGACTTTTAATCACCTGTTCTGCTGGTTCCCATGAACTCCGACAGCCCGCGCTACGGGGCTACCGAAGGGCCCTCTGCATTCCCACTCGGTGCGTGGCAATGAGCAATCCTAATGCTTTCAATCTTCGTGTTCTTCGTGCCTTCGTGGTGAATCCGCCAAAACATTAATCCCGACATTTTTATTGTCTACGGCGCTTAACTCATTCAAAAAATCATCAATCACTCCCCACGCGCCGTCGATATTTTCCATTAAAATACCGTGACGCTGGGATTTGATAGCGTGGATTTGCTTATGTTTGGAACCGAGTTTAGCCATAATGATCGGCGCGCCTTTGGGAGAAACAATAGGGTCCTCGTCACCGTACATAATCAAGACAGGCAGGCTAATCTGCGGCAGTAACTCCTCAAGCTGCGCAATTAACAGTCTCAGTTCATAAAGCGCCCTGACCGGCACATTGCGATAGTTAATACCGGGATGTTCCGATTCACTGTTAATAAAAGGCTTTACGCCTTCGAAAGCCGAAACCCAAGCGACCAGCTTGTTGGTGCCATGCAGCAACGGTACCAGCATAAAAGCAGGATTAACGAACTTTAACGGCACCGAAACGGCAATAACGCCGGCCATTTCGGGATACTGTTCCGCGGCCAGTTTCAACGCCAATGCCCCACCCGTGGAAAAACCGGCAACAAAAATGCGCGGACAATGCGCCTTGAGTATATTGAAGCCCCGTTGCACGCAACCGTACCAATCCTCCCAGCTCTGCTCACGCAACGCGTAAGGCGATGTGCCGTGGCCTTTTAGCCGAATTCCCAAAACCGTGTAACCTTGTTTAACCAGATATTCGCCATACGCCCTTAATTCAGCGGGGCCGGCAAGTAAGCCGTGAACCAACAAAACGCCGAAGCCGTTGGCAAGTTCCGGCTGAATAAGAAAAGGCATGGCATCGGCAACGGCAACTTCTTCCGGACTGATGTCGTTAAACAAAGGTTTTAAGTAAGCTTGTTTTTCCCATGCCAGCGTGCGACATTCGTCCTCAAAATGCCAGGCGGCCAATTTATCTTTATCGGCCTTGGCGCATTCGACTATCGCGTCGATCAGGGTGTCGCGAACAGTATGCAGCGGCGCTGCTTCGTTATTGTAAACAGCAATCGGGTTTTCCAGACGGATGCTGTCAAAGTCGGATTCAACACACAGCTTGGGCAAAAACCGGTAATAATTTTCATCCTCCTGGATGAGACCGGCTTCTTTTGCAACGCACATGAAATAATCGAAACGCTTGTTAGCCGCCTTAAACAGGTCGCTATAATCATCGGGATTAAGCAGGCTTCGGTGCAGATGAATCACCGTGTTGTTTTGCAAGTGCTTAATGGCAATGTACAAAGTGCTATAAAACGAATCTTTCCCGATATACATCCGTCCCTGACCGACGTAATGCATGATCAGCGTTGCCGCCAGATGGCTTAAATTGATGGTGACATTGGCATAAATGCCTTCCATGTATCGATCGCGGGAACATTGGGCATTTTTTATAAAAGACGATCCCAGTAAACGTTGTTTCCAGTTTTTAGGCCTGGAATTCAGCGTAAAAACATCGTCTATGGTGTTAATTTCCGGAATAACCTTGTCCATCAGGTAGCGGGTTCGCCAATCCCAAACCCAGCACGGATCGACAGGCGTACCCATGCGAATATCCATATCGGTATTTTTGAGCATGATATTGCCTTCAATCAGCAATTCCTCGGATTGGCGCAAACTCAGGCCGCTAGAAAACAGCTCAACGCTTTTAAACAGCAAGTTTTCAGAGGATCGAATCGGATAAAAAGTAATATTGGCGGGAACCATCAGCGTCGGTTTGTTCGCTACCGCTATCAGCTGATCGATACTGTCGATTTGCAAAACATCTTTCCATTGCCTAAGCAGGGCCATATCGTTTTGACGATGGGCGTGACGAATAGCCGCTTTAAACGTTTCCAAGCCTTGCGCCAAAACCGCAGGACCGGTGTGCAACTTGCGCCGGTTGCCGGTGACCCGAGAGTAAATGCTGTAATGACCGCGCTTGTCGATAACCCGCCGGTCTTTTACCATGCCGCCTTCAGGAAAAATAATGACTTTACGACCGCGCAAAATCTGCCCTGCCAGCAACGCAAACAGTCGGTCATGGTTGTGAGGGAAAACGCCAACGTGTTTTAAATACCGCGACAACACATTGTCTTCTTGAAAGAATTCCGCCGAGGCAATGGAACAACTGTAAGCCCCGGTTTGCTCGTAAATAAGAAACTGCGGTATGAACGTTTCAAACCGGGAAAAATGATTGAATAAAAAAATGTCGCCGTCCAAAACCTGTGGCTCGGCATGCAAATCAAGCTTGACGCTCAGCATGTTTTTGACGGCGTTAAACAACTTGACCGACCTGTTGTAGAGCTTGGTATCTATATCGGGCCAGTCATCGGGATAAGGTGTTTTATTCATGTCACCTTCTTTGTCTAAGAGTAGATGTCTAGGAAATCACCATTGAGCCAAACGCGTATTTTCAGTACATCCCGAGCTGAAAGCTATGGGGTCACTGTAAAACTATCGGCCTGGGATTTTTTACCGGCCAGTCCGATAATAACCCTTACTCGACATAGAAGATATTATTTCTACCATCTGGCAGGTAAAGATTCCAAACCTCTAAGCACCCATGTCGGTTCCCACTTTAATTGCTCGACATTATCGATAGTCAAATTCGGTAACCGGCGAAATAAGGTTTCAAGTGCGACTTCTACCTCCATAGCCCCCAGCCTAGCGCCCAGACAAAAATTGTTACCTGCCCCAAAAGCTAATGGTTTTTTTACAGTTGCTGGCCGCTCAATCCAAAAACGTTCAGGTTCATCGAACACTTCAGGATCATGGTTTGCAGAATCGAGGGCAATAAAGACAATATCTTCAGGAGCGATTTGAACGCCATGTAAACTAATTGACTCCTTAGCTGTACGGACGGAAATAGGCCCCGAAGAAGAACAGCGCAAGCCCTCTTCTACTGCGCTAGGTAGAAGTTCTGGTTTGGCAAGAAGTAATTCCCGTTGTTCAGGATGAAGAAACAGCAGACGTAAAATATTGCATATTCCGTAGGCAGTAGTTCCGTAGCCTGCAATAAACAACACAATGAGGTTGGAGATAATTTCGTCTTCTGTTAAACGCTCACCATCTTCCTCAGCTATTAACAACTGCGAAACCAAATCATCGCCGGGGTGTTTACGTCTTTGCTTACAAAGTTCCTTAAAAAAACTCTCAAACCGCAATGCAGCCGCATTGGAAACTTCAAACTCCTCCGCTGAAAGTACATGGGACTCGGCCGTTCTCGCCATCAGCTTAGTTTCCTCCAATAAATCAAGCTCCTGTTGCAATTCAATATTGAGCATGTTGCAAACAACCATTACCGGTAACGGATAGGCAAAAGCAGTCAATAAATCGGCCTGACCACGGTCTATCCAACTGTCCACTAACTGTTCTGCGCTTTTTTGCACCAGTGTCCGTATCTCGCTTATTTTACGGGCATTAAGCGCTTTAACGATCAACTTGCGGCAAGGTGAATTCATCGATACCCAAAAATGGGTGATAATACGAAAAATTGGTTCATTGCTCACATCTCTCCCATAACGATGGTTGTAGATAGAAGGAACATCTTTATCAAACAGAGGGCTTTTCAATAAAAACTCGGCATCCTGATAACGAGTTACTAACCAAGATCCCGGTTCTATAAGATAAACGGGAGCTTGTTCTCGTAATCTGGCATAAGTTGGGTAAGGGTTAGCGAGGAATTCAGGAGATTGAAGGTCTAATTTCATAAGTTAAGCATCTCTTAATTAATGAGTATTTTTCGATAACGCGTACTTTTCTGCTGTTTACGAAGCATAGATGGCATATCACGTGAACATTAAAAGCGGCTGCCATTTAAGCTTTTGCAGCATATTATCGACGTTATAGCTTACAATACAACCCTTAATCTTGTTGGAGATATTTTACCTAGTTAAACCAATAATTTTTCTGTATTTAACGAAAATAAACTTCAATCGAAACAGACATACTTTATTTAATTTTTTTAAAATTTTTATGCTTAATAATATTTCAATTCGAAAATCATCATTTAATGAAGACAATTCGATAAAAAAAGTAGGTCTAAATGATCATAAAGTAAAAAATTTTGGTCCAGGAAATTATCAATTAACTAAAAAAGATATTCACTATATTGTATATGGCGCGTGTTTTTTAGCATCCGGCGGCGGCGGGCCGCTTGGGTTAGCTCTGCTGTTTATGGACAAAATGCTTAACGACGCCGATGTGATGCATTATGTAAATCCTGAGAACCTTGAGGCACATAAAAATATAGCTTTTGTAGCTGGTTTAGGTTCACCCGATAAAATATTTGAAGGCTTCGGGCAAACGGTTTCACTAAATGCCTTCATGGAAATGAATAATTATCTAGTTCAATCCGGTCAAGAGCCTTTAGGTTACTTGATACCCGTTGAAATGGGAGCAATGAATACGTTAATTCCCTTTATAATTTCTGCGAAAAAAGGAATTTCGGTTATTAATGGTGATCCATGCGGCAGAGCGGCACCGGAAATGAGCATGAATCTTTTCAATATTCATAAGCTACCTCTGAATCCCGTTATCTTAACTTCCGACACTGATGAATCGGGACATTATCAAAAGCTAATTATCCAAGTAAAAGACGCGGATGATGCGGAAAACCAAGCCCGACAGTTTGCCCAGTCACATAACAGCACCGCGGGAATGGCATGTTATCCGATGCGGGGAGTCGACTTAAATTGTTCAATGTTATCTGACAAAAATTGGGCTAAATTTATTCAATGGACGGTCGGTTTCGCCTGGAATCTGGGACGGGATATGGTCGAATTAAAAAACTATAATAAATTCCTGGAGTTTCTGGAGAGCTTTCCATTAACCAGTTATACCCTATTTGAAGGTATTATCACCGATAAAGAAGTGAGAGAAATAAGTGGCTTTAACGTTGGAAAAATAATCGTATCGAATGGTATTGAAACGTTTTTTATCTATTATAAAAACGAAAGCCTATTAGCATGGAACGTAACAAGAAAATGTTATGTTGCTATGGGACCTGATTCAATAAACTTTCTTGCGCGGAAAGACGCTCAGCCATTCTCAAACAGCGATATAAATAGCGACTCCAAAAAAAATCCTAAAAACATAGCGTTAGGAACAGAAATTGGCATTATCGGACTATGCGCTGATGAAAAATTGAAAAATACTGAACTCGTAAACTTGTTTTTAGCAAATATTCAAGAAACCTTGGCGGCGTTCCCTGAGGATCATATACCTTATCCTCATAAATATATTCCATTATCGGATTTAATGTCGAATTACAACGGATAATCAAAATGTCGAGTATAAATAACATCTAACTGGCTCGACTGCGAGCAAACCGTTACTCCCTCGCAACAAGCGAAGGTTTTTTTCACATTAACCTATTTTGAAAGGAGGAATGCAATGTACTGGTAAATTATAATTCGTAAGGTGGATTCGCTAATAAGCAATCCACCTTCTTATTAATTTCCTGTTAAACGTCTAACGCAACGAAGTCCATTAATCGCGTAGACCCTATAAGTCATCCCCAACCTTTCCCTCACTATGTTCTCTTTTCCTACGCGTCGCCTAGGAATGCAGTCAAAGCTCGCTACGCCGCGAAACACAACCAGTAATTACAAATATGAGACGCGTCCATGGCACTGGATACCGGCATTCATGCCGGTATGACGGCTCTAAAATACACAAGTATCCGAGAAACGCCGTCGTTCTGGCAGGGATGCCGGAACCCAGGCACAGGGAGGTGAAACTTGGTGTTACTCAAGTACCTGAGAACAGCCAAGTTACCGTCCATGGCACTGGATACCGGCATCCATGCCGGTATGACGCCTCTAAAATACACAAGTGTCCGAGAGACGCCGTCGTTCTGGCAGGGATGCCGGAACCCAGGCACAGGGAAGTGAAACTTTGTGTTACTCAAGTACCTGAGAACCGCCAAGTTACCGTCCATGGCACTGGATACCGGCATCCATGCCGGCATGACGGTGCTAATTGGAATCTCTTGCTAATCAAGCGTCAGAAATTTTCTATGACACAACAGGTATATTACCAACGAAATCTCAATATAAGGCCACGTATCAATTAGCAATTAAATCTTCCCATAAGTCCCTCCATTCGGGATTAGCTTGTTCAATTAATCCTAACTTAGCAACGCGACGCCAACGCTTAAGCTCCTTTTCACGCAAAATGGCGCTTTCCATACGCTCATGAGCTTCAAACCAAACCAGATTATGGACATGGTAGCGTTTGGTAAACCCTGCTACAAGGCCATTGCGGTGTTGATAAACACGCTTGATTAAGTCCGAGGTCACTCCTACGTAGAGAGTCCCGTTCCTATTACTGGCGAGGATGTAGACATAAGGCTGTTTATTCATCAGGGTTATGCGGTATTGGCCGAGTCATGCATTCACATCCATGTGACTGGATACTGGCTAAATCCTAAACTACCCTGCCCGACTAAAACTTCAAGCTGACATGTCCAAAAAATGTCCTTCCAGCCATTTGATAATCACCGATAAAACTTAAGCCGGTAGGCGCCGGGTCGTAATAACGTTTGTCAAATACGTTGTAAACATTAAAACTGATGTCAACTTTCTTACCGAACATGTTTTTCCCCAATAAGCCCATATCGAATAAAGCGTACCCAGGCACATCGTTGCGGGTATCTCCCGGATTACGCAAGGTACTGTCTTTAATAAGGACATGACCAAAGCTGCTCCAGGTATTATCGATGGCCCAATTTGCTGTCAGGTTGGTACGATGCCGCGGTACATCCGCTAACTGCCGATTAAGCTGGGTGCTATGCTGCAAGACATAATTGGCGCTCACATAGGAACCTTGCCAATTGCCGTCAAAGTCGTAACGTGTTTCCAATTCAACGCCCTCGGCAATCCAGCTGCCGTTATTGTCGTAACGCAAAAGCGTTGTTTGCCCGAAAGTTTGCAAGATAAGTTGATTAATTGCAGAGTGATAATATGTCGCCTGGGCTGTCAATCCCGCCACAGGATGAGCAATAATGCCGGTTTCAAAGGTTTTAACCTCTTCCGGTTTAAGTGCTGGATTACCCAATAACACAGGATTGTTGATAATACTAAGTTCACCGAAAGCAGGCGCACGATAAGCGGTGCCGTAAGAAAATTTCAACGAGTAATTTTTAATAAATTCCCAATTAAAGCCCATTCTGGGATTGAATGTGCCGCCAAAGTCACTGTATCGGTCATAACGGGCTCCCAAGGTCACCCGTACGTTCTTTAACGGGTCCCAGACATCTTCAATATAAACACCCCAGCGCCCACGAGTTCTTTCTTCGGTAGTAGAAAGTGCCGGTCTCAAGTGTGCAGGATCAGGTCCAGATTCATCAATAAGGCCACCCTGCTGCTCTTTGGCATAAGAAAATCCTCCAATCACGGTTTGAGCATCGCTAATATGATAGTTAGCTTGAATTTCACCGCCTGTCCGCGTGTCCTGAAGACCGGCACGAAGAAATTGATTCGATGCGGTTTGCCAAACATTATCGTAGCTAAAAAAATCATGAAATATCTGGGTATCTATCGTCAATTTATCTTGTACTTTCCAGGTTCGGCTCAAACGCAGG
This sequence comes from Methylobacter sp., assembly GCA_036741905.1. Lineage (GTDB taxonomy): Bacteria > Pseudomonadota > Gammaproteobacteria > Methylococcales > Methylomonadaceae > Methylobacter_A. The sequence goes on along the minus strand of DAINRH010000088.1, from coordinate 4,224 downwards.
AAATAATCGTTATAATCTTGTCGAGTCCTGTCATCGCTAAGAATAGATGACGCTCCAAAAAATGTGCCCGCTTTTTTATTGATATAACGCCCGTCCAGTTTAAAGTCCTGATAACCTAACTGCCATTCCAAATCATAGCGGCCTTCTGTAAGCTGGCTTCTACCGGGCGCAGCAGAATTGAGGCCTTGTACGCTCAAGCTGTCGGCGGGAATTGACGAATTAATACCGTTGGTATCGGTAAAATTAAAATGCAACGCCGCCTCAGCGCTATTATCGAATTGCTTACCCCAGGATGCCCGGTATTGCTGGGTATCGAAACTCCCCCAACCGGCTGAAGTTTGCACGCCATTCAAATCCTTGGCGTTCTGGGTGATGATGTTGATAACGGCAAGAAAGGCATTAGCGCCATATAAGGCCGAACCCGGTCCACGCACAACTTCCACCCGTTTGATCGTATCCACCGGCAAATCATCGTAAACCCAAGTACTGCCAGCATTTTGCAGATTATGATCCAGCGGATGGCCGTTCAACATAATCTGCACTTTTTCGGACAGAAATGTTTTGACGCCGCGAACTTCAATTTCACGCAACCCAATCTGATTTTGCGTAATACCGATACCCGGAACCAAACGCAGCACATCCAACAAATTGCGGGCGCCGATATGCTGAATATCGTTCTGGGTAATGACTGTCGTTGTCGCAATAGTCTTATCCACATGCTCTTCTATTTTCGAAGCGGTAATGACGACTTGCCGTTCTGCGGCAAGATAGGCCAATTCCTTTTCCAGATCGTCATTCGAAGCTGCCGCTGCAAAAGCACTCGAATCCAAGACCAAGACGCCGACCAGTAGGGTGTATAAATATTTAATCATTTATTGCACTCCACGATTTTATTAACCGAATCCAGGGCATCTTGGTTGAAATTGAGCTGCAATGCATCGAGAGCGCATTTATTTAAAGTAACTATTGAACCCGCCGGGCTTTGCACCGTCCCCTCCGGCACTTTATCTTTATCCATCATCAAGGCCAAACTTGCCGACTGTCGCCCAATCGTCGCGAGATCGGCAGAAATCGCCAAAACCGCGCCGTGCTCTATAAACACGTCGCTGTAAGCGTAAACCGGCTTTTTCTGTTGTTGCGCCGATTGAAAAATTTGCTGCACTGACACTTTACTGCTTAAGACAACCGGATCGGAAATAATCCAGAACATATCTATTTTCGGCAGCAATTCATTGAGCGCATCGCCAATCTCTTGGGCGTCATTGATAGGCTGATTGATGATATTTATGCCTATGGCCAAGGCGTCTTTTTTTATGGTTTCTACATATTCACGGCTGAATTTATCGCTGTACAGTAAGCCAATCTTTTTAATCGTTGGAAAGAAATAGCGTAACAACGATATTTCTTGTGCGGACGACAATTCGTTGGCTACACCATAAGTTCCTTCGCCAATATCCAATCGTCGCCAATTAATAGCGGCTGAAAATAACAATTTTTTGTTAGCGGCATAATTACGCGCTAACGAATAGGCTTTGGTTCCGATGCAATAAATAAGTTCGGGGTTTTCTTGCAGGATCAGCTGTTTCAGCTCCGCGTCGGCATTGGCATAACTGTTTAAATTAAACTCAGACCATTGATAAGCGTTTTGCTGCAAGACTTTTTTAAATTCTGTCGCGATTGTTCCATAGCGAAAAACTGTATTATCGCTATTAACGATCAGTACCTTACTCGACTGGGCAAAAGCGGCGCTAACCCAAAACATAACCAAGAGGATTAAGAGCTTACAAAAATTTATTATTTTCATAGCGGGTTCCAGTCCATACAAGACGCGCGGCGATTATTGAAGCATTTCATTGCATTGCCCTCCAGCCATCTATACCCAGTAACTTTAAGTTTTCCCCGCCGGTCTCAGCTTCCGACATTGTTCGTAACACTTCGAGCAATTCCACTTCCTGTTGCTCCGGTTTTTGCAATGTTGCCGCAACCAATAAATAGTCCTTGTCGCTAAAACCTAAACTATGTAATTCTCGAAATTGATTGGGATTAATCATCGCCAACTTATCCAGGCCGCTTTCTGCGGAAATGGCGGCAGTTGCCATGCCGAACCCCACCGCCATAATCGCATCAATGTCTTTAGGCACGATGAGTATTTTGATGTCTTTAAGCAATGCTTCCTGTTCTTTGCCGAGTATTTGTTTCAATACGCTGTGAATGTATTCTTCACTGCCTGCGCCGGCAACCACGGTATTCTTAAGCATAGTGACATCGGCAATGTCTTTTTTGGCACTTAATACCTTCCTTTGCATAGTGTTGCCCTTTGAGGTACCGACCAAGGCGATTTTCAGCGGCACATTTTTCTGCTGCAAGGCCTTTAAATGCCAGCTGGATAATAGATAAACATCGCCTTTTTTTTCTTGAATTACCGATTCGAAATTTTCCCTGCTATCAAACGGCTGGAAATAATAACCGCCATGATTCACCAAATACGTATCAAACGCTGTTTTTAACGTCGCAAAGTTATTGATGTTCGTTTCCGGATTATAAAAATAGATAATCGACCCTACATTGGAATAGGCAGACCAATAGCCTCCGGTAATAAATACAGAAATGATAAAGAAAACAGGCAGGATGCGTTTCATTTCCGGTATCTTTCGTTAAAACCGCACGTTAATACCAAAAAAGAAGCCTTTGGATTGAGCATTTAAGATTCTTTAAAATTATATGAGGCCGCAATAATAGCCTTTAAAGAAAAATAAAGCACCGGAAAAATGCCGCTGAATTACCTTCCAATAAGTCATTACACCGTCGTTTGGAAGCTCAAAAAAGCATCGAAGCGGATTATCGGCAGTTCATATTTTTTTTAACGCGTATCACAAATTCGTAATTTAAAGCAGTCCCATCGACGCTGGCGGCCTTCAAGTCCCGCTTCACGAATCGCGCAGCTGCAATGCCAGCTGCGGATAGTCGGTAATCAGGATATTGACCTTCAAATCCAGCGCTTTTTGAATATCTTCAACAGTGTTGCAGGTATAAACCCCGACGCCTTTGCCCTGCTCCTGCAAAAGCTTGGCGATGGACTCGTTATGGATGTCGATGGGCAGGCAAAAACCGGCAAGAAAGCTGTAATCTTTCAGGAAGCCCTCAATATCGGCCTGGGTGTGATGGCCGGACAGCAGATAGTAAAGCGGCAAATCCGGCGCGTGTTGATGGGCAAAAATCAGTCCTGGCAGACTGTAGGAGGAAATAAACACGCCATCGGCGGCCAATGCGCCGATGATTGCCAGCATTTTCAGAATCTTGCTTTCCAGCCGTTGCTGCGATTCCCCGTCGCGGCTTTTAAGCTCAATATTCAAGCCGCAACGCCCCCGGAAACTATCGATAAACTCCTTAAGGCTCAAAGCGCCTTCCGGCAGCGCATCGGGCGAGTTGTAGCCGGCAAAATCCATTTGCTCAAGCTGCGCGAAGTTAAAATCGTCGATGCATTTTCCCGGATGCCCCAGCTTGTCCAGCTCCCAGTCATGCCAAAGCACCGGCACCTCGTCCAGACTCAGCTGCACATCCGTTTCAATACCGTCAATCGGGTATTGCAGGGCTTTATTGAAAGCGGCTCGGGTGTTTTCGGCAATAGCTCCACGCATTGCTCTCGGCAACTGCTCCATGCGTTGTTCTACCTCCATGCAATCGTCGGCCGCTTCCCTGTTTGCGCCACGGTGGGCAAAGATCATGCATGTGTTCCGGTTGCTCATTGTGTTACATCTCCGTTAACAGGATTCCGCAGCTAAAAATATACGCCATGCGTACTCAACTGAGTTTTACCTTGTTTATGCTCATTTAAAGCCTCATCAGCCAATAATTCATCTTGCCAACATGTTTTAGACAACATTGATGCTTCTGTAAAGACTCTTTCAAGTAGTCGAGCAAAGTATTCGCTTTAGAACAAATTCAAAGAGTTCGCCACGAAGACACGAAGTTTTCAATACATTGAATTAAAAACAATTATTTTTCTCTGTACACTTCGCGCCTTCGTGGTGAATATGTTCTTAACTGATGTTACGCATTGTCCACGAAAAGCACGAAAAAAACATCCGCTGTAGGCTTCTCGCTGACGGCGTGATACCCGGCATTCATTCACAGACTCCCAAGACAGGCTCCTTACGTCATACACCCAAGTCTGTGGGATGCCGTCGTTCTGGCAGGGACAGATATTTGCTCCTGCAATATCTG
>DAINRH010000087.1:9211-16296 GCA_036741905.1 Methylobacter sp. | reverse complement strand
ACGCTATCAACCGTTAAGGTTTTATCTATACGAACATTTTCTTCTGCCTGGATTTGAATGGTTTGTTGAATTCTCCCTAACCGCCAATACCAAAAAATCAACTGATAACTGCCGGGATCAAGATTGTCGAACCGATAGCTGTCGCCGCTGGACAGCCGCTTGGTCAACATGTTTTTTCTGGAAAACAGCACCGTTTTAAGCCCCTCGTTATCTTCGGACAACAACGCCAAATCGCCTGCCAAATCAATTCTATAGCTTGCAGTCGCTCCGGCTGCCAAGCTGGGAAATGTCTGAATGCGCCCATCAGCCGATGAGGTTTCGGCCACGAAAAAATGCTGGCTTCGATCGGTATTGTTATGAAGCAGTAGGCTATCCCCTGTCGCCAACGCAATCGCTTGTTGCGACATGCCTTCAGCCGTCGCCGTCAATGCGTGTTGCCGGGGCGGCAAGTTCGTTTGAATCAAGCCGACATACAAATCATCAAGCTTGGCGTAATCGACCCTATCGGCTTGATATTGAGCGCCGGTTGTTTTTTCTTCCCCATATATCGAGCCGGAACCGGATTCATTGGCCAACTTCTTATTAAATGCAGGGTGAGAATCGGCGGACAACCTACCGTAAACGCCGCCTTTGCCCTTGATAAGGTTAGGCGCCCCGGCACAAGCGGCAACAATGAGAACACTTAATAACAATAAATATTTCATTTTTTTATAATCTTTAACGTCAGGTTTTCAACAGGCGCTTTGCCGACGGTTACGCGAACAGGCTCCGCTTTGTAGCGCAAATGCAAAACCACTGCATTTAAAGTCCAGCTTCCCTCCGGCAGATTCTCGATGACAAAATCGCCGGGCCGCTCTAAAACCTGATAATAGCGGTCGGGTAAAATTATTATCTTACCCTCCATATTTTTATGGACCGAACAGTAATAATTAACAACACCGGTATTTTTAAAGGTTTGCGCCAGTTTAGAGCCTTTTTCTCCCAGGCCTAAATCAAAGCTCGCCAGCGGACTCAGCGAAAAAATATTATGATCGATTTCTTTGCTTTCATCGTTGTTCCATTGAACCTTGTCCCCAGCGGCAATAACGGTTAGCGGCGGATGAAAGCCGGTCTCTTTTTGCGAAACCGGCTGTATTTTTTGAGCGGGGTTCGATTGAACGGCGCCCTCGGCCTGCAAGTAAACAACCAGCTGTTTAACTTGCTCCGGCGCATCGACATGGCCCGAGATGGATTGGGCCGCCGCAGCGTGCCGCGCAAAAAAATACGTTAAACCGGCCAATAAAAAATAAAAACTGGGTTTCTTCATCTTGGTGTTATTCTCGTTAAGTCAGTACATGAGCTTATCTTATGAATCTAAATAAAAAGATATTCATCACCTTCTTCATTTCAGTCACCGGCTTATTATGCACCACTCTATACCTAATTGATACGCAAGCCGAACAGCATGAAATAAAACGTATTATTGCCGATTTGGATAGCGCTCAAGGGCAATTTCAACAGGATTTGGAAGTCGAACAGAAACACATCCAAGCACTGACCCATGTGATAACCGCAGACCAGAAATTCCGGTCTTTTTTAGCGCAAATAAAAGATAATTTTTATCCCTTTGTCGAAGAAATCGGCAAGGATACCGAAGCGGACTTTGTTTTTATGCTCGACGACGAACCGGCCGTCAGGGCTGTTTATTCGATAAACGACCCTGACAGACCGCCGCTGGAAAACAACTTTTCAAGTTTCGGCATTAAAAACAGCCTGGATTCCGGACTGATGTCGTCAACAATGGTCAGTTTAGACGAAGGCTTATACAGCAGTTATGTTATTCCCTTGAAAGCAAACCTGAACGATGATTATGCGGTAGGCTTAATCGTGGTTTGCAACCCCATAAACGATAGTTGGATCGCCAAATTATTAGCCCAAAACAATACGCTTCACGCGGTGGTCTTTAACAGAAACCGAGTGGTTGCCAAAAACACCCCGCCGGAAACAGCCGCCGCCATCCTGAGCCATCAGTCGACCATCCGGGAAAACGGCAGGTATAGCTGGAACGACGAGCGCTATATCGCCAAACAAGTGCTGTTCGACCCGCAAAACCCTCAGGCGGGCTACATACTCAGCGCCAACCTCGATCAAGCCCTGCGCACCTTCAAGCAATTGCAGCAGCAGGTCTTACTGATCGGCGGCGGCATTTTATTACTCGGCGCATTATTGTTTATGCTGATTTCGCAGCGCATCACCCGGCCGTTACGCCTGATCGCCAAAGGGACCTTGGAAATCAAGCACGGCAATTACCGGCATCGCATCGCTTATCGAAACGCCGACGAGGTCGGCCAATTAGCCGCCGCGTTTAATGCGATGGCCGGCGATTTAGAAGACAAGGAACTGATTCGCAGCACATTTAATAAATACGTCGATCCGGCTATTGTCAGCGAATTGCTCAGCCAACCGGACAAGCTGAGGCTGGGCGGAGAAAGAAAAGCGCAAACGGTTTTATTCAGCGACATTGCCGGATTTACCGAGTTCAGCGAAAAACTCCCCGCCGAAGCGTTAATTAACATCCTCAATGCTTATTTATCGGCGATGACCGTAGAAATCAGCCGGCAACAGGGCATTCTGGATAAATTTATCGGCGATGCGATCATGGCGTTCTGGAGCCCGCAGCTTTGCAATGGCAACCACGCGAACTATGCTTGTCAGTCGGCGCTGGCGATGCAAAAAAAACTGCAACAATTGCGTCCGCTGTGGGTCGCCAACGGCGCGCCCGAGATTAACATCCGTATCGGTATCGCGACCGGAGAAATGATCGTCGGCAATATTGGTTCGGAACAGGCTCGCAGTTATACTTGCATCGGCGACAAAGTCAATTACAGCTCCCGTCTCGAAGGCTTGAATAAACACTACGGAACCCAAATCATGATCGACCGGCAAACGGCGACCGAAATAACCGGCTTTGTTGTTAGAGAGCTCGATACCGTACGGGTAAAAGGCCGGGAAACCGGCGAAAGCATTTTCGAATTAATCGGGGCGGCCGATGAAGCCGACGACTTGATGCTTGAACAGATCAATCGTTATCAACAGGCGCTGGCTTTATACAGAAAGGCCGATTTCGCCAATGCGGCGCAACTTTTTGCAACCTTAAGCACCGACGCGCCAAGCATCACCCTGTTAAAACGCTGTATTCATCTGCAACAAAATATGCCTGAAAGCTGGGACGGCATTCATTCCATGCTGGACAAATAAATCTTATACCTCAAATAAAACCCAAGGATTAACGCATGTCGGACCTTAAAATTTATGACATAAAACCGGAAATAGCCGCCAAAGCGCATATCAACGCTGAAACGTATAAAGCCCTGTATCAGCGCTCCATCGCCGAACCGGAAGCGTTCTGGGCGGAACAGGCCGAACAGTTCCTGGACTGGAGCAAGCGCTGGGACAAGGTCATGGACTGCGATTTCAAAACCGGCCATATCCGCTGGTTCGAAGGCGGAAAGCTCAACGTCAGCATCAATTGCCTGGATCGCCATCTTGCCGCCAGAGCCGATCAGGTCGCGATTATCTGGGAAGGCGACAATCCGGCGCAGGACCAAAAAATCACTTACCGGCAATTGCACGAACAAGTCTGCAAGTTTGCCAATGTCTTAAAAAGCCAAGGCGTCAACAAAGGCGACCGCGTTTGCATCTACCTGCCGATGATTAGCGAGGCGGCCGCAGTGATGTTGGCCTGTACCCGCGTCGGCGCAGTGCATTCGATCGTGTTCGGCGGTTTTTCCGCCGAAGCCTTAAAAGACCGGATTCTGGATGCCGACTGCCGGTTTTTGGTGTGCGCCGACGAAGGCCGCCGCGGCGGCAAGATTGTCCCCATCAAAGCCAACGCCGACCAAGCCGCGGCCGCCTGCCCTTGTCTTGAAAAAGTCATCGTCATCAAAAACACCGGCAATGCTGTCGACTGGCACCCGCAGCGCGATGTCTGGTATCACGAAGCGATGGCAAGCGCGTCCGCCGATTGCCCGGCAGAGGAAATGGACGCGGAAGATCCGTTGTTTATCCTGTACACCTCGGGTTCCACCGGCAAGCCTAAAGGGGTTTTGCACACGACCGGCGGTTATTTGCTGTACACGGCGATGACCCACAAATACGTGTTCGATTACCACGACGGCGACATTTACTGGTGTACCGCCGATATAGGCTGGGTGACCGGCCATTCCTACATGATTTACGGCCCGTTATGCAACGGCGCTACCACCTTGATGTTTGAAGGCGTGCCGACCTATCCCGACGCCGGCCGCTTTTGGCAGGTGATCGACAAGCACCGGGTCAATATCTTCTATACCGCGCCGACCGCGATCCGCGCGCTGATGGCGCAGGGCGATGAATTTGTCGAACGCAGCTCGCGCCGCAGTTTAAGAATTCTCGGCAGCGTCGGCGAACCGATCAACCCGGAAGCCTGGGAATGGTATTACCATGTGGTTGGCGACGGTCGCTGTCCGGTCGTCGATACCTGGTGGCAAACCGAAACCGGCGGCATCCTGATCACCCCGTTGCCCGGCGCTATCGCCTTAAAACCGGGTTCCGCCACCCTGCCCTTCTTCGGCATCCAGCCAGAGATCATGGACAACGAAGGCCGAGTCAGGGAGGGCGCTGCCGAAGGCATTTTAGTCATCAGCCGATCCTGGCCGGGGCAAGCGCGCAGCGTTTACGGCGATCATCAACGCTTCATCGACACCTATTTTAAAAACTACCCCGGTTATTATTTTACCGGCGACGGCGCGCGCCGCGATCAGGACGGCTATTTCTGGATTACCGGCCGGGTCGACGATGTGATCAACGTCTCCGGCCATCGCATGGGCACGGCGGAAATCGAAAGCGCGCTGGTGCTGCACGAACATGTCGCCGAAGCGGCGGTGGTCGGCTACCCTCATGACATTAAGGGACAAGGCATCTACGCCTACGTGACCTTGAATGTCGGCATCGAACCTTCCGAGGAACTGCGCAAAGAATTGGTCGAGCTGGTCAAGAAAGAAATCGGCCCGATTGCCCACCCGGATATTATCCAATGGGCGCCGGGACTGCCCAAAACCCGTTCCGGTAAAATCATGCGGCGTATTTTGCGTAAAGTGGCGTCTAACGAGATCGGCAGCCTGGGCGATACCTCAACGCTGGCCGATCCGGCCGTGGTTGACGATATTATTGAGCATCGGGCTAATAAATAATTCTCGAAACCTCCTGCATACGAAGACTGTGTGTGCAGGAGGGTGACTATCCATGCCCCCCGTATCCGATTTAGGCATTATGCCAAGTCATACATTCACATCCATGTGACTGGATACCGGCATCCCTGCCGGTATGACGGCGCCAGCTGAAGCATCTGGCGAATCAAGAAACGTTTTGCGCAGGTCTATTAAGGCATCCGCTTATTTAACAAGGCTCAGATATACAGCGATGCCATCCGGCGCCAATAATATCCGCTATGCGCTCTATCGTTCCAAACCGATAATTGATGATTAATGTTTTTTTGCGACAAAATTGAACTTAACTGTTCATTGTTCTGCAAAAAAGGATCTTCTTTACCAATGACCAGGGTAATCTCCATCTCCCTTAGTTTGCTTAAGCGCCAGGAACATTCCAGATTAGGCAAAAAATGGTTGGGCGTATGAAAATAGACATCCTCATTGTAAAAACCATCGAACAGATCGTTAAAACACTCCACGCTCAACGTCAGATCGTAACGCCCCGAGAAGGCAACCAGCTTTTTAAAAAACTGGGGATAACGAAATGCGATATTGGCGGCATGAAACGCGCCAAGACTTAAACCATGAGAAATCACGCACTCATGCGAATTCCTGCTTTGCATAAAAGGCAGCACTTCGTTCAGGATGTATTCTTCAAAATCCACATGGCGCTGAATGCGCCCGGAAGGATGCGCCCAACCGCAGTAAAAACTTTCAGCATCAACACTGTCGATACAATAAAGCTGTAGCCAGCCTTGTTCTATCTTGTGCCTTAAAGACTCGACGATGCCTAACTTTTCGTACTCGTAAAAACGTCCAAGGCGCGAAGGGAAAACCAGCACTTTTGCACCGGAATGGCCAAACACCAGTAATTCCATATCACGCTGTAATCTATCGCTCCACCACTTGTGATATTCGCGATTCATTTAAGGCTCCTGTGTTTATGTTAATTAAATTATTCGCTAAGGGATGCAAAAAAGGCATCGAGTTCATTAATGAGCTCGCGCTCTTGCTGCGCCTGATTGGGGTAACTGTGATGCCCGGCATCGAAGACAAACAACTGTTTTTCCCCGGACAATGCGTTATATATTGCGAACTGTCCGGGCGGCGCGACGCAGGGATCGAATGTTGCGCACGCGCAATGAATGGGCATGGTAATTCGCTTGGCCGCCAAAGCCGCATCGTAATAACGTAAAACCTTCAGCGTCGGTTTTTTGTGGGTTCGATAAAATCGCTGAACACTCTGTCCGCTGCCATTGGTTGCCAGCCTTAAGCGCAACGGGTGATGCCCAAACGAGGGTACATTAAAATGGCCTTTGGAAATCCGCGGCTCCCACGCCAGCGCCAAAGCGCCTATGCCGCCGCCAAAACTAATCCCCAGATAGCCTAAGTGTCCGGCGGTGTGCGGAAACAGGGACAGCATGGCACTGACTGCCAACCACACATCCTCGACGCAACCGCCCAGAATATAACGATCTTTCCGGTTAATATCGTGCAGCACATGCCAATAAGGTTCGGAAGACATGGAAGGGTGGGCACTGAGCGACAAGCCTCGAAAACAGGGGAACAACAAAGCGGCATCTTTAAAGGGCAAATGATAATCGGGTTCGTCGCGTCCGCCATAGCCGTGTCCGACGATAAAGCCGCGTTTAATCACGCCTGAATTCGGCAACAATAACCAGCCCCGGATAGGAAAATTATCGGTAGAGGTATAACGTATATCAAATACACGCCAGCCCAGCTTGTCTTCATTGATGATTTTTATGTGTGGCAGTGGAACAACGGTTAATGCCTGTTGATAGCGCTTTTGCCAAAAGCAATCAAAATCTTTTGGCTCTTTCGGCGTTTTTACCGCTA
>DAINRH010000087.1:1557-9111 GCA_036741905.1 Methylobacter sp. | reverse complement strand
CGCTTTTGCCAAAAGCAATCAAAATCTTTTGGCTCTTTCGGCGTTTTTACCGCTAACAATTGATTAAGCGAATACCCATAAGTTGGATCAAAACCGTATCCAGTAGCATCTATCACACTTTTGTTTTCGCCCGGCATTGATACCCTATCCTCAAAACGCTGCATCTTATAACATGGTATTTATTACAGCATTATTTACTAAAACTTGAAAGATGCGTAAAGAAAGCCGATTACCTGACTGTGTTACCATTACATCCTCTGTAAACCGCCTTAACTTGCCGAATATCCGATAACGCATTACATAGCGCGACTACACCGATGGACGTCTTCTTTCACCAAGAAGGTAACTGCGCGTATCCCGGAATAGCTTGGCGAAAAATAGCTGCATACTCCCCCGCTCTTACAAAAACAACCGATGAACATTATCTTTAAAGAATACAGCCGGGTTGTCTGGCAGAAAAAATGGTTTTTCCTACTGGCTTTATTCGCGTTGGCTTCCGCCATGACCCTGGATTTATCGGCGCCGGTTTACTACAAAAACATCGCCAACGGACTGGCCGCGCCCTATTCGGATGCCACACTGGCACTGTTGCTGGACAACCTGAAACAAGTCGCCATTATTTATGCGGGCATCTGGCTGTCATGGCGGCTGCTTGAAATCGCTATTATTCCACTCGATGGCGGCGGCGTTAATCTGCTGGAAAAGCGCTGTTTCGAAGTGCTCAAAAAGCAAAAATACGTTTTTTTCGAAAACAGTTTTTCCGGCAGTTTAATCAAGCAGGCCAACCGCTTCTCGCGTTCGTTTGAAATCATCATGGACTGGTTCCTGTTCCAGTTTTTCATGAACCTTGTCGCGGTAGGCATTGCCTTTGTCATCTTCTATCGGCAACAGCCCGAATTCGCCTGCTATTTCCTGATCTGGGTCACGTTCTTTGTGACCTGGAATATTGCCTATTCGATATGGAAACTGCGTTTTGACAAGGCCGTAGCCCAAGCCGACTCGACAGTCGGCGGCGTGTATTCGGATGCGGTCAGCAATATTTTCGTGGTCAAAAGCTTTGCCATGGAAGCCGGCGAACAGGCGCGCATCAATCGGGCATCGAATTTTGTCTACCGGAAGAAAAAAATCGCCTGGATATTGATGTTTTTTTCCTTTGCCGTACAAGGCTTGATGACCTTCGGCATTGAATTACTACTGGTTTATTTGATGATCCAAAAATGGCAAACCGGCCATTTTCAGGTCGGCGAGTTTGTTTTATTCCAGTCGATCATGATCATGCTGATCCAGCGCTTATGGGAGTTCGGGCGTAATTTCAGGAACTTTTTCTCCGCTCTGGCCGATGCCTCGGAAATGGCCGATGTGTTCAGGCAGGAAGATGTCGAAGTCGATCCCGCCGATGCCCGGGCCTTGACCATCAGCCACGGCGCCATCGATTTTAACAACATCTATTTCACCTATCATGAAGAAAACTCGCATCAAACCCAACTGTTTGAGAACTTCACCCTGAACATCAAAGCCGGTGAAAAAATCGCGCTGGTCGGCCAATCCGGCTCAGGAAAATCGTCGTTAACCAAACTGTTATTCCGCTTTCTCGATCCCCAACAAGGCAGCATCCGCTTTGACGGCCAGGACGCAAAAACCTTTACGCTGAATTCATTGCGCAGGCAAATATCCATGGTGCCGCAGCAACCGGATCTGTTTCATCGCTCGATACGGGACAATATCACGCTGGGCGCGGATATTCCGGAAGCGCAATTGCTTGATGTCGCCGCAAAATCCCACTGCCTTGAGTTTATCAAGGATTTGCCCGACCAATTCGACACCCTGGTCGGCGAACGCGGCGTCAAGCTGTCCGGCGGCGAAAGACAACGCATCGCCATTGCCCGCGCCTTTTTGGAAGAAGCGCCGATTGTGATTCTCGATGAGGCTACCAGCGCGCTGGATTCAATCACCGAACAGCAGATCCAGACCGCTATTTTCGAGTTGATTAAACACAAAACGACGCTGGTGATTGCCCATCGCCTTTCCACCATTTTAAGCATGGATCGCATTATCGTGCTGGACAAAGGCAACATCGTAGAACAAGGCACGCATCAGCAATTGCTGGCTCAACAAGGCAAATATTACGCCATGTGGCAACATCAAAGCGGTGATTTTTTGGTTGAATAGGCAACTGTTTGATAGTGTAACGATTTATAAAATAGGTTTTATTTTTTCGCAAAAACACTATATATTGTTCCACTTTGTAAAAACAGACACTATATATCGATAACCAGCCTTAACAGGCTGATTTTCAAATTCGCTTATTCATACACCAACCAACAGGGACCACTCAATGTCGGCAAAGCTACATGTCATTCCAAGCACCGTGACTGAAATTCCGTTTCAGGACGCTTCGATGGATATTTGGGATACGAAATATCGTTTAAAAACCAAAGATGGCATCGCTATTGACGGCGCCATCGATGAAACCTACCAACGGGTGGCCAAAGCCATTTCCGCCGTAGAAAAAGGCAAAACCAAACAGGAGCAATGCTACAAAGATTTCCTCTGGGCGTTGCGCCAAGGCGCTATTCCGGCCGGGCGGATTACCTCCAATGCCGGCGCGCTGGAACACAAACCGGCCACCTCGACGATCAACTGCACCGTATCAGGCACTATCGCCGATTCGATGGACGATATTCTGCACAAGGTGCATGAAGCCGGACTCACCCTGAAAGCCGGTTGCGGTATCGGTTACGAGTTCTCGACCTTGCGCCCTAAAAACGCTTATGTCTCCGGTGCCGGCGCTTACACCTCCGGGCCGCTGTCGTTCATGGACATCTACGACAAGATGTGTTTTACCGTGTCGTCCGCAGGCGGCAGACGCGGCGCGCAAATGGCGACTTTCGATGTCGGCCATCCCGATGTCGTCGAATTTATCCGCGCCAAGCGCGAAGACGGACGGCTGCGCCAGTTTAACCTGTCGCTGCTGATCACCGCCGAGTTCGTCGAAGCGGTAAAAAACGACCAGCCTTGGTCGCTGTCATTTCCGGTCACCGAAAAAGAAGTCAAACTCGACAACCTGGACTTGACCGACGATAAACTCATCATCTGGCGCGACCTGCCCTACATAGACGGTTATATCCTTAACGAAGACGGCATGGTCGCCTGCAAAATCAGCAAAACCATGCCTGCGCGCCGCCTGTGGGACATCATCATGAGTTCGACTTACGACTATGCCGAACCCGGATTCATCCTGATCGACAAGGTTAACGAGATGAACAACAACTGGTTTTGCGAGAAGATTCGTGCGACCAATCCTTGCGTAACTGCCGATACTCGCCTGCATACCCAATTCGGTATGGTAAAAATTGCCGATCTTTACGCCAGCGGCGCTGAATTAAACGTCACTGTCGACCAACGCGCACTCGGTTTAAACGATAAAGGCACAACCATCCGGCCTGCCAAACCCGCGTTTATGACGGCAACCTCAGCCGCCGTTTACCGGGTAACCACGCGCGACGGTTATGAAATTAAAGCGACCGCTTGGCATGACTTTTATACCGCTCGGGGAAAAATCAAACTAAAGGATTTAAAATTAGGCGACAAATTACTGATTCAATCCGGTAAAGGTCAATTTGGACAACAAGGCGATAAGAATTTCGGCACCTTATTAGGCCTAATCACTGGCGATGGTCATTTCACCAATCGAGGCAAGCATCAACAAGCCGCCGTTATCAATTTGTGGAACGATGATCGCGATTTCGCGCCAAAATTAGTCGCTTATATCAATCATTTAATAACCTCGACTGCGTTGACGCACAACACAACTAGAAACTATACGGTTTCGGCGGTCGCGGTTCCCGATCGTAATATGATTACGATCCGCTCGATTCTATTGGCAAGAGTATTGGAATTTTATGGCTTTAACAAAGACAGCAAACTCCGTGTTCCGGAAGTGATTTGGCAAGGCAATGAAGAGTGCGTAAAAGGTTATTTAATCGCTTTATTTCAAGCTGACGGTACAGTCAATGTCTCAGGAAACAGCCAATCTTGCTCAATAAGATTAGCCTCTTCGCACATACAGTTACTCAAAGATGTACAGATATTACTAAGCAATTTTGCGGTATTTTCCAGGATTCGTAAGCGTCGCGACGCCTCTTTTAGAAAATTGCCGGATGGCAAAGGCGGAATGAAAGCATATTCTTGCAAAGCGGATTATGAACTTATTATCGACGGACAATCGCGTGAACAATTCATGCAGGAAATTGGTTTTCTAGGCGAAGAAAAAAATCAAAAATATCGCGACTGGAAAAGCGATAAAAAATTACTGAAAACACAAAGCTATTTGAGCGAGATTTCAGAAATCAGCTATGTTGGCAATGAAGCTGTTTTTGATACGACCCAAGCTGACCATAATACCGTTATATTTAATGGCCTAGTTACAGGACAATGCGGCGAACAGCCATTGCCGCCTTACGGTTCGTGTCTTCTAGGCTCGATCAACCTGACCCGCTTCGTCAAAAAACCGTTCACCAACGACGCGCATTTCGACTGGGACAATTACCGCCAAGCCATCAAGATTTTCACCCGCATGCTCGACAACGTCGTTGAAATCAACGGCCTGCCGCTGGCGCAGCAACGCGAGGAAATCCTGACCAAACGCCGCCACGGCATGGGCTATCTGGGATTGGGCTCAACCGTGACCATGATGGGCATGAAATACGGCGATGCGCAGTCGCTGCAATTCACCGAAGAAGTCACCAAAGTACTGGCCGTGGAAGGCTGGAAAGCAGGACTGGCGCTGGCCAAAGAAAAAGGCCCGGCGCCGATCATGGAGCAAATGTTTACCGTCACCGGCGAAATGCTGCATAAGCGCCCTGAAATGATTGCCGACGGTTATCAAGTCGGTAGCCGGGTGCCCGGAAAACTGCTGCATAGCAAATACAGCCGCTATATGCAGCAACTGGCACAGGAAGAACCCGAATTGGTCGCCGAACTGATCGAAACCGGCG
This sequence comes from Methylobacter sp., assembly GCA_036741905.1. Classification (GTDB taxonomy): domain Bacteria; phylum Pseudomonadota; class Gammaproteobacteria; order Methylococcales; family Methylomonadaceae; genus Methylobacter_A. The sequence continues at coordinate 4,114 of DAINRH010000087.1, read as the reverse complement.
CGCGTTTTACCCATCACAGTTCGATTGCGCCGACCGGCACTATTTCCCTGTCGTTGGCTAATAACGCCAGCAACGGCATCGAGCCGAGCTTTGCGCATCATTACTCGCGCAACGTGATCCGAGCCGGTAAAAAATCCAAAGAAAAAATCGACGTGTTTTCCTTTGAGCTGTTGGCCTACCGCGCTTTAATCAATGCCGATGCGATGCCTTACAGCCAAGATCCCGCCCGGCAATTGCCGGATTATTTCATCGCGGCGGACGACGTAAGCCCGAAACAGCATGTCGATATTCAGGCGGCCGCGCAAAAATGGATCGATTCGTCGATCTCCAAAACCGCCAACGTGCCGACCGATTATCCTTATGAAGACTTCAAGTCTATTTACGAGTACGCCTACGACAAAGGCCTGAAAGGCTGCACCACGTTCCGTTTTAATCCCGAAGTGTTCCAGGGCGTATTGGTTAAGGAATCGGACCTGGAAAACACCACCTACCAATTCACGCTGGAAGACGGCCATGTGGTGGAATTTAAGGGTAACGAAGAAGTGGAATACGACGGCGAAATCCACAGCGCCGCTAACCTGTTCGATGCCTTGAAAGAAGGCTATTACGGAAAGTTTTAACCCCTAAAGACAATAGGCCATAAAAAAGCATAACTAACCATTATGGTTATAAAGGGGTTATAATTTTGCCATTCTTCAATCTTGATAAAATTCGCGAAGCCGCTTCGCAACAACGCATCAGATATAAAGGTCTTAAAGTACCCAAAGATATAAGAAATTTAGGATACACATTAGAAGAGGTTTCAATTTGCATTATTTCTTTAACCTCGGCTGATTTCCAGAAAACTATCGAATATCCGGATCAAACCGCCCATGATGTTTATATTAAAAATATTATTCGCGAACAACAAACCGACAAGATTTATATGAAACTACGCTTGCTCGAAGATGGTGAAATTGAAATAGTCGAAATCGGTTCGTTTCATTTGTAAGTTTGGCAAAAAATCATTTTGTGAAAAAAGGCCGCGAATACATTCGTGGCCTTTTTGTGAAAACCGAAAGTTACAATAACTCAACAAAATATAATTATGAATAAATGCGCTGAATGCGGCTCTTCAGCTTTTGAAGTCCGTATAGAACCTGATGAATCTCAACGAAACGGTCAATCGTACACCGTCAATGTAGAGCATTCCGTCTGCCTTCAATGTGGCGATGTCGTTATTTTTTCAGAGCAAATTAAACGCAATGATTGTTTAGTACGCGACGCTTGGCGAAAAATGGACGGCCTGTTGACTGCGCAAGAAATTGTTGCGCTGAGAAACAAATTAGGACTTACCCAACAAGATGCCGCAAAGATTTTTGGCGGCGGCACTAATGCGTTTTCAAAATATGAACGTAGCGAGGTTATTCAAAGCGCAGCGATGGACAAACTCATGCGGGCCGCATTAGAGATACCCGGCATGCTGAGTTGGCTCAAACAACAAGCAGGATTCAACGGGAAGAAATTGCCCGTCTCGGATTACGAACATGTCGTTCCGCTTACCCACAGAATCATTGCCGATTTACAAACCAAATCACGTAAACCCTTATTTTCAGAACACGACGATTACCATGAGACGGCAGATTATGGATAAAGAGCTCATAGCACAAACATCAGAAAATTTAAAACTACTGGATATTGTTTTATATGAGTCCGGTTTTAAACAGTTTGCAAACAGCCATGATCAAGCTCAGTTAGGACAACAGAATAAACTGGCAATCAGAGCTGAAGTAGGCGAAGCGGTTAACAATAAAAATAGTGACGTTAATTTTTTTAGAGTATTTGTTGATTTAGGTATTCGAGTTAATGACATATCGAATCCTGATGCCGAACCGCGATTGCTGTATCAAATTGAAGCAACCTTTAGAATAGATTACGAATTAACAAAAAATGTCGATGAAACAGCCTTAACCGAATTTGCTCACTGCAATACAGTGAATAATATCTGGCCTTTCTGGCGGCAATTTGTTTTCTCTACAACAAATCAGGCGCATTTACCTTGCCCCGAAATTCCTCTTACAAAAACATGACACAGAACATCAGTAAAAATGCGCCGCCTTCACAAGGCTCTGTAACAATGATTGAGACTACAGACATGACCCATAAAATCACTAAAAAAATCGTCAGCTACAAAGTCCTGAGCAAAGACGATGCCGAACCGGTTAAGCAAGAGCCGGAACAACCATTGCTGCAAAGCATGAATGAAACCCTCACGCGCCCGGAAGTGCTGCTCGGTTCCACCTACAAAATCAAAACCCCGCAGTCGGAACATGCGCTGTACATCACCATCAACGACATGATCCTGAATGCCGGAACCGCTCACGAAGAGCGCAGGCCTTACGAGATTTTCATCAACTCCAAGAATATGGAGCATTTCCAGTGGGTGTTGGCATTGACCCGGTTGATCTCGGCGGTATTCCGCAAAGGCGGCGATGCTTGTTTTTTGGTCGAAGAAATGAAAGCCGTATTCGACCCGCACGGCGGCTACTTCAAAAAAGGCGGCGTGTTCATGCCGTCG
>DAINRH010000087.1:0-1547 GCA_036741905.1 Methylobacter sp. | reverse complement strand
CGGCTACGCGATCGAATCGCATTTGAAGCACATCGGCATGATCAAGCCGGAAAAAATGACCGATCATCAGAAGAATTTTCTTGATGAAAAGCGTAAGGAGTTTGAGGCGCAGCATGGGGAGTCGGAGGGGCAGGCATTTCCTGAGAAGGCGGTGCTTTGTAACAAGTGCAGTACTAAGGCTATGGTGTTGATGGATGGGTGTATGACTTGTTTGAATTGTGGGGAAAGTAAGTGTGGGTAGGATTCTAGCCTAATCACACTATAATTATTTATCTCAACATATCTGGCAATATTAATTTATCAGATAGATTTTTCCTGATAATTACTTATTAACGTATAAAAGGAGAATCTATGGCAAAGCCTAGGATATTTGTTTCTTCGACTTATTATGATTTAAAGCATATTAGAAATAGCTTAGAAGCATTTATAGAAGGATTAGGATATGAATCTGTTCTTTATGAAGATGGAGATATCCCATTTCATCATGATTCTCCTTTAGATATTTCATGTTATGACGAGATTCAAAACTGCCATATTCTTGTATTAATAATAGGAGGCAGGTACGGAAGTCCAACATCAGAACAAAATGATAATTCAAGTTCAAAGCTGGAATTCTACAACTCTGTAACCAAAAAAGAATATGAGACTGCTCGTAAAAAAGACATTCCCATTTATGTATTTATTGATAAAAACGTTCATTCTGAATATCACACATATAAGAAAAATAGAGCTCATAGCAATATAGAATATGCTCACGTAGATAGCGTAAATATTTTTAAGCTTATTGATGATATCTATGCACAAAAGAGAAATAATTTAATCAAGGATTTTGAAAAATTTGACGATATTTCTAGTTGGCTTAAAGACCAATGGGCAGGGCTTTTCGCTGACCTGATTATTAGTAAATCTCGCGATAAGAATCTTGAAGATTTATCATCACAAATATCCGGTTTAAAAGAGCTAAGTTCGGTATTAAAAGGTTATACCGAATCTATTATGAAAAAGCTTCAGCCGGAAAATTTTGAGCAAATAATAACATCTTCAAATACAGTTTTAAGAGATCGCTATATATCAATTTTCTCAAGGAATCCTATGATTAACTTTTTGTTAATTGAAGATTCACCTAAAGAAATTCAAGCAACCCAGCTATACGATGCTTTTGAAACTTCAAACGATATGGAAAGCTTTCTCAAGAAGGCAAATTTTAATGACGAATTTATAAAAAGGTGGAAAGACCATCCAGAAGCTATAAAGGAATTTGAAAATTTAAAATGTGAGTTACTATTACTGTAACTCTGTAAGCCCGCGCACAAAAGTCCCGTAGGCCGGAATAACCGGTTCGAGCGGCAGCGAAAGCTGGTGTTTCCGGCAAACACCATCCAAATTCGCCGGAAGCCAAAGGTTCCAGGTCTTGCATTGTGCAGGTCTTTGCGCTGGTTTTCCTCGTTCCCACGCGCCGCGTTTCATCGTTCCCACGCTCCGGCGTGGGAACGCAGTCCCGTAGGCCGGAATAAGCCGGTTCGAGCGGCAGCGAAGACCGGTGTTTC
>DAINRH010000086.1:15629-16347 GCA_036741905.1 Methylobacter sp. | reverse complement strand
TGACGACTTTCCGGCTAGGTTGCAGATATTGATTGCGCAAAATATCAAATAATCTGTTCGGCGACAATTACCCTGTCCGGTCGGCGACAACTATCTTGACCGATATGTAGGACAAGGATGGATTTCAATTTTATTTGGCGTCCGCTCTTGCCTGGAAAACGTATCACACAACATCAAGAGAGTTTAAGCATAACTGAAGCATAACTGGGGTCAGAGTAAACTTAAGTCATTTGCATAACTGGGGTCAGAGTAAACTTAAGTCATTTGCATAACTGGGGTCAGAGTAAACTTAAGTCATTCGTCTGCCTTTTTCTTCTTCCAGCCAACGGGCCGCCCCATCTTTTTTGCTGTCATTCTCCGTCCAGTCAAACTTTCGATTTCCGCTTCAAATCGCCCATTGCCAAGTGCCATACCTTTATTTGCTGCAAGCCGAATATCTTCCAACAATTTTCCTGCGACATGATGTTTAAATAATTCACGATACCTTGATTGCCGCTCTATTGGCTCACTGCCTAACGCAAGATACAAGGGATGAGGCGTACACAACTCCGATATTTGTCCCAAAGCATTTATTGGGTAACTTGACCAAGCATAATCTGAGGGTTGTTCCACCATCCCTGCTCTGGCCGGATTTAGCTCAATATAACGATAAAGTTGTAACAGATAACCTTCTTCCTGTACCAGACAAGATTTAAATCGGCCTTCCCAAAGCGTCCCT
>DAINRH010000086.1:0-15537 GCA_036741905.1 Methylobacter sp. | reverse complement strand
ACCTGATATTTTTTAGAGTAGTCTTTCAGCCAACCCGCATAAGCCGCAAAATCTTGCTCACCAGCAAAGCACACCTGTCGGTTATTGCCACGTTGAATCACATGCTGAGGTATCCCAATTGGGCACACTCTGGATAGTCTTGCCATTTGTTTTACCCGAAATTAAAGAGTAGAACGCAGTATAGCAGAATTTAAGTTTACTCTGACCCCAGTTATTATGGGCGACGTCGACTACGAGGCGGCCAATTTCAATTGGTCGAATATTGATCCTGCTAATACCGGTTCGACCAAATACACCAGCCTTATCCAATTTGCCAGCGTCGTCAACGCACCCGGCTACGGAGCGGATGTCATCTATGCCGGTGTCGGCAACGACAACGTCTGGGGCGGAAGAGGTAACGATGTCCTTTTCGGAGGAGACGGCAACGACACCCTTTATGGCGGGACGGGTAATAATACCGATAAGTTTGGCGGTAATGACATTATTCTGGGCGGCGCAGGTAATGATGTCTTGTGGGGCGAGATGGGCGACGATTTTCTGAATGGCGGCGTCGGCGATGATACCCTGCAAGGCGGCGAGGGTTCGGATGTCTACCTGTTTGACCGGGGCTGGGGTCAGGACAGCATCAACAACTACGACCTCAGTATCGGCAAGCAGGACACCATCCAGTTTGCGGCGGGTATTTTGGCGACCGATATTACAATAACCCGCAACAGCAACGACCTGATTCTCGGTATGACCGGCACGACCGACCAACTGACGGTGACCGGCTATTTCGACAGTGACGCGGCAGGTGCCTATATGGTCGAAGCGATCAAGTTTGCCGATGGTACCGTGTGGGATGTGGATACCGTCAAGGCCAAGGTCATTGTATCCAGCGGTGCTGACGACACCCTGATCGGCTATGGCACGGCTGACACCATCAACGGCGGTGCTGGCAACGACTTTATTTATGGTCGTGGCGGCAATGATGCCCTGAACGGCGGAACGAGAATATCAGGCTACGTCCCCATTTTTGTCCAATCAAGCGTTACCTATACCTTGTTTGACAACGTCGAGTCATATAGGGTACGCCGTTTTACTCGTCACCTACTATCTACAACTCCGCCTTACCATCACAAAAGTGTGGACATCGAGTATGTAACTAGGCAGAATCGAGCTTAAGTCGGCTTACTTAAAAAACTAGATACATTCTCTGATAAGTGAGTTAAAAAATGCACAATGAAAGACCTTCCACTATTCTTCCAAAATCAAATAGAAATTCAATTATCGAGTTAGCCTCATGAGAAAACTTTCACTACTATCATTAGCTTTAGTTTGGGGATGTTTGGTTTATGGTTTCCACCAAAGCATTGGCTATGAAAAGGGTTCTGGCTATCCATCCGTGGCATCGAGCCTTGGGTGGGCTTTTCTGGCCGCTCTACCGTTGCTTATAGGGCCATTTGTTACAGACCACAAAGATGAAACACAAAAATTTAACCGTTGGTTTTGTGTGACGTGGTTGTTGGTACAGGCTGTCTTCTTGATCATCCTAAGCTGGTTAAAAATATTTGGTTTGATACCTCTATTGGGTATTGGCCTGATCCTATGGCCTCAATACGAGCAGTCAGAACAAACTGAAAATAAACAGCAAGTTAAATACTACACAAACCACAAAATAACACTCTTACTGATAGTTGGCTTACTGTACTGGTGGCACTACAACCCGTTGCCGAGTGATGAGGCGATGATTGCCCATTTCCATGAACACCGCACCGACATCGAGGAATTGGTGAAACGCTATCGGGGATGTGTGACGAAGGTCGGAACAAGTTGTGAAGGATTGCCTGAAAATCAAGCCTTGATGGAGAAAGCACGAGTGAAGCGTGTTGTAGGCGAAGGCCCAGCATGGTCGCCAAATTCTTATTCAAAAGAGGCTTCGAAACAATTTAATGATTTGATTAGCGCCAATAAAATTCCCAGCCTCAATCCCTATTTAAGTATTTTCGTTGAGTTGTTGGATGAGGATGATCCCGAGCGCCATTTTGCAAAGGTTTTGACCTCCAGTGGAAAGCGTTGGATTTTTAAAGGCTTGATGTTTATGCCAGAAATTGTACGGATTGAAAACGGCAACTTATGGCTTGCAGCGCATCCTTTTTTTGGTGTTAAAGAAAAGGCGCGAATTTTTTCAACACTTGATACCTATCCATCTAACTGGATTAAAGGGGAATGCGTATACCGACAATTTGAAACGCACTGGTTTATACGCCTGTGTGCAGCCGCAGTTTAATTTAAAAAACGGAGAATATTAATGAGTTCAATTTTTTATCTATCATCGGTTTCAAGAGAATACTATGGAACAGATGCCTTTGCATATATAAGCAGCTTTTTTCAAAAGACAGCTATAACCAATACTGCAAATGAACTTAATGTTTCTGCAGCAGCGATCGCCGGTGCAATGGCAGAGGAAAATAACGATTATTGGCAAAAACAATTTTTAAATGACAAATCGGACGATTACGCCCTCTCCGGTGTCGACCCTTCTGTCGTTGCCGCAGAAGCTCTAATATTAGGGCCTGTTAATGCGCTTGCCATATCAGCTTGGCAGGTATTATTCGGAACACGAACACATGCACAATGGGCTGATGACTATGCGGCTGTTGGCGGCGATAATGGTTATGCACCTAGCCTCATGGATAAGATACTGCATCCAGTCTACATGGATCTTGGCTACGGCAATTTCAAGATGTCTACCGCCATCCGGCTTGTGCTAGAAAACGCATCAACTACCAATCTAGGGCTAGGGGTTTATACCAATAACTATGCCCAATTGGCTGCGGATTTAGTTAATCCAAACAATGACGTAACCGCCAAGCTTTATGGTTTGATGATCAAGGAAGCCGACACTTGGTTTACGTCTGCGGAGCATAACGCCTATGGTGCTGATTGGATAACTCTGCCGCAGGAAATCAAGGATGCCCTCTACGTAACTTACGTCAATCTGGGGCCTGCAAAAATGCAGGAGGTTTTCGATGCGACGACAACAAACGGAGCTCCCTATGAACCCTTGCCTGCCGTGGGCACAGGAGGTGGTGTCAACCATCTTTATAATGCCTATGACATCGCTAAAGCAATTGGCGTTACCGATTATGCAGGCAGCGGCAGTGGTGCCAACCAACTTATCTTAGTCAGCGATGCCAACACTTGGCAGCAGATCGCAAAGCAGGATACCGACCAAGGCGCGGCTTACCGCGAAGCACTCATCAAACTGCGGCCCTTCGCCGTGGTGGATGGCAGCTACGACGGTGGCGCTGGTGTCCGGGATGATTTCAGCGATCAGTATCTCCAGGATCGGACCGATATGCTTGCCTTGAAAATGGAGTTTCGTAATTCCGGCATACTTCCTGACAACAATGTTTTATACAAAGATGCCCCAAGTCCACTACGTTACGAAGATAAAACCAGCCAACTGAGTATAGTTCTAGGTAGTGTAGTGGGCGCTAAGCAGGTTATTTTTGGTGGGAACGACGCCGATGCCTTAAATGGCGACATTCAAGGCGACCACCTCTACGGCGGTGCAGGCAATGACATTCTGAACGGCAACGAGGGCAACGATTATCTTGAGGGCGGCATAGGCGCAGACACGCTCACAGGTGGCAAGGGGGAAGACACCTTGGTCGGTGGCACAGGCTATGACACCTATGTCTACAATTCTTTTCCCTTCAACCCCAGCAATGGTGACGGCTTCGACACCATCATCGATACCGACGGACAAGGGAGCCTCACCTACGACGGCGTTACGCTGTCGGGCGGCAGCCAATACGGCGGTACCGGCGTCTACCGCGATGCCAACAAGCACCTGTATGTAGTCACCGACCAAGGCCTGCTCATCGACGGCAACCTGCTGCTCAAAGACTATCAGGACGGGAATCTCAATATCAACCTGACCGGCTCAGCTTTACCTGAACCGCAAACCGGCAACGACATCATCGGCGATTTAGCTCCGTTAAATAGTGGCGGCTATGATGCCCTTGGTAACATCATAACCGATCCCGGCAAGCCCGAACCCGGTCGCTCTGATACTTTGTACGACAGTGCCGGTAATGACCGCATCCTTAGCAAAGACGGCAATGACTTGATTAAAGCTTTTCGCGGCGGCGATGACATCTTAATTGGCGGAGCCGACAGCGATATTCTCCTCGGCGGAGAGGGCGACGACCGGCTCTATGCCGATGAACAAATCAGCAATACAGACGCCATTACCAACGGCGACACCCAAGCCAACAGCGCCATCAAAGGCGATTGGCTCAACGGCGGCAATGGCGAAGATACCCTGGCAGGCAGCGCCGGCAACGATGTGCTGATGGGCGGGGATGGGCAAGACTTGATAATCGGCGGCGCAGGCGATGACGACATTATGGGCGACGTCGACTACGAGGCGGCCAATTTCAATTGGTCGAATATTGATCCTGCTAATACCGGTTCGACCAAATACACCAGCCTTATCCAATTTGCCAGCGTCGTCAACGCACCCGGCTACGGAGCGGATGTCATCTATGCCGGTGTCGGCAACGACAACGTCTGGGGCGGAAGAGGTAACGATGTCCTTTTCGGAGGAGACGGCAACGACACCCTTTATGGCGGGACGGGTAATAATACCGATAAGTTTGGCGGTAATGACATTATTCTGGGCGGCGCAGGTAATGATGTCTTGTGGGGCGAGATGGGCGACGATTTTCTGAATGGCGGCGTCGGCGATGATACCCTGCAAGGCGGCGAGGGTTCGGATGTCTACCTGTTTGACCGGGGCTGGGGTCAGGACAGCATCAACAACTACGACCTCAGTATCGGCAAGCAGGACACCATCCAGTTTGCGGCGGGTATTTTGGCGACCGATATTACAATAACCCGCAACAGCAACGACCTGATTCTCGGTATGACCGGCACGACCGACCAACTGACGGTGACCGGCTATTTCGACAGTGACGCGGCAGGTGCCTATATGGTCGAAGCGATCAAGTTTGCCGATGGTACCGTGTGGGATGTGGATACCGTCAAGGCCAAGGTCATTGTATCCAGCGGTGCTGACGACACCCTGATCGGCTATGGCACGGCTGACACCATCAACGGCGGTGCTGGCAACGACTTTATTTATGGTCGTGGCGGCAATGATGCCCTGAACGGCGGGACGGGTAACGATTACATTTATGGCGACGGCGACGGCATAGACTTTCTCAACGACTTTCATGCTTACAATGAAACAGGTAATGACATTCTCGACGGGGGCGCTGGCAATGACTATCTTGTCGGAGATGCGGGTTCGGACACCTACCTGTTCGGGCGGGGTTCGGGGCAAGATATAATTAACAACCGCGACCTCAGTGTCGGTAAGCTGGATGCCCTCCAGTTTGCTGCGGATGTTTTGCCGGGCAACATCAAAATCACCCGCTCAGGCGACAATCTGATCCTCAGCATGACGGGTACGACCGACCAAGTGACGGTGCTTGATTATTTCAACAGTGATGCGGCAGGTGCCTGGAAGCTCGAAGAGATTCGGTTTGCCGACGGTACCGTCTGGAATATTGATACTGTCAAGGCCATGGCTATAGTGGGTACGGCTGCTGACGACTATTTGATCGGCTATGCCTCGGCAGATACTATAGATGGTAGTGGCGGCAACGACGTTATTTATGGTCGTGGCGGCAATGACACCCTCAACGGAGGGACAGGCGACGACCAGCTTTATGGCGATGACGGTGACGATGTGCTCAATGGCGGCGCTGGCGTTGATTATCTGGCTGGCGGTAACGGCAGTGATATTTTGTACGGTGGTGATGGTAACGAACAGTTTCTCCTTGGGTTCGCTGGCAACGACACCATATACGGCGGCGCGGGTGACGACGCTCTTGCGGGCATGGATGATGATGACTTCCTTGATGGCGGAATTGGCAATGATGTCCTGTATGGCAATAACGGTAATGATTTCTTATACGGTGGTGACGGCAATGACTCACTCTACGGTGATCTCGACAATCAAGTAGGTAATGACATTCTCGATGGAGGGGCTGGCAATGACTATCTTGTTGGTGGCGCGGGTTCGGACATCTATCTGTTTGATCGGGGATATGGTTGGGACGTAATTTACAATTACGACACCACTGTTAACACGGTAGATTCGATCCAGTTTGCTGAAGGCATTTCTCCTTCGGACATTAAAATTACTCGGGGCGGCAACCAAGCTGGAGATTCCCTGATCCTCACCATTATTGGCACGACCGATAGCTTATGGGTGCAGAACTATTTTTTAAATGACGGCGTGAATCCGTATACAGTTGAACAAATCCGCTTTGCCGATGGTACCGTCTGGGATGTTGATATAGTCAAGACTATAGCCATGACAGGCACGAGTATGAACGATATCTTATTGGGCTATGCTACGGCAGACACGATATATGGGCTGGAAGGTAACGACACGTTGAGGGGTAATGCCGGCAACGACATCCTTAATGGTGGGACGGGCGATGACTCTATCAGTGGCGATGACGGTGACGACATAATTGAGGATGACATTGGTAATGATGTCCTAAATGGCGGCAACGGCAACGATCTTCTGCAGGGTGGCGATGGCAGTGATCAGCTGTTTGGAGGTAACGGAAACGATATACTCAATGGCGGTGTCGGCAACGACTATCTCTGGGGTGGAAACGGCTCGGACACTTACCTGTTCGAGCGTGGCTCGGGGTCGGACTTGATATTTAATGATGATCCCAGCGTCGGCAAGCTGGATGCTATCCAGTTTGCTGCCGATATTCTGACATCAGACATTAAGATCGTTCGCACCGACGATCACCTGATTCTCAGCATTATCGGTACGACCGACAAATTGGGGGTGTTAAGTTATTTCCAAAGTGATGGAACGAGCGCCTGGAAGGTCGAAGAGATTCGTTTTGCTGATGGTACTGTCTGGGATGTGGACACAGTCAAGGCTTTGGCAATAATGGGTACTGAAATGGATGATTACTTGGTCGGCTACACCATGGCAGATACCATCGACGGCTTAGACGGCAACGATCTTATTTATGGTCGTGCAGGTAATGACAATATCAATGGCGGAGCGGGCAGCGATCATATCAATGGTGAAGGGGATGATGACCAGATTGATGGAGGTCTGGGAATCGACTTTCTGTATGGCGGCAACGGCAATGACAATATCAACGGCGGGGCGGACAACGATTACATCTACGGCGAAAATGGTAATGACTTGCTGTACGGCGGAGAGGGTGACGATTACATTTACGGCGGCAATGGTGATGACGTGCTTGATGGCGGTACTGGGCAAGACCGACTGTTCGGCGGTAGCGGTAATGATATTTATGTTGTAGACAGCGGCTGGGACATGATTATAGAAGAGCTTAATGAAGGTAACGATACCATCCAGACCAATATGTCCTATGGATTGAATAACAACTTTGAGAACCTCATACTGACTGGAATGGCTGCGCTCAACGGATTCGGTAATGCTCTCGACAACGTATTAACCGGCAATAGCGCCGCCAATACACTTGATGGCGGTGCCGGAGCCGATACCTTAATTGGCGGTGCGGGCAATGACACTTATATCGTAGACAACAGCTTGGATGTTGTGATTGAGGCGCTTAATGAAGGCACTGACACCGTCCAGTCCAGTATCACCTACACATTGGCCGCTAACGTCGACAATCTCACGCTGACCGGTGAGACGGCCATTAACGGTACCGGTAATACAGACAGCAATACCCTAATCGGCAACAGTATCGGCAATATTCTGGATGGCGGTGCTGGAGCCGACACCTTGATTGGAGGTATGGGCAATGATGTTTATATAGTGGACAACAGCCTGGATGTCGTGACCGAGGCATCTTATGAAGGTGTTTCCGACACAGTCCGGTCCAGTATTGGTTATACACTGGTCGCCAACGTTGAGAACCTAACACTGACCGGGACTCTGGCTATTGATGGTACCGGTAATTCGCTTGATAACGTAATGACCGGTAATGGCGCGGGCAGTACTTTGGCCGGAGGTGCCGGAAACGATACCTATATAGTCGGTACGGGTGATATTGTGGCTGAGTCGCATAATAAAGGCATCGACACCGTTCAGTCCGGTATCTCCTTCACTTTGGGTAGGAATGTCGAGAATCTCACACTGACAGGGACTCTGGCTATTAATGGCACCGGCAATTCGCTTGATAACGTATTGACCGGTAATGGCGCGGGCAGCACTTTGGACGGGGGCGCCGGAGACGATACCTACGTGATCGGCATGGGTGACATTGTGGTTGAGGGAAGAAGGAAAGGAACTGATACCGTCCAGTCCGGTATCAGCTACACTCTGGGGGCTAACCTCGAGAACCTCACGTTCACCGGAACCGATGCCCTGGATGGCACAGGCAATGCCCTCAACAACACCCTTACGGGTAATGTGGCAGACAATGTGCTGGATGGTAGTGCCGGTGCCGACACCATGATCGGTGGGTTAGGTAACGATACCTACATTGCGGACAATATAGGGGATGTCGTGACAGAAATCTCCTCATTAAGCACAGAGATCGACACGGTACTGTCCTCTGTTACCTATACATTAGGCTCCAACCTCGAAAACCTCACCCTGACTGACACGGCTGTGATTAACGGCACAGGCAACACCTTGAACAACATGTTGAGCGGCAACAGTGGAAATAACATCTTGAGTGGCGGGGTCGGCAACGATCTACTGAATGGAGGTTTTGGTAACGACATTCTCAACGGTGATGCTGGTAATGACATCCTGCAAGGTGGAGCCGATAACGACACTCTGTCCGACACAGCGGGAGCCAACCTGCTGGATGGCGGTTCGGGTATCGATACGCTGACCGGAAGCACCTCCAATGAAATGTTCGTTGGCGGTATCGGCAACGACACCATCACCACCGGCAATGGCGCTGACATCATCGCCTTCAACCGTGGGGATGGCATGGATGTCGTCAATGGCGGAGTTGGAACCGACAACACATTGAATTTGGGCGGCGGCATCCAGTATTCCGGCCTTGCTCTTTCCAAATCAGGTAATGACCTGATTTTAGAGCTGGGCAATGCCGATCAGATTACGCTGAGTGGTTGGTACGATACAGCCGCCAACCATAAGAGCGTCCTTAATCTACAAGTAATAACCGACGCAATGGCGGGGTTCGACCGGACCTCAAGCGATCTGCTGCTGAACAAATCAATCCAGAATTTCGACTTTACCGCTATCGTCAACGCTTTCGACCAAGCGAGCGGCGGCACTGGCAACTTCATGCACTGGAGCGCCGCCAATAGCCTGCTTGCCGTACATCTGTCTGCCAGCGACAGCGAAGCATTGGGCGGAGATCTGGCTTATCGGTATGGCAAAAACGGCAACTTTAGCGGTTTTAGCCAGACTGCAACGCAAGATGTATTGAACGATGCTTCCTTCGGTATCAACCCGCAGGTCTTGCACGCTCTCTCGGGAACAGGATGGCTGAGTTAAATGATGACGCTGAAATGGCTAAAGTAAAACATGGAAGCTGAGAGACGTACTGTACCGCATACTGACAGGCAAGAAGCTATTCTTGCCTGTCAACAGCGAAACTTCCTCTGGGCCTAATGTGCATTATGTGCCGTTTTCAGAGGAAATTGCTCTTCGACAGTTTTTTGTCGTACAACTCGGCATTTTTACAACATGCTCTGCGCGGACGAGGTCTTATAACCTGTCGGCACAAAAGATCAGAAAGCAGTCTTTCCGAACGAGCCTATATCGTTAGTAAGTCGATTCCATCCAGAGCTTTTCAGCGCAGCCAATAATCCGCCGCCAAGCCTGCAAATACCGCCAGGCCGAACCAGTTGTTGTTTAAAAACGCTTTAAAGCACAGCGCTTTTTCCCGGTGAAAAATCAATTTTTGCTGGTAAACCGACAAACCTGCCGCGATTAAAATACCGCCGTAATAAGGCCAACCGGCATGCGCCATTTGCCCCACTGTAATCAGCAGGCCGAGTATCACGAGCTGTAACACGGCCATGATCTGGCGATCGTAAGCGCCGAACAGTATGGCCGTCGATTTAACGCCTATTTTCAAATCATCGTCCTTATCGACCATCGCATACATTGTGTCATAAACCAGCGCCCATAAGACGACGGCCGAATACATCACCCAAGCCACCGGCGGAATGCTGTTGGTCTGCGCGGAAAAAGCCATCGGCACCGCCCAGCCGAAAGCGATACCTAAATAGGCTTGGGGCAGTTGGGTATAACGCTTCATAAACGGATAGCTGGCGGCCAAAAATGCGGCGATAAACGACAGCAGGATGGTGTAGATATTCAGCAATAACACCAGCCCGAAAGCGCACAAACACAACACCACAAAAACGACCAGCGCTTCCTTTGGGCTTACCTTGCCGGCGGCGATAGGCCGCTGCTTAGTGCGTTCTACATGCGGGTCGAAGTCGCGGTCGGCGTAATCGTTAATCACGCAACCGGCGGCTCTCATCAGCACCACGCCCAGACAAATGACGGTTAACACCGGCAAATCCGGCTTACCGTCGCTGGCAACCCACAGCGCCCATAATGCCGGCCACAATAAAATCAGGATGCCGATAGGCTTGTCGAATCGCGCTAATAACCAATACTGCTTAATTCGATCCATTGCTCTGTCCATCATCGTTATTGCCTTTTCCAACGCGTGAGTTTTGTTAAAAATGCTATTATAGCTTTTTTATTTTAATGGGCGGGCCAACCATGAGCGTAAAGATTTATCACAATCCGCGTTGCGGCAAATCGCGTCAAACCTTGCTGCTGTTAAAAGAGCAAGGTATCGAGCCGGAGGTTATCGAGTATCTTAAAACGCCTCCCAGCGTTCAGGAGCTGGATGATATTTTGCAAAAGCTGGACATGGAGCCGCGCGAGTTAATGCGCAAAAAAGAGGCCGAATATAAAGCCAACGGCCTTGACGATCCATCACTGGATCGGCAGGCGCTGATAACCGGCATGGTAAACAGCCCTATTTTAATTGAGCGGCCTATTGTGATCGCTAATGGCAAGGCGGCGATTGGACGTCCGCCGGAAGCTGTGTTGGCTATTTTATAATTACCGGGCTTATGACAAAAATTCTGGTTGTGTATTTCTCCCGCAATGGGACCACCGCAGACATGGCCAATCATATTGCTCGCGGCGTAGCCTCGGTTGACGGGGTTGAAGCGGTGCTCAGAACCGTTCCCGAGGTGTCGGCTGTCTGCGAAAAAACCGCTGAGAGCATCCCGGCCCACGGCGCACTGTACGCTACGCTTGACGATTTAAAATCCTGCGACGGCCTGGCGTTGGGCAGCCCGACTCATTTCGGCAATATGGCTGCGCCGTTAAAATATTTTATCGACAGCACCACCGAAATCTGGTTTTCAGGCGCACTGTCCGGCAAGCCAGCAGGCGTGTTTACCTCAACCGGCAGCATGCACGGCGGACAGGAAAGCACCTTGTTATCGATGATGTTGCCGCTGCTGCACCACGGCATGCTGATACTGGGCTTGCCCAGCACCGAACATGCGTTGCGCGAAACTACCTCAGGCGGCACGCCTTACGGCCCCAGCCATGTATCGACCGGTCACTCAGGATTGAGCGATCACGAAAAATCCTTATGTAAAGCGCTCGGCACACGCTTAGCTAAAACCGCGCTTCAACTGAAACAATCAGCATGATCATAAAACCGATTTATTGTTACATCACTGCCTTGGCCGGTTTTTTCGGGCTGTTCGCCTTGTTGATGCTGTGGAATACCGTACTCGCGCCGTCCACCCGCTTTCCGGTGGCGCTGGTGTTGTTGGTCGCCGTCACGCCGTTATTGCTGCCGATGCGCGGCTTGCTGGACCGCAAGCCTAGAAGTTGCGCGTGGGCGGCCTATGTCAGCCTGATCTATTTTCTGCACGGCACTGCCGAAGCCTACGTCAACGCCGACGAACGACTCTATGCATCGCTTGAAGTCATGCTGAGCCTGATGCTTTTTTTCGGCACCGCATTATACGTACGCTTGGCGGGAAAGCAGAACTGACAATGGCGGAGCAACTTCCCTTGCATTTTGAATTCAGGGCCAATCAAACGTTCGACGATTTTTTCCCCGGAACCAACCACGAAATCGTCACTCACTTACAACAATGCGTCTCGGGGCAGGGCGAACAGCAAATTTTCCTCTGGGGTAAAGCCGGGCAAGGTAAAACGCATCTGCTGCAAGCCTGCTGTCATCGGGCGCAGCATCAAAACCTCAGTTCATTCTATTTTGATTTGTCGCAAGCGGAGTTGCCTGATCCCTCATTGCTAAACGGACTTGACGAGTACGATGTCGTTTGTTTCGACAACATCGAGCGCATCGCCGGTAACGCGGCCTGGGAGCTGGCTTTTTTTAATTTCTTTAATCAGCATCGCGATCGCGGCCACAAACTGATCGTCTCGGCCTCCTCTGCGCCCAATGAGATTGCCATTCAATTACCCGATCTTAGAACTCGCCTTAATTGGGGGTTGAGCTTAAAAATACAGCCCTTGACCGATAGCGACCGCATTGCGGCATTAATCTTTAAAGCCGATCAAATGGGTTTCGAAATCGCCCCGCAAGCCGGACGTTTCCTGATGACGCATTACGACAGGGACCTGAGCTCTTTATGGGCTTTGCTGGAAAAACTGGACAGGGCATCATTGGCCGCCAAACGTAAGTTAACCCTCCCTTTTTTAAAGCAGATTCTGAACGAAGATAGCCATGATTAAAGTGCTTGTTATTGGCGCGGGGGCCGTCGGCGCTTTTTACGGCTCGCTGCTGGCACAGGCCGGGGCCGAGGTTTCGGTCGTGTGCCGCTCCGATTACGATCAGGTCAAGCAACACGACTTTATCATCAACAGCCAAGCGCTCGGCCGCTGGAATTTTACCCCGGCGCAGGTGTTAAAAAATGTTGCCGATTTTAAAGGAACGCCGGACTATATTTTACTCTGCACCAAAGTCATCCCGGCCCTGGACCGGGTCGCGCTGATTCGTCCCGCCGTCGGTCGAAATACCGCGATAGTCTTTATCCAGAACGGCGTGGAAATCGAGCAGGAAATGCTGAATGCCTTCCCTCACAATGAACTGATCAGCGGTCTGGCGTTTATTTGCTGCAACCGGACAGGACCCGGCGAGATATTGCATCTGGCTTACGGCCGTCTGGCTTTAGGTAATTTGCCGAACGGCATCAGCCGCAAAACCGTACAGCTTTGCGAACTCTTTAATCAATCCGGCATTGACTGCGGGGCAGTCGACAACATTGTGACCGGACGCTGGCAAAAATGCGTCTGGAACGCACCGTTTAATCCGCTATCGGTATTGTCAGGAGGTTTGCTGACGCTGGATATACTGCAAACCCAGGAGTTTTTCGTGCGCAGCATTATGCAGGAAATTTGCGACATTGCGGCGGCCTCAGGACATCCGCTGCCCGCCGATATTGTTAACATCAATATCGAAAACACTTATGCCATGCCGCCTTATAAAACCAGCATGCTGCTGGATTATGAAAGCGGCCAGCCGATGGAGACGGAAGCCATTCTGGGCAATGCACTGCGCGCCGCTCAGCGGCTAGGCGTAGCCGCGCCACACCTGGAATCGGTCTACGCGTTGATGAAGCTCAGGGAATTACGGCTCGGCAGTTAGAAAAACCAATTGTCCACGAAAGACACGAAAAGCACGAAAAACTCAAATAGATGGCAAGTTGCAGCGGTTACCAAAAAGGTATACTGCAAACGGTCATGAATTGCGCATTTTTGAATCCCTTCACCCCAGCCCTCTCCCGAAGGGCATAAGTATCTACACAACTTTTTTGTATTATAAATACAATGAGTTACAAAGCAGCCTAACTCCCTCTCCTGCTGGAGAGGGTTGGGGTGAGGAGAATAAAAACAACCCTTTATATCCCCCTCATCCCAACCTTCTCCCTCAAGGGAGAAGGGGCCGGTACTTGTGTAGATACTTATGCCCGAAGGGAGAGGGGGACAAAAGCCGAGCTGTGCAATACAGTATGCTGATTTATTTCGTGTCTTTCGTGCTTTTCGTGGACAAATCGATTATCTGCTGAACAATTATTTCCCGTAAAAAACATAATCCGCCGTATAGGCAACCCGCTTTTCACCACCCAAATGATTGGCGTCGCATCCTGCCGAAGGCGGCAGGCCGCCGTGCGTATTGATCCGGTTAATAAAGCTGACGTTCGAAAACAGGCCGTCGCCCTTATGGGAGACCACCTCGACCAGCAGCCATGCAATGGCCTTGCCCGGCGCCATATCGATTTTGTTGACGACCCGGCCGACCACGCGACTGCCTTCTTTATATTCCCAAAGAGGACCGGCCGTATGATTCCCGACGATCTTACCCTGCGCATCGAACAACTTGGCATCGGGCGCTTGCGTCTCCCATGCATATTCGCCTTTATTCAGCGAGCATTGGTAAATCTGGTCACCCTTGGCATGCACGGTCAGAACAGGACTATAGCCCGCAGGCACTTTAATCTGCTCGGGAATTGAAACCTCTGCATAAGCCGCGCCTAGCAACATCACCCATAAAATCAACATCTTTTTAATCATAGCATTCACCATGGCATTGGCGTTCCGTCGTATTTAACGAAACGGCCGGATTGGTCCAATGAAAAGTTATCTATCAAAGTGCGCATTCCGGCGACGCTTTGCTCGGCATTAATTAACGCATCAGGCCCGCCCATGTCGGTTTTAACCCAACCGGGATGAAAAATAAGCACGCCGACAGACTGATTTTTAAGCTCTATCGCAAGGCTCTTCATTGCAGCATTCAGCGCCGCCTTGCTTGACCGGTAAAAAACACTGCCGCCACTGTCATTATCAGCCATGCTGCCCATCAAACTGCTGATCGCAACAATCAATTTTTTATCGCTTTTTTTAATGTGCGGTAAAAAAGCTTCGCTCATTTTAACCGGGGCCTGGGTATTAATGAGCAGCGAGTTTGTCCAGGTCTGATAATCAAGATGCCCAAGACCGTTAATTTTGTTATCCGCATAAATGCCTGCATTATTGATTAAAACATCAATCGACAGACCCGCTAATTTTCGGGACAGCGCATCAATTTGTTCAAACGCTGAAACATCCAATTGTTCCAACTGAATATTAGGATGGCGACTGGCGAGGCTGTTTAAATCAAACGCATCATCAGGGTTACGGGAACAAGCAATGACATGCCAGTCCTGTTCAGCGTATTGGCGGCAAAACTCCAGACCCAAGCCGCGATTAGCGCCGGTAATTAATACTGTAGCCATTTTATTTCCTCCATAAAAAAACCTCCTGCATCAGTAGATGCAGGAGGTTTCTTATACTACTTAAAAACTGATGTTGCGCAATAGGTAAAAAGCCTCACCACGAAGAAAAGCCAGTTTGGCGTTCCTCGCGGTTGTTATAACTTACGCAATATCGGTTAAAAAATTAAGCTGAAAAGTTTTTTTCAGCAAAATCCCAGTTAACCAATGCCCAAAATGCTTCCAGATAAGCCGGACGCG